>DASRDJ010000050.1:0-11643 GCA_035652655.1 Terriglobales bacterium
AGCACGTTCGAGCCATCGGCGCTGGAATTTTGTTGTTAATGTCCCTGATCCAGGCGGGTGCGAGGCGAGGTGGCAGAGGCAGACCTGAAGGGGACGTGCAATGACATCCGATTGGCCGACCTACCGATTAGTCCTGCACGATAGCGTCACTGGTGAAGTCAATGGGACAGCAACCGTTTCTGGATAGCCATCGCCTGAACGTTGGAGAAGATATTGGTGGATACAGGATTGCTCGCGTTCGACCGGAGAGCACTCGGGAGGAAGGTCACGTCGATGTTGTGAAAATCACGGAAAAGTCATAGTTTGCTTCCTCTGGGCATATCAGCCGAAACACCCCGTCCACGACAGTGCGCTAAGCGGGGCGATCCAAGCTCAGATCTCGGAGGCGCTTGAGTTTGCCGAGCGCATCTCCCAGTTTTCGAGTTTCGCTGCTCGAGGCGAGCCCCTAGTGCTTCCAATTCCTCCATGCGCCCAATTATTGCTTCGAAGCGACTGTCGGACAGGGGCTGGACGGAAACAGTTCTGCACAGCTATAACGGAGCTAGCGACGGAGACCTTCTGTTAGCTGGCGTTATCCTCGACCACGAGGGCAATCTCTACGGCACGACCACCGGGGGAGGCCTTAACGGAGGTGGTGTTGTCTTTGAGATCATGTCCGAAGAAGAAGGACCTGACGACTAAGGTCTGAAGAACTACTATTTCTTCCCGAACAAACTTTCACTGAATCGACGCTGGAACAGTAAATATTGGAGATTTGTTAGACTTGTGAAATGCAAACGCTAACGGCAACATTGAATCACTTGAAGAAAGAACAAATACGTCTAAGCTCCCAACTTCAGCATGTGAGCGCAGCATTGGCTGCTCTTGGAGGCGTGACTAACGGAAATCGGCGCGGAACCATGTCAGCAGCAGGACGCGCTCGAGTTGCGGCTGCCCAGCGCGCACGATGGGCAAAGGTCAAAGGAACGAAAGTTGTCTCAATAGCGAGGCGTACAAGGCGTCGAATTTCTCCAGCAGCTATTGCTCGTATTCGTGCGGCCCAGAAGGCACGGTGGGCGAAGTGGAGAAAAGCGCAAAAGAGGTAAAAGAATTTCTGTCCTTGGAAATAATTGGCTACGGGTGTTCCCGACACTTTAGTTGAGCCAAGCTAAAGCTTTTTCCATACAAAACCAGTACCCGACCCGAGTTCCCGCAAACGGCGATAAAGCTGCATACGGGCCCCCATCAGAATCACTGCATCTAAATCGTGGCATTGCTAAACAGGCAAGCTGCTGCGACCTTACCTAATCCCATCCGGATCAAGCGAGAAACTCCCGTGTGCTCAACAGAGCTTTGTCAGAATGCGAGCAACTTGTTCAAGCGCTCTTGCGAATTATCTTGCGGGACTGTGTCTGTGGGGACTTCGAGTGCTCTGAACTATGAAACGAAAGACAGGTCGGACAGAAGAAGTCTCGGCACAAATCACATTGTTCAGTATGGCCTGAACACAGCGAGACGCCACAATCGGAGCACGAAACAGTGGCTCGACGAGCGCACGTGGCTCCGAGCGCATCCTCCAAGCTTCGAACTTCAAATACTCCGCAGGAGCGATGCACAATCATCGATAGGCCCGCGCGGTCGGCTTTGCCAGACCGACAGTCCCTCGCTGGCGTAGTGTTTCGTACTCTGCCTGAAGCCAGTCATCGAGCGCATGTCCGTCTAGCGATCCGCGTCGCTCATAAATGTCGTACGCGCGCATGCGAATTTCGTGCTCTAGCATCGGCTCGACGGGCTTGCCGGCCGTGGATAATTTAGTTTCGGCCATGGAAACCACCTATCGCAATGGATTGAGACATCAACAGAGAGCTTATTCTTTGTATCTGAACTGTTGCAATACGGCGGATGCACGACGTAGGTACGGCGAATCGGCACTCTCACGCAAGGTCTTCTGAAGGGCGAATAAACTGCATTTTCACACCGGTCATGGACTTCTGACTACATGCAACCTCTTAGCCCGTTTGCACCAGGACTGCGACGAGCTTATACAGCAGAATGAGTCAAAGAACGCGATAAGCGCCGAATCTGGATTCGTGCAAGACTCTAGAAGATTCACGGCGCGTGAAACAGGGTCAATCCCGCTCGTTGGAGGGTGCCGTTTTGCGCGTCGGTCGGCCTCCGTTATCGCCGTTCCCAAATTCAACCGCGCCGTCCGTCCGAACGCTGCTGGGTCGCGATCCTGGCTTTCGTTTTCTACGTATGAGCATGTCGTTGTATACTCCTCGACACGACGGATAGAGACCTTCCCCCCTGAGGACCTCGAATGCCGGGCGGTGTAGGCCAAGTACCGGCAGCCCGGCCCGAAGCACTCTATGGTGCCCAAAGACCTTCCTCATCCAGACGATACGGACAAATCGACCGCAAAGGGAGGAATCGCCTCCGGCAGCGGCGCTCCAGGACAACCTTTCGTTCCACCCCGGGAGGACAGTCCCACTGCGGTAGACATCGGATTCCATCCGGGTTCAAACACCGACTCGTCGCCATCAGACTCGCCAACCCTCATCGACTTCGATAATCCCCGCGGCACGCCCCCCGCAGGAGAGGTTGCCCAAAGCCGGAACTCCGGGTCCCGTGCTGCACAATTTGTGCTAATACCCGGCATGCTCCTGACCGGTCGCTACGAGATTCTCGAGGTCTTGGGGGAAGGTGGCATGGGCGCGGTCTACAAGGCCAAAGACCGAGAACTCGATCGGCTTGTGGCCTTGAAGGTTATCCGACCCGAGCTAGCATCCAATCCCGATATTTTGCAACGCTTCAAACAAGAGATTTTGCTGTCGAGCAAGGTGACTCATCGCAACGTGGTGCGCATATATGACTTGGGGGACGCGGAGGGTCTGAAGTTCATCACGATGGAGTATGTGGACGGCAAAGACCTGCGCCAAGCACTGACTGGACAAGGGAGGCTCGGGGTCAACGAAGCGGTCGACATCATTGTCCAGGTATTGAGTGGCCTGGCCGCTGCTCACCGCGTGGGCATCATCCATCGTGACTTGAAGCCGGGCAACATCATGCAGGATGCAACCGGTCGCGTCGTGGTCATGGACTTCGGTCTCGCACGTACCGTTGCCAGTGACGGAATGACTCGAACCGGCATGATGGTCGGCACGATGGAATATATGTCGCCAGAGCAAGCGCTGGCCAAGAGCCTGGATGCGCGCTCCGACATCTTTACCGTTGGCTTGATTTTTTACGAACTGCTCACCGGCAAAATGCCATACGAGGCCGATAGTGCGGTAGCAAGTCTTCTCAAACGTAGTCGCGAGCAGGCGGCCCCGGTTTCAACCCATAACGATGCGATTCCTCGGTCCCTCAACTCAATGGTTGCCAAGTGTCTGGAGCTCGAACCCGAGTTGCGGTACCAGAGTGCTGACGAAGCTATCGCCGCCCTGGACAAGTGGCAGGAAAAGGGCGCAGCCGCGGCTTTGCGTTTCCCCGACGTACGACCATGGGCAAGGGATATTCCATGGCCGCTGGTAGGCGCTGTCACCACGCTGCTTATTCTCGCCGTCACGGGCTTCCTCTTTCGAAATAAGCTTCTCGGACCCACAGGCGCCGTTGCTCATGCGCCGGTTTCGGTGCTGGTAGCGGATTTCGAGAACAATACTCATGACAGCTTATTCGATGACACCCTCGAACCGATGCTCAATGTCGCCCTAGAGGGAGCGAGTTTCATCAACGCTTACAACCGAGGCACCGCACGGCAGTTGGCCTCTAAGCTGCCCAATGCTACCGGCAAGCTGGATGAAAATGCCGCTCGACTGGTTGCTGTTAACGAGGGTGTCCCGGTGGTCCTAACTGGCTCTTTGACTAACAGCGGCGGCGGCTACACCGTATCGGTGAAAGCGGTCGATGCGGTTACGGGAAAAACGCTTACCAGCGCCAATGTCAACGCGGCGAACAAGGACGAACTCCTGCTCAATATTCCCAAAGTCGCTGCTCCGATTCGCAAGGCGCTCGGCGATACCACATCCGAGTCGGCGCAGCTCGCGGAGGTTGCTGGAGCCTTCACCACCTCGTCCTTGCCAGCTGTGCATCAGTATGGAATTGCGATGGGGCAGTTGTTGGCTGGGAATTCGGAAGCAGCCATCCAGTCCTTTTCCAATGCCATCGCCCTGGATCCGAACTTTGCGCGTGCCTATGGGGGAATGGCCTCGGCGTATGGAAATCTTGGCAAAACACAGGATGCCGAGAAGTATGTGAAACTGGCGATGGCACACGTGGACCGTATGACGGAGCGGGAACGCTACCGGGTGCGTGGCCTCTACTATTTCGCGACGTCTAATTATCCCAAATGCATTGAAGAATACGGCGAACTCGTCAAACGCTTTCCCGCCGACGATTCAGCATGGGCCAATATCGCCGCCTGTTATTTAAGTGTGCGCAGAATCCCCGAAGCAGTCACGGCGGCCAAACGGGCAGTCGAAATTGTTCCAAAAGGCGCAGTACAAAGGGTGGTTCTGTCGTTTTACAGTTCCTACGACGGGGATTTCACAACCGGCGAACTTGAAGCACAGACTGCGCTGAAACTTAATCCCTCATCCCAGGCTTATCTCGCTCTCGCGGAGGCGCAACAGGGGTTAGGTCAGATGTCCAAAGCCGCCGAAACCTATCACACCATGGAAAAGATAGACGCGCTGGGTGCTTCTTTGGCCGCCTCTGGCCTGGCGGATGTCGCTTCTTATGAGGGCCGTTACGCAGATGCGGTGCAAACGCTTGAGCAGGGTGTAGCCGCCGACATGGCCGCCAAGAACGCGGACAACGCCGCTGAGAAACTTGCTGGTATCGCTCAAATACAGATCTTGCGCGGACAAAAGGCCCCGGCGGTCGCTGCTGCTACCAAGGCTGTGGCTCTCAGCCAGTCTGTGCCGGTGCGGGTTCTGGCAGCGCGAGCCTTGCTCGAGGCCGGGGAAATCGCCAGAGCGAAAAAACTGGCCGACGGCTTGGCCTCCGAGATCCAACCCGAGACTCAAGCTTACGCGAAAATCATTAGTGGCGATCTGGCATTGCAACGTGGAGACAAGAACGAAGTCCTCAACATGTTCACCAATGCCAACCAGCTGGTCGATACCTGGATTGGCCACTTCGAGCTGGGACGCGCGTATCTGGAGGCCGGAATGTTCGTCGAGGCTGATTCAGAGTTTGACCGCTGCATGAAGCGGAGGGGCGAAGCGCTGGAGATTTTCCAGGACAGCACCCCAACCTTCGCGTATTTCCCACCCATCTATTATTACCAGGGGCGTGTGCGCGAAGGCCTCAAGAGTCCCGGATTCGCAGAACCTTATCGCACGTATCTGGACATCCGCGCCAAAGCCGGGGAAGATCCGTCGCTGGCTGACATTCGCCGCCGCCTTCGCCAGTGATCCAGACAAAACGTAAAGGTCGGGAGACCTTGCGTCGTCGCGGATTTCAAGGGGCATCTAGAATGCCTCAAGTTGCCATCCTTCCGGCCGTTTTCTTTTCCTCGTTTCGAAAAAATGGCGGGATCTTGTAGATCCCGCCCCTAAGCTCAATGTCAGATTTTTAGAGTTTCACTTCACCGTGAGTTGAACGGTCGTACTGTGTGTGAGGTTGCCGCCTACAAGTGTCCCGGTGAAGGTCAGCGTGAACGTCCCGTGATTCACGTTCTTGTTCGCGAACAGCGTCACTGTCGACGCGACCGGCGCACCCCGCAAATTGTCTGTTGCGGGAGAGACCGAGCATGTTGAATTGGCCGGTACCCCACCGCAAGACAGGGCAATCGTACCAGTCAGGCCACTGATCGGGGTTACGGTAACGCTGTAGATCGCCTGGTGTCCCGAGGAGATGGTCTGAGCGGTCGGCATAGCAGTGATGGTGAAGTCTTTCACGACCTGGTTGAAGCTGGCGGACGTGCTGCCTCTGAAGTTGCCGTCGATGTTGGTGTAGACGGCGGTAATCGGATGGGTGCCCGCCGTAAGCGCGCTGGTAGTCAGCGTAGCTGTGCCCACACCGCTGACCATTTGCGGCGCTCCGAGGGACGACGTCCCGTCCATGAACTGGACGGAGCCGGTTGGGGTGGCTGTGCTGATCGCTGCCCCAGCGGTATTAGCGACTGTCGCAGTGAACGTAACCGACTGCCCGACGATCGACGGGTTCACCGAAGAAGTCACGGTCGTGGAGGTCGGCGCTGGGTTGACTGTTTGGCCCAGAGTTCCAAAGCTTCCGCTGAAGTTTCCGTCGGCGTTCGTATACACCGCTCTAATGGTGTGTGGCGAGCCGTTGACGCTCAGGCTGAGTGTTGCACCGCTTGTGGCCGTCCCCGCAGCTCCCGATCCGGATAGAGGCAGTGGTGCTCCGAAGGCCCCGCCATCAACAGAGAACTGAACGGAGCCGGTTGGTGTGGCCGTGCTGATTGCTGGCCCAGACGTATTAGCGACCGTCGCAGTGAAGGTAACCGACTGCCCGTAGACCGACGGGTTCACCGAGGAAGTCACAGTTGTGGAAGTCTGTGCTGGGTTGATTGTCTGGCTCATAGTCCCAGAGCTGCCACTGAAGCTTCCGTCGGTGTTCGTATACACCGCTTTGATGGTGTGTGGCGAGCCGCTGACGCTCAGGGTGGCTGTCGCACCGCTTGTGGCCGTGGCCGCAGCTCCCGACCCGGATAGTGGCACCGGCGCTCCAAATGGCACGCCATCCAGGGAGAACTGAACAGAGCCGGTTGGTGTGGCCGTATTCCCGGAGGTGTTAGCCACTGTCGCGATGAATGTAACCGACTGCCCGTAAATCGACGGGTTCACCGAAGAAGTCACGGTCGTGGAGGTCGACGCACAGGTCGGTATCGCAGACGTGGTGTCAGACGGTACGCTTTCCTGTGGCGGAGTCGTGTTTGCAAGCACCGCGGTCACGAAATACGAGTAAGTGGGGCCGCAGGATACATTCGTATCCGTGAACGTAAGCGAATTGCCAGCAACCGAGTTAAGCAACATGGCGGTCGCCCCGTTCGTCGAGCGATAGATGTTGTACGATCCGATTTGTCCGAAGGTTGGCGCGCCCCAATTTAGCTGTATGTAACGCGGCGGCGTCGTCTGCGCCGCCGTCAGGCTTCGAGGGGATCGGACGAACGAGTTCGCCGTCTCGAAAGTAAGGTCCCCGACCCCGGTACCGACTGTGAGTTTGCCGGCGCCGACTGTGAGTTTGCCGGTCCCGACCGTTAGTTTGCCAGTCCCCACGGTGAGTTTGCCAGTCCCCACGGTGAGTTTGCCACCTCCAAATACCTCACTGCCGGTAGCCCCAACCTGGCGGAGGTCAAGGTTCGCCCAATCGTTGTAGCCGCGTAAGGTCGCGCTGATGCTCCCGTCGAAATTGACATCCGAGCCGCTCACCCACGCCGACACCGGCAAAATTGGGTCAGCAGCGCCCTCTACCACGTACATCGTGGGATTCGGATCGGTGTTCGGTAACAGTGGCGTGCCATCGCAATGGGACTTAGCGGGTGAACCGACTCCACCAGGCGGAACAGCCGAATACCATTTTGTCGTCGAGTATGCGGGCGCCGATCCGTCTGCGGTGGTGAGTGCGGCGGACAAGCCGTTTTCATTCAGCGTGCTCAGTTGCTGCTCGGAATAATCCAAGACACCATTTCCCAGGAGATCGACCTGGAATTGGTAGCTCATGACACTCTGATAATTCGGTTTGCAGTTGGGCTCGAGCGTAGCGGCGTAGCTGCCCGGTGTGTCATAAAAGAGTCCTCCGTGCGTCAAGCCTAGCGCATGTCCCAACTCATGCATGAACGTGCCGGCTTGCACGGGATCGGTCTGCCCTGCAGCTCCCCAGAGCCCTAGGGTGACGAGAGAGTCTCCGCCGCCGATATCGGACACACCGGATGTTGAACGGATTCGGCCTGACGCCACGGCAAACCACGGATCAGTGGACTGGCTATAGGTCGCACTGGTTGCCGTAGGAATTTGTATGGTGAAAGTGTTGCCACTGGCAGTCTGGACCATGTAAGTCCCGTTCAGACTGGGATTGGTGATGGCATCGGTAATGGTTACGCGATCCGTCCCTGCCTTGAGGCCGTGTGGGGATGATGTGGTGAACGTAACCGTGTTTCCGGCGGCAACCACGCTGGTCAGGCTGCCACCCTGCAGACCCCACTCGGGCAGGCCGGCGGCGTGCGCGAACAATGCATAGTGATAGCTGTCCTTGCGCCCATGCTGGAAGCGCCGTATGCACGGGCCGTTGAGGGCCTGCTCACAGGAGGTCTCGTCCGGGTAATTGAGGGGCTGGTTCTTGAGAACCTCAAACCCTGCCTTCCAGCCAACGAGTCCGGGCTGGTTTGGGTATTCACAGAGCACCGGATTCCCCTGCAAGTCCTTCGAATCGGTGCAGGTTTGCTCCTGGATCGCACCGGTGGCGAGTGCGGCCGGGTATCCCGGATTCCCTGGAATCAGGTGTAGGTTGGTCTCCTGGGGCGAGAACGCGTTCGTCATCATGGTTAGCGCGTTCGCTGACGGATAGAAGGAATAGCCGTTGGTCGTGTTACAAGTACCGTCGGTATTGACGATGCTGCACATGTAGTCAAGCTGTACAAACAGATCCTTATTCCCTGACGTGGCTCCGGGAAGCGATACCCAGGAGGGATCTGTAGTGGTGCACGCGCCTTCGTTGATCGAAGCATCGCAGTATCCTTGCTTCTGTTTCCACACATCGAGAATGCCATCGTTGTCACTGTTCTGAACGGTGGTGCTCACAATGACAGCGCCCCAGGACACGCAGCCGCTGTTCGAGGAACTCGGCGACACCGTGGTCGTCGCTGAAGCATCGTTAGCCTGCACAGGGTTAACAGGATTACTGTCGGCGGTAAGACGCCACGTCGGGTTGTCCCAAGACCCGTTGTAATAGCCGGGGAAGGGTGGCAGGTTTCCGTATCGGGAAGGTAGGGGCACGCCGTCGAAAGACACGGTCTCATACTTATTGCTCTGGCCGTTGCCGACGATGTGTGTCAGCTTGGAAACCGGACCAGATGCCGCCTGGTAGAACCCCTGCATGGTCTGCGCCATGCTCGAGGAACCGTTGGCCGGAGCAAAAGCACCGTCGTAGATGACAACCGAGGTCAGGGGTAGCGAAGGCGTGATGGCGCGATAAATGATAATAAGGGTGGCGCCCAAGGTCAGCGGAGCCCCGCCGCCGTTGCTTCCGCTATCGGCAAGGCTCACCTCATATCTGCCGTTCGCTAGAATATTTCCCTGGGAATCCTGCGGCAAAAACCGACCTACATCTGCGGCGTACGTGCGCATGGTCTTGGAACCTTGCGAACTCCCCGAGCAACCGCCCGAACTCCAGGACACCGGGGCATTGGGATTCCCCAGCACTACACCGGTAATCGGATATCCCGTTGCTGGTCCGTTAGCAAACACTGGCCTGAAAAATCCGTTCTGTCCGACAAACGTTGTCTGCGAACTCTCAACCGTTTCCCAGTAGAGGAAAGCTGCGACAATATCGGCCCCTGTAGGGACGCCCGTGGCGGGAACCGAATTCGCATCCGGCATGGTGAACTGTTGCTTTGCAAAACCGTTCACTCCAAGTCCGCGCAGGCCCACGCCCGAGACGACGTAATCGCCGGTTACGAAATAGTTATTTTCAAAATTTAACGGCTGATTCGTCTGCGCAAACCCCGTTTGCCCAAACAGAATCGCCATGAGGAACGTTAACCCGCACAGGCCAAGTACCATCTTTCGCACAGCACGGCGCGCGTGTGCACAACGGTGACACTGCATGTTTTATTCCTTGTGTCTTTGATCGAAGGACTTGGGAGCCTTCAAACTTTTTTGGGACGGCAGGCCAAAGGACTGGGCCCGGGGGAGGAAACGCTGACGCCTACGTCAACGATGCATTTTCACCTCATCTGGTTCAATTGTCAATGTTATAGGACACTTCGCCAGGAGCTTCGGGCTACCGAGCAAAATTGCCTAATCGGAACCACAATCGGGAGCTCTGCTTCCGGAGTCCGACCCGGCACAGACTTTAAGAACCACGTCTCCTCACGAAGCTGCAACCCAGCTAGACATTCCCTCCGCGCTCATCACCAGCGTCACCCATGAGTCGGTTCGCGACCGATAAGCGGTATCAGGCAGGTCGCCTTGCTCCGCGGGCCGGTTCTTGGCGGGCGCCACGAGATCTTGGCACTGTGGGGGAAGGTGGCATGGGGGCGGTTTTAAAAGAGCTATTGCCGACGACATCCGGGGTGAAAGGGAGGGTTTGAGTTCGTCAAGAATAAGTCGACGCTCGCGGGTTTTACCGTTCCTGAAAGCGAAACGCGACTATTGAAGGAAAACGCGTCGTCTACGTCAGCGTGAGCGCTGCTGGCTCAGTTGATGTTCTGCATCACCAATCCGGCGCTGACAAACTGTCTGCCGTCAAGAAACGAGTCCACAGCAGCTAGAAGTTGCGATCCTTGTATTTACAACCTAACCCCAAGCCCCCAATCCGAGCGCTTCTTGCACCACCTCACCGAAAGACTCTTGGGTTAAGAAGATTATCTTGGATTCCGGGACAAGTTTGCGAATCTTCGAGGGGCCTCGATTCCATTCAGTGTGGGGAGTCCGATGTCAGGGAGGACCAGATCCGGCTCCAGTAGTTCCGCTTTCTGAACCCCTTCCAAGCATCGGCTACTTCGCCGATGACCTGCAAGTCCGGCCTTTCCGCCAGCACCGAGCGGATAACCTGCAAAAAGGGCGCGAAATCCTCTACTACGAGTACACGTATGGCCGACATGTGGGAGTTCTACAGCTAGAATTGAGATTGCTCCCTTGGCGCGGGTCTTTACAACTACCACTTGTGCCAGACGAAACCTAGTTAAACATTACGTGGGCATACGGTTCTGCCGGCACGTACCTTCTCAGGGGGTGGGGGAAGCGCGCTGAGCCAGATCAGCACCCCTACCGACTTGGAAGATGAATGGCATTGCTCCAGGGCAGTGAGGGCAAGGGATTTCGACGCCATTGTGGTCACTTCCGATAGTTAACTGACCCAATCTGGCGATAGCGCTCAAAACCCCACCCGGAATACCGGCGACAGCTGCTTGCGTAGCTCATGCCTTTTGCCGTATTCCCATCCTGCGGCATGGGGAGGCCGTCGCCATGGGCAAGCCAAAGGTTAAGCCGGACTATCGTCGCCGGTTACTGCGACTGCCGGACCTGGATCATTGTAAGTAGCGGTTCCGTATGAGTGTAATCGTCTGTTAGCGTCAACGATCTTTAGTGGATACGTCGGATTGACCGCGCTGTCGCGATTGCTTTGACCCAGTGGTGCTGTCGCAGACTGTAAAGCAGCCCTCGCCCTTCGCGCTGATTCCAGAGATCATGCCTGTTCCTGAATGGTCCCGCGACGCGGTGGTGTGTCGAAGAACTCGCGGCGTCCCCTACTGGTAGTTCGCACAGTTTCATTCGGCATCGTCTGTGACGAACATTGAGTGCGTTGGTACAACCCACCACATTCACCAAGCTTGAAAAGTACTGGCATGTAGAGGCGGGAGCGAACTGGGCCGGACATTTCCCGTCTGAATTCAAGGCTGAGAAAAGAGGCACTATGCACCGAAACACGATCAGAGTAGGTCTGATGGCATTGTTCTTTCTGGCATCGCTATCTGCG
>DASRDJ010000051.1:0-11856 GCA_035652655.1 Terriglobales bacterium
AATTTCTTGATACTCGGGGTGAAAATCGACTCCTATAATGATCATCGTTCGGCTCCTTTTCTCCGAGCCTGTTGGTTGGTTTAAGGCACCACCAACTTTACTTGGACCTAGGAGCCGACATTGTCATGGAATCAATTTCACTCACTAACCTCAAAAAAGGCGAATAGAAGGGGCAAGCTGTTGTAATCGCCTGGTTACAACAATCAAACGTCGCTAAGCTTTCAGGCTACGCGCTCAGCAGTGCCCTGTATGAGTACCCTCAATTGCTTTTCAGGAATGGTGAACTGCGTGTAACCACACTTCAAACAGACCACGAGCTTTGGGAATACCCACACAACGGGCTTGTCCAGACCCTTCAGTCCGGGAAAATGGATCGCAACTTCGCTGGTAAAGCTCAGACTATCGGAACTGCACTGCTTACAGACCATGATTGCCTCGAGGTTTCCGATTGTTTGTTTGACTTCTAGGACGTGGTGGAGAGAGGATGTGATCGCGCCATTACCACGAAGTCTGGGCCTGCTCCCATTTGCAATCCCGTGATTACTCAATCATCCTCCGCGATCGGCTGCAACCTCCATAACCACCTCCTCCGTTGATATCCTTGAGTTTGAATTAGTTGTCCTCTACGTTTCTGAAGTCCACAGCCGGGCGGCAGTGGTCTTGTTTGTCACAATCTGGTCTTCCCCGAAGGTCTTTCTGGATTCAAGAGACCTCAGGAGATCGAGATAATAGGCCGCGGTATGAAGTTCGCTGCGCTCCTTGTGGGAGACGTTCTGGCCACGGGTGGGCGAATACCACAATTCGAGGATTCTTTGCTGGACGGCCTGGTGTGCCTGTTCCAGTAACAGAGGCAATTTGTTGCGATCCTCCTCAAACAACGCCATTCGGTATAGTTCTGCCCAACGCGCTTTCTTGTTGATTTCTTCCATTGCAACATCCTCCAACAGGGGTATTCCCGCCTGGTTTGTTCGGAACTGAAATTCGCAGCTCGCTCGAAAGGGAGCTGTATCAAGTGGAATTTCCCAAGCTGAACGCGGAGAACTAAGGCAACGGGTTTAGCAGCGAAGGACGCAGCCGAGGTCAATCACCGCCGCACACGAGCGCGGCGCAACCTCTGAATCTCTGCGTGACGGGTGTAGAGGCGAAGATGGTAGCCCTTCAGAAGTGAGAGTTTTTTCCTCGAGGTTCGGAGGCAGAGGTTGCGTCCCCCCCTGCAAGGTCATCGTGTCGGCATCATCCTCAAGATTGAGGCCGAAAATGAACGTCGCTCCCAAAAGCACCAGAATTAGTGCCAGCAGGAATCTGAGTTCAACCACACGCATGAAGTGAGGTATAGCGTGGCTGGACGACCTTGTCAACCGCAACCGAGGGCAAGGAAGGCAGAGAACAACTATCAGAAATAGTTGCCTTGGGGGAAACGACGCTCTCAGGATAGTTAGCGCAACATCGCCATTACACTCATTGACCCCGGTTTCCGCCGAACCAACGGCGAAAGCTTGTGCAAAAGCTAAAATGAGAGCACATAATTGCCGCTATGCCTTCACGAACAAGCGCTGAACCAGATCAAAGTGCTCGAATCGAAGTGAGGCTCACATGGGAACAGTAGGGAAAGCTCTTATAGCTATCGCAGTACTTGCTGTCGTATTTCAGTCAGGTCGTCTGATAGGAAGAAGGGAAGTCACGGCACAGAGGATCGCGGCGAACGTCTTCATGGCATGTGCCAACTCGGCGCGCGCCAACACCCCCCTCCACGACAGCGTCCCACTCGCCCGAGACATCGAGAATTGCTTGTCGGGAATGCACGCAGCTGAAAAGGGCGAGCAGTGATCGAGTCTCAAGGTCCCAGCCGCGCGCGGAAATAAGCCCTTCTTGAATTGGCTACATACGTTGCAAAATCGCGATTACACCAATTGAGAGGTTTTGGGCTGCAAGAGCTGATTTGCGCGTTGCCGACGGAAGACTCCGTTAGCTCCTTGGACAGTCAGGACACTCAGAGGACACTAACCACATAGCCAGCAAGTCCCAGGCTCACGATCATCAAGTAGAGAATTAAAAGGTAAATGGTTCGGATTGGGCGGCGTGGTCGGGATCCATCTCAGGTGCACGCAATCCCACCATTTCCAGTGCCCCCAAAACAAAAGCGTTCCACGCAAACACGCGGTGGTAGCCGAAGAACGGACGTTTCAGGCTGGTCGCAAGATATTCCTGGCTGGTGGGGAACTCAGGAGAGATTTTTGTTTCCGCCCAGAGTCGATTTTGGATCGCGTGGTCGGCTTTCGTCCATCCGTGGAGTTTTCCGGCGACGTACCCACAGGTCTCAAGTCGCATCCAACTCCCACCGTTGTAGTAGATGCCGTCCATGTTGTGATTAGCGTAATTCGCACCGTGCTCTTTGCTGATCATCGGATGCCACCGTTCCGTGAAGTAACCCCAGCCTTTGCCTTCCGGTATCAAGCCGATAAAGATCGGACGCACTGTGCCGCCGGAGGCGGGATGCGGAGAATCCCCATGAGGCAGGAGCACAGGAATGCGCTCCAGGTGATGGATCAACATCTCATCGCTGAGGATTTTGCGTCCGAACAGCCACAGTGACAGGAACTCGGGAAATATTTCGCCAAACCCGATCGCGTCCTTAATGTTACGAGCAGGCAGGAAAAATCCCAGCGCGGGATCGTAGTGAGATCGGTAAATGTTTTCTGCTTGCTCGATGTAAGCATCGGAAATCTGCTCACTCACGCCGGGGATTTTCAGCTCTTTGATCACTCGTAGCGTGACTGCCAGCATTCCTTGGTTCTCGCAGATATCCGTAGTGCCTTCCGGATAGTCGATCACATCGAGTTGCCCCATCACGAATTGAGCCCAGCATGTACCGTCATGCTGGCGATCGTAGGTTCGCAAGCAATATTCAGCGGCCTTGCGAATCTTCGCCATGGGCAAAGTTGTCCCAAAGCGCGCGCGATTCTGTAGCGCCCACATGAGCCATAGCGGGGTGGAATCGTTTGACTTGCGCTCCAGATTCGCCCTAAAAGGCTCAATCAGCGTATTGATTGCTCCGTCTTCGCCTTGATTCTTGGCCCACGCATTGAAGACTTGTTCGTTCAACTCACGATTGTGGATTCCGTTCAGGCTGTAGAAACTGTCACGCATGTACATTTCGCCAGCGGCTGAGTACCAGATGCTGGGTGCCACCATCGGTTCAGGATTCTGGGGACTGGCTGACCAGCAGAGCATCATCAGATCAGAGTAAATGGCCTTCTCCGTGTCGCCTCCGCGGAAGCCGAGACCGTCCGCAAGATACTGCTGGCTGGCAGACCGGTACCCGCGAAGCGTGTCGGGAACGTGCTCGTCGACAAAAATGAACGACGTCTTTTCATTCGGACGATCCATTGCCAGGCGGTGATAGGGTTCCAAGCGCGTCGCCAAACGGTGAAGTTCCAGTTCTCTCAGCTCAATTCTTAGCGGATCTCCCGAAGATTGCGGATTAATACCCTGGTCGGATTCCGCATTTGAAATGGATATAGCGCCACCTTGCCCTAGTAACGACGGAAAGTACACCTCAGTCTGAAACTCCGACCATTCTGATGATGCAGGAATCCGATCGTTGTAGAGCGTTATGTTTCCGAGCGGGGCAAGCTGCTGGTCGACGTCCCAGAATTGCACAGAGAAAGCCTGAGGCGAGCGGTACTTTAAGCGCAAGGAATAGAGTTCAGCATCTTTTGCGTCAAAAGGAATGATTGCGCTGCCATTGGGTCCGCGGACTGACAAGCTTATGGTTCCGTTTTCTTCTTGCAAATGCGAGTCGCCCAGCCTGTGCCAGGCTGCGGCAGGAGGCAACGCGATCAGAGAGCTTGAGTTCCTATCTGCATCTCGCACGAGCACTTCACCAAAGGTTTGCTTCACGAAGAAACGATGCTGGGCGCGATCGCCTTCGCGGCACACGTCATAGAGGTGGGCGTCAGGAACGTGGTGCGGTGCTGGCTTTGCAGGTTTCGCGTCCCTGCGAATGACCCGGCTCCATTGATTGCGATAACCGGAATCGGTGAGCAAGCCGACGGTGATTCCTGCGTTCGTTCGAAATCCAGCCGCGGGGAAGTACTCGCGCAACGCTCCCCCTTTGCAGTTGGCTTGATCGAAGCTCCAGAACGATGCAGGTGCTTCGAACGGCTCGAGAGAATTACTCACTTGAAAGAGCAAATCGTATACATCAATTTGATGGAGACGGATCCGCTTGCGGATGATCTGCGGTGCAACAGCTTGATACTGCACTTCCACAAGAACAGTCGCATTGAGGTTGGGGAGCTTGCACTTGCCCTTAAGGAGCAATTGATCAGCTGCGCCTTCGCAGGAATCTGCCCGCCAGTTCCTTATTTGATCTTGCAGACTGCGATCGGCATTTTGGAAAACCGCAGAGAATTCTCCACCGTCATTGTGCCGGGCAATCGGCTTTCCCCTGAAGTGAATAACGGACCCGTAGCCCTGTTGCGCATTTCCAGCCGGCGCTAAGGTCAGATCTTGGTTGGAGGAACGAACTTGCGCACGAAAACTTGAATCATGGCCTTCGACCATCCTGGCGAGGCTGGCAGCAGCTGTCGTTGCGATGAATTGGCGACGTGAAATCCGCATAGGAAGTGCTACGCAGTTGGGAAACTACAAACGTCGAAGTCATCTTGGCTCGCGAAAAGTTCGACAAGCACGGTTTCAATCCGAAGAGAAACCACGAGCCAGGAATGTCAAGCAGATGATCCTTATATCACTGGCGAACTGGTGCGGACGCTACACCCACGTATTTATCGGCGCCGCCATAATAGAAAAGCCAGCGGTCACCGTCGCGAGCCATGCCTTCCACAAATACAACGTTGGGAACCTGGCCCACTTTTTCCCAATCGTGCGCCGGCTCGAAGACTGGTTCCTGTGCGCGCCCCACGACCTTCGTGGGATCGTTCTTGTCGAACAAGACCCATCCGGTACGATACACGTTCTTGTCGTCGGCCCCGTTATAAACGAGAAAAATGCCATCTTCTGTTATTAAGGGAGGCGGTCCAGGTTCTACGACGTGGGAATCGAACTTGTTCGACCGGCTGGACAAAACCGGGTGGTCCAGCGCGTCCGTCCAGTGGAGCAAATCTTCCGAAGAGGCGATCGACATCTGTGTTTCCCGGTCAGCCGCGTCGCCAAGGTAGTACATCCAATACTTGCCGTGGATCTTCTCCGGGACGATCGCACCCGATTTAGTCCATCCGATATTCCACTTCCCTTTGTAGGCAGGCATGATGACGCCCTTCCGCTTCCAATGAATGAGATCCGAGGACGTTGCCAGACACAGCTGGGCATCTCCGTGGAGCGGACCGTTGGCATGGATTCCGCTGCCACCCAGTTTGTTGTATCCCGTGTAGGTCAAATAAAACGTATCGCCGATCTTCACCAGGCGAGGATCTTCTACGCCGCCGTCAGTCTCGTACGGCGCTTCAGCGACCATCACAGGTTCAGTTCGCTGGACGAAATGAACGCCATCGGTACTAGTAGCGTAACCAAGCGACGATTTGCCTTTCTGATCTTGGGCCCGATAAAGCATCACAAACTTTCCGTCGTACTTGATTACGGCAGGATTGAATGTTCCCGCTGATTCAAATCCATGCCCTTTGGGAGAAATGATAGGAGTGTTCGACAGCCGATCCCAGGTTCCGAACGGTACTTTGAACGGTGTGGTGGTAGCGGCTGCGACGATCACAAGAATTAGTAAAGACAGAACGCGCATGCGCGTGCGAACTATCAGGCTGGTCATTGAGGTTGATGCCTTCTTTCCATGCTACCTGTGAGCTCCCAGTTGTGTCGCCGCCAGAGAACAAGCGCGCAGCCTCAGAACTCGGCAACCAGGCGTAATAGCGCGCGTCCGGGAACATTCAACGTTTCCGCGACAGCATTTCCCTGCTCAGTGATTCGCACCTTAGCGCCTTGCGCTGTCGGAATTGCGATCGATGCTGCACGCGTTTCCGTGGTCGGGTTGTAAAGCAGGAAGTTGAGCTGGTGCGGCGGAAATTTCTCTGCATCGAGAACATCGAGCAGATCGAGATTCACCAGCATTAGTTCACGGTCAGTGACGCGCCCGAGAGCCTCAAACATCAGATACATCCAGATACATTCACCGGCTCCATAGATTTCTTTTCCGACGTTACCCGTTTGTCCGCCTAGTTCCAGGGTCCCGAGATTCTCGAAAGGGATGAACCCCATCTCGGCGTTCTGGCGATCTGCGGAGCACTTGTCGAAGAAAAAGAAGTTGCTGC
This sequence comes from Terriglobales bacterium, assembly GCA_035652655.1. Classification (GTDB taxonomy): domain Bacteria; phylum Acidobacteriota; class Terriglobia; order Terriglobales; family Acidobacteriaceae; genus Gp1-AA133. Next base: position 6,282 of record DASRDJ010000051.1, read on the forward strand.
GCCGTTGCTGGTCCATGAATCGCAACAGACCCGCAAAGACAATTCCCCGTTTCATGATTCCAGTCCAGGGCAGAATGGCCTCAATGTTCTCCTTGAAGGCGGGATACAGGATGGAAGCTGCGGCTTGCACCATGCCGCGGATGTCATGCGTTTTCTGGCTCGGGTCGGAGTACCAGTAGAACATGCGCAGTTGTTCGTAAAGCAGGTATTCTGCCTCCTCGCGCATGCCCAGGTCGGCTGCGGCCAGTGCGCCGTAAGCAAGTTCCTGGGGCTCGTGAAAGAGTCGTTCCGACGGTACCGTGCACAGAGCGTGGATTGCCTTTCGCGCCTCGTCGCGATAGCGAGCATCTCCAGTCAAACGGTTGGCAATCAAAGCTGCCCATGCATAAAGGCCGCCGATAGCGTAGTTTGTTCCCGCACCCTGGGCGCGAAGCGTCGAGACCTCGTAATAGATTGGAAACAGATAATCGTATTCGTGCGCCATTCGTTCTGCGGTCTGAAAGGCATCGAGAAAATTGGCGATGATCTGTTTCGACCCCGCAAGGCTTCCCAGCATCGGATATTTGACGAGTCCGTTCTCAAACGGATACCACGAGTCCGCCCTCTCATTCGAAACGCGCACAAAATCGTTACTGATGCTGTGAGTGTCCGCATGATAAAAACCAGGGAGGTCGGCAATCAGGTCGTCACATTGATGCTGTAGATCAGGCGACGGATGAAGACGTAAATAGAGGAGGGAAGGCCACAGGACGTCGGCCACCGACATCAGCTCGAAGTTGTTAGCCGGCTGTTTCCATAATTGTGAGCTTTCCGTCACGTAGGCGCGAAGGCCGGCGTGCCCGTCGACCTCGACTTGCGTTTGTGCTTTTCGCTGGAGCTCCTTGATAGTCCCGGCTGCAAAATCGCTCCAAGTGCTCGCGCAGGGGGGCCAAACAAGCTTTTCGTCGAAAAGAGGAAGCAGCGCTTGCATCCAGCGGGCGACCGCCTGTTGCTCCGTCAGCAGTTCAGTGCATGGACGCTGCAGCAGCCAGTACGTGAATCTAACTTCACCGGCGGGAAGCACATTGCCCGTCGCTTCATCAGAGAGGAGACCGACGCCAAGACGCTGGGTCCCGTCCCGGTTCAGTCGAGACACGCTCGAACATCGATAAGACAGGAAGCGTGGGATGTTTTCAATCGACATCCACTCCATATCGCCGACATCGAAATACATCAGAGTTTCGATGCCGACGTTCTGATCGAGCAGATAGAGGGCGGGTAAATCGTTTCCCCATGCGCCCAATGAATTCCGCGTGGGCTGCTGCAGCAGAACACGCCTCCAACTTCCAGACTGCCCTTCCATGAGTGTCGAGTTGGAAGACAACCAGAGGATGATCTGAGGCTCAACCTGAGCTCCTTGTTGAAGGCGGACCGGGCGAGGCAGGTTGATCGTGGTGCGGAATCGAAACCACGGAAACGCTACATCTCCGAACGCGGAAATCTCTGCGCTCCAGTTGTACCTGAGGGACTTGCCATCCAGACCTTCCGCGATGCCAGAGCCTTCGTAGGCCAGAGCGGCTGCTGTCCTGGAGGCTCTCGATGCTGTTAACGGAAATGAGGGGCCAGTCACAAGCGGATTCTGTAGCAGCGTGGCGGGGTGCCATTCGTTCACGACACGCACAAAATTTTGAAATGTCAACGAACCTCTACCCAACGACACCTGCAGTCGCTGATCTCCATTCTGAAGACTATCTGATGCGGAAGCCGACTCCTTGTCAGTTGCTAACAGTGCAGCCGCTTGGGACGACCTCGCGCAGAGCGGGGAAGTTCCTACGGCTGTCGCGATGAGCGATTTCATGAAGCCACGTCGATGAATAAGCCTCATGTGGCTATTAGGGGATGGCGCGGACGAAAGCCCTGCCGCGCCGTCGTGCTCAGCAGGGCGTGCCGTCTTAATACTCGATTTTCAGTCCGAACTGAATGGTGCGTGGTCCGCTTGCACTGCTGATCGAACCAAAGCCACAAGCAAACGGACCAGGACAACTAGAGTTGTTGGGGTCAGGTAGGGTAAATGGCGAATTCAATTGCGGGCCGAAGCCGCCGGGTCCTCCAGGCTGCTGCAGAATATGGCGATTGAAAATGTTGAAAAATTCTGCTCGAAAATCGATCACCATGCGCTCACCAATGATGTTCGTTTTCTTTCCGAACGTGATGTCCTCGCCGCGGTCGCCGAAAGTCCGAGCACTACCAAGAGTGCGAGGCTCATTGCCAAAGGTCAAGGGATCCGGAGCAGAAAACGCAGCCGGGTTGAAGAAAGGAGTAGTGAATGGATTCAGGTCCCGGCCATTCCTCTGAGTTACCCCGGGAATCACATTGACCCGTGCGCTGCCAGTGAAGTGACACCCGGCGAATAAAACATCACCGGCCGTACCGCTGCAACTAGAATAGACGGCCGTCGGGATGCCGGATTGATAGTGCAATACTCCGGAAGTGTACCAGCCTCCGACGACGCGATTTGCCCAGCCATTCGTATTCAACACTCGTTTACCGCGCCCCATCGGGAGTTCATAGAAGAAGCTCATAACCAGGCGCTGGGGTGTATCGAGTTCGCTTACTGCTTTCTCCGCCCGGCGGTCATAGGAGTTCTGTCCAATCCAGGCGTTGGCCCCCATGAAACCGGCAACCCCTGGCCCCTGCGAATCCGCGTCGGTAATGTTCTTCGACACGGTGTAAGACACCAGGAAATTCAGTCCTTGCGCGAAGCGCTTGTTCAACTGCGCCTGCATGGCATGGTAGGTTGAGTTCCCGGTACGATCGGGCGTAAAGGAATTGTCTTCCTGGTTGAAATCGCCATACTGCGGGAAGGGCCGCAGGGCTTGATTAAGAGGTCCCGTGAAACTTGCGTAAGGCAGATGTACACCGGCAGCGATAGCGTTCGGGCAGGTAGCCGCCGCCAGGCAGTTCGAATCCATTGTCAGTTCACTTCCCAACGCCAACTGTGTCGGGTTGACCTGATTTGGAATAATGTTCAGCGCCGGCAGATGAGTTCCTTTTGAACCCACATACGCGACGCTGACCTGCAAGTTCTTTGTGATCTGCCGCTGAATGTCCAGATTCCAGGATTGAATATCGCCGGGCCGCCCGCTGTTTCGAGGTATCAGGATCACGCCCCCATTCCCATTTTGCCCCTCAGGCGTAAACGGACCCGACGGCGGCAGGATGTGAGGAAATCCATTATCGATCTGGAAAGGCGCTCCGTTGCCGACGCTCAGGTTTTCAATGTTGAAAAAGCCTAAAGCGTCCTGGTCCGCAAACGAGCCCTCCTTCAAGGGTTGGTAAAAAATGCCGTATCCGCCGCGCAGGACGGTTTTGTCATTGATGCTGTAAGCGAAGCCCACTCGGGGACCAAAGCCTTTCTTGAAAGTGTCCTGGAGGCGGGTTTTGCCATTGCGGCCTGTGCCGCTGCCATAGTAGGTGTAGGCGCCGAGAATGTTTCCTGCGCCAGGATTGGGAAGGGTAGGATCAACCTCTGAAAATCGGTCCTGTGATTCCCGGGCAGGCAGGTCCAAGTCGTACCGCAAACCGTAATTCAAGGTGAGGCGCGAGGTGACCTTGTAGGTATCCTGGGCGAAGAAATTGAAGCTCTTGTAGCGTATGCCGATGGTGTGACCGTAATTCAACGTTCCGTTGTTGACCAGGCCGAATAGGGCGCTGGCGACGGCATAGCCGCCGGTACCGTTCAAGCTGGTTTCGTCCGATTGAAAATGGAACTCGCCGGAAGATTGCGTGTGCCGGCGTGTGTTGAATTGCAGGAGGCGAAGTCCACCGCCGAATTTGAAAGAATGCTTGCCGCGAACCCACGACACAGAATCGTTTGCCTGGTACACATTGTCGGCGAACTGCGAATTGCCGCAGTTGTTCAGCCTGTCCTGATAGTCGGTTCCGATAAACTTGATGCAGGGAAATGTGTCGTTCGAAACGCCAGTCAGCCCCAGTTTTTCCGGCCATCCCTCACCTAAACCGTTGGATGCCTCCGTTCGAAACCGGCGACTGAATCCCGCAAGAAATTGGTTTACCACGTTTGGAGTGAAGACATAATTGTGGTTGAAGCGGACATACCGCGTGTCTTGCGGTGTTTGCGACCCGAGGAAGGGCCCCAGTATCGACGTCCCGCCAGTTTTAGTATTAGCGTAATCGAAACCAAAAGAGAATCCCTGCTTGCTGGAGATGGTCTGGTCGATCTTGAGGTCCCACAAATTCGCGGTCGTCCTGGAAATCGACTGGTCGAAAACGTTATTGGTCAACCCCCCATTGGTGGGAGGCAGCAGCGCAAACACGTTGGTCATAACCGTACTGGGAGTGTAATTCGGGTCGTTGCTTAAGACATTGTTAGGAATGGCGGCATGAGTAGTCGGATCGTAAAGTTGATGACCCGGGTTGCTACAAACTCCGCCCGTAAATGTCTCTCCCTCGCTCGCCACACAAAGGGCTGAGAAGTCGCCGTTACGAAATGTTTCCGGGATGTAGCTGGTTGGACCAGAGCTTCCAGTATGAAATCGGAATCCCTCGTAGTCGAAAAAGAAAAACGTTTTGCCTTTGCCGTTATAGATGTGCGGGAGATAAACAGGACCGCCAACCGTAAATCCGAAGTCGTTTTGAGTATCGGGAGGCTTGGGTTGAAGCGGTGCGCCAGTGGCGCGATTATAGGCGTTCTGTGTGTTGAGCGTCCACGCACTAGCATCCAAAGCACGGTTGCGCAGGTAATCATAAGCGGAGCCGTGCAAATCATTGGTGCCGGACTTCATCGTTAAATTCACGATGCCATCTCCGGACTCACCAAACTCCGGCGAAAAGTTGCTCTGCAGCACCTTGAATTCCTGCACACCGTCAGAAGACACACCTTTATTCCATTGAGTGTTAGGCGAGACGAGGGAAATCGAGACGCCGTCTACAAGTACATCCGTGGCGCCCATCTGACCGCCATTTACCTTGAAATCGTCGGTTGAGTTGCTACCCGGGTCATTGCCTACGTTGCCGACGAAACCGGGTATGAGCGTGATGAACTGCACTGGGTTCCGGATCGTCCCCGAAACCTCCAGCGGAAGGTTCCTGATCAGAGTGTTCTGTACAGTCGATCCTACATCTGAAGTCTCGGTTTCCAATTGAGTGGCGTCGGAGGTGACGGTTACCGTCTCTGTGGCTGACCCCAGTTGCAGTTGCAAATCCAGCCCGACGGTGCTGTTCGTCGACACTGTAATGCCCTCTTGCACATACTTCTTCATGCCAGTCGCTTGAGCCGTTACTGCGTAAGAGCCGGGAGGAAGATTGGGCAGTGCATACACTCCGGCGCTCGTGGTCGTGGCCGTGGAGGTAGCACCAGTCCCCATGTTCCTGGCGGTCACGGCTGCTCCCGAAAGTACTGCTCCACTGGGATCGACAACCGTTCCTTGTATCGCCCCGCCCGTACTTTGCCCCCACATCACAGTTGAAACCACGACGAGCAACCCGAGAACAGAACACACACGCAAGAAGTGTTTCACTCTGGCCTCCTTTGGCAAGAGTTCCTGGCTATTCCATAACCATCTACGGAAATCCA
>DASRDJ010000052.1:0-4517 GCA_035652655.1 Terriglobales bacterium
AGCAGATACGACGCTAGCCCCACGCCTTCCCACCCGATAAACATCTGCAGGTAGTTGCCCGCCAGCACCAGCGTGAGCATGAAGAACATGAACAGGTTCAGATAGGCGAAGAAGCGGTAGAAGCCGCCCTCCTCCCACATGTAACCCACCGAATAGATGTGAATCAGGAATCCGACGCCGGTCACGACCAGCAGCATCACCAGCGTGAGCTGGTCGAGATAGAACTCGAACTCCGCGACGAATATGTGCGGCCCGCTGCCGGAGCGAATCCAGTGGGCCAGGAACTCGGTGTACGGCAACTCAAGCGAAGAGAAGCGCGCCGCCACGTACAACGCCATCAGGAACGCCGCGCCCGCGAACGTCAGGGCGACGCCCGATACCGCCTGGCGCGAGAACCGGCGTCCGAAAAATCCGTTGATCGCGGCGCCCAGCAGCGGCAGCGCCGGAATCAGCCATAAATGCAGAGAAGGCGTCATAGTTTCAGCAGGTTTACCTGGTCGACGTTCAAGGTCTCGCGCGTGCGGAACACGGCGATGATGATGGCCAGTCCCACAGCCGTCTCCGCTGCCGCGACTACCATCACGAAGAACACAAAAATCTGGCCGCTCAAGTGTCCCCACTGCGCGGCGAAGGCGACGAACGACAGGTTTACACCGTTGAGCATCAACTCAATCGACATGAAGATGGTGATGATGTTGCGCTTGATCAGAAAACCGATTACGCCGCACGCAAAAAGAATTCCGCTCAGAATCAGATAATAGGAGATGGGGACCATCAGCCCTTCCTCCCGGTAGGCGCAGGAGGCGTCTCGGGCTTCGCCGCCAGAAACACCGCACCCAGAATTGCGATCAGGATCAGGATCGATGTCACTTCGAATGGCAGCAGGAATTCGTGAAACAGCAGCCAGCCGATCGTCTTCGGATATCCGGGGAGCGCGCCCAAACTGACTGCCTTGTCACCGGAGTGACGGATCAAAACCCACGCCACCAGAAGTCCACCGGCCAGCGCGCCAGGTACTCCCAACACCAGTGCCACCCGACTACCCTTGGTCGTTTCTTCCTCGCCCGCGTTCAGCAGCATGATCACGAACACGAACAACACCATGACCGCGCCGGCGTACACGATCACCTGCACTGCCGCGACGAACTCCGCGCCCAGCAGCAGGTACTCGACTGCGAGCGAAGCCATCACCACCACCAACGACAGTGCGCTGCTGATGGGATGCTTCTGCACCAGCAGGTTCACCGCGCCTGCCACGCAGATCGCCGCGAAAACAAGAAATAGAACTAAGTGCAGCATCGTCGACTGTCTAACCCTGAAAAACGAAAATCTAAAAATCAAAAATCTGACATCGCCCGCCTCACGACCGGTACGCCACCACCAGAGCCGTGATCACTAGATTCGCAATCGCCAGCGGGAACAAAAACTTCCAGCCAAACGCCATCAGTTGGTCATACCGGAAGCGCGGCAACGTCCCGCGCACCCAGATATAGATAAAGAGAAATACGAAAATCTTGGCGACGAACCAGAATGTCGGCAAAATTACCTGCAGCAACGGAGGCCCGAACACCGGTCCACTCCACCCGCCCAGAAACAGCAGAGTGGCCAGGCACGCTACCGTGATCATGTTCGCGTACTCCGCCATGAAGAACATGGCGAACTTCATCGCGCTGTACTCGGTGTGATACCCCGCGACCAGTTCAGTCTCGGCTTCCGGCAGGTCGAACGGAATTCGATTCGTCTCCGCGTACGCCGCCATCAGGTAAACGAAGAACGCGACGAACTGGCAGCCGTAGAAGATATTCCACTTGGGAATGAATCCCCAGAAGTGCCCGCTCTGCGACTCGACAATCTCCCGCAGACTGAAGCTGCCAGAAACAATCAGCACGCCTACCAGCGACAATCCCAGGCAAATTTCATAGCTGACCATCTGCGCGCTCGCGCGTAGACCGCCCAGCAGGGAATACTTGCTGTTCGACGACCACCCGGCGAGCGCCACGCCGTACACGCCTACTGAAGTTATTCCCAAAATCAGCAGCAGGCCAACGTTCAGATCGGTGATCTGCAGCGGAATCGAGTAGCCCCTCACCGTGATCGCGGTGCCAAACGGAATTACCGAAATCGAAGTCAGCGCGCAGATCACTGCAATCATCGGCGCCGCAATGAACAACGGCTTATACACGTGCGGAGGAGTCAGATCTTCTTTCACCAAAAACTTGATGCCGTCCGCCAGGGGCTGCAATAGTCCGAATGGTCCGACACGCGAGGGGCCCCAGCGATTCTGCATGTGGCCCACGACTTTGCGCTCGAGCCATACCGTGTACGCGACCGCCGTCAGCAGTATTAAGATCACCAGCACGATCTTGATGACGGACGCGAGGATGAACACCTGGAGACTGGACAATGCTTTTCCTTGTTCGTGAGACCGTTAAGAACGAACAACCTGGGACTGCGTTTGTGTGAACGGCCTAGTCCGCCGCGACTTCCGACGGCTCTGCCTGATGATTTTCGATGACCGAGTTGAGCGCCTTCGAATACCGGCCGAGCGTTCCTGAACTGAACAGATTGTCGTTCGCCGGCTGGATCAATTCCGGCTTGTGAACTGCGCCCGGCCCGCTGTTCGACAATGTCGTGTGCTGATCGTTGCCCGCCAGTAGATTGATGCGCGAGACATCGTACCCCGGCACCAGGCGTTGAATCTCGTCGAGAATCGCCGTCAGCTCAAACGGGCTCATCTTGGGCTCCAACCCGTGCGCCTCAAGCCACACCGCGTGCCGGTCGGCCTCGCCCGATTGCGCGCCGCGCGACTGTCCCATGTCGGTCTGCTCGCCCGCGCCGAACGGTACCAGCTTGCGAATGTTGAAGCCCATGGCGTCGGCGATGCGCACGATCATTTCGAAATCGCTTTTCGTGCCCGTGACCTCTCCGGCTTTCTTGACCAATTGCAGATCGCCGCAAGTGTTCGTGAAGGTGCCCGACTTTTCGTAAGCATTGGCCGCTGGCAAAACAATGTCGGCCATAAACGCCGTCTCGGTCAGGAACATTTCCTGCACGACCACGAATGTCTTTGAAAACGCGAAGGGATCGATCGACAGACGGCCTACGGGATTCGCGCCCACGACGTACAGCGCTTTCAGTTTCCCGTCCTTGGCGCTCTCCATCATTTCCGGCAAGGTCAACCCCGGTGCGGTGGGCACGCTACCCCACTCGTCGTGGAAGTTGGTCTTATTGGCGACGCCATGATAGCCAGGCAGCAGATCTGGATAGAGGCCCATGTCGGCCGCACCTCGCGAGTTGGCGTAGTCCGCGAGGCAGACAAACTTCGCTCCCGGGATCGCCGAGCCGAACTTCACTAGGGCGGCCACGTCGTTGCCGCGAATCTCGGAGCCAAAGATGATGATCAGATTCTGCTCGCCGCGCAGCTTGTCGCGCAGTGCGACCCACGCCTCGCGGTTGGTCTTCTCGCTCGCGATCGACTCGGCGGCTGCATCGCCTCCGGCGAGGAACGCCGCAACTTTTCCTTCGGAGCCTGGCGCGACCTGTGTGAATCCTGCCGCCTGCCGACCCAACTTGATTGCCCGCGAGTTGATGAGGTAGAGGCGCGAACGGTGCAAGCGGACGTTGTTGCGGATCTGCCAGGCCAGCAGCGGATGCTGCTCGGTCGGATTGTTCCCGATCACGAGAATCGCCGGCGCGTCGTAAACCTCGCGCATGGTGGCAGTCGCCTCGGGTTTGCCGCTCAGGGCCGCTGCGAAAGCAGGGAGGTCGGCGGTGCGATGGTGATCGATGTTGTTGGTTTGCAACACGACACGGGCAAACTTCGAGAGCAGGTAACTTTCTTCGTTCGTCGTACGGCTCGAACCGACTACCCCGATAGCCTGTCCGCTATCGCGATCTCGCACTTCTGCAAAGCGCTTGCCGATCAGCTCAAAGGCTTCTTCCCAGGTAGAAGGTGTGAGTTTCCCGTGCTTGCGGATCAGCGGCTGCCGGATGCGCTCCGGGTTGTCGGTGAAGTCAAAGGCGTAGCGACCTTTCATGCAGAGGAAGTCGTTGTTGATGCCGCTCTTGTCGCGATTGTCGCCGCGAACGATTTCCATGCCGGTGTCAGAGCGGCGCACGCCCAACGTCGTCTTGCAGCCATCGCCGCAATGCGTGCAGATAGTGCCTACATGCTTCATCTCCCAGGGCCGCGTCTTGTAGCGGTAGGCGCCTGAGGTCAGCGCGCCTACAGGGCAGATGTCGATGCACATCCCGCATTCTTCACACTCGAGATGATCTTCTTTATTGGGGGCGATGATCGACGAGACGCCGCGGTTTTGCACGCCCAGCGCCCACACGTCCATGCCTTCTCCGCACACGCGCACGCAGCGATAGCACAGGATGCAGCGCGGCCGGTCAAAGTACACCACGGGAGACCACTGTTGCTCCTCTTTGTGGTTCTTGGGTTCCATGTACTTCGATTCCGCGGCGCCGTACGAAAATGTCATGTCCTGCAGTTCGCACTCGCCGCCGGCATC
>DASRDJ010000053.1:0-9826 GCA_035652655.1 Terriglobales bacterium
GCAGCGCGAGCGACTGAATCGCGAGGTCGAAATCGCGCGCGAAGTCCAGGAACGTCTATTCCCGCAAACACTGCCGCCGATTCAAGGCCTCGACTACGCGGGATATTGCCGCCCCGCGCTCGGCGTCGGCGGCGACTATTATGATTTCTTAGCACTGCCTCAAGGCCATCTCGGCGTTGCGATCGGCGACGTGTCCGGCAAAGGTATCGCGGCCGCGTTGATGATGGCCAGCCTGCAGGCATCGCTACGAGGCGAGGCCACGCGCGCTCCCGAAAATCTGGCTGCGGCGATCGCCAATATCAACCGGCTCGTCTACGAGGCCTCGTCGGAGAATCGTTATGCCACGTTCTTCTACGGCCAGTACGACCCTGCCAACCACAAGTTCGACTACGTCAATGCCGGGCACAACCCGCCCATGCTCTTCCACTGCGCCACGGGCAAGTGGTCGGTGACAAGGCTCGACGTGGGAGGCACAGTCGTCGGCCTGCTCGAAAGCTATCCCTACAAGCAAGGCTCGGTCAGTCTTGCCGCAGGCGACATCCTGGTCGCCTTCACCGACGGCATCAGCGAAGCCATGAACAGCGCCGACGAAGAGTGGGGAGAAGATCACCTCATGAACACGATCGAAAACTGTGACAGCCTGGGTGCGCAGGAAATCATGAACCGCGTCTTCACAGCCGCAGACGCCTTCGTGGCGGGCGCCAAACAACACGACGATATGACGTTCGTCGTGATGCGAGTGATGAGTTAGAAGTGTGGCAAGGTTTCAAAGTTTCGGGGACAACGAATTTCGTAGCGCAGGCATCTTGCCGGCAGTCGGGGGGGCCCGCCCTCGCTCGCTGCGAGTGAGACACCGCCGCACTGCTACTCAGACGGCGGCGCGACCCGTTGAACCTTGAAACTCTGAAACTTTGAAACCTCGCCACTTCTATCTCCGTATAATCGTTCTCATCAACATGTGTTCCCTCTACCCACCACCCTCGGTTGCGGCCCGGCCGGCACCGCGGCTGACGCGTCGCGAAAAGTTGAACCGCTTCTGGCTGCGCATCTCTGAAGGGCTCGAACTCAATCAGCTCTGGTCGCAGTTTGAAAAAGACGCGCGCACGAGCTACCGGCTCTACTCGAAAGATTTCCAGGGCCTGCAGGAAGCGCAGCGTCCTGGGCGGCGCGCTTGGCACATCGCCCAACAATTCTTCTGGGCGGTACTCGAGAAGCTCTCGCCAGCCCGGCGCATTCTTCTTCTGGTCGCACTCATCCTGATGATCTTCAATCCCGCGTTCAACTGGCAGGACCAGTCCGGCAACCATGTGTTCGGCTTTGACTTGCGTTTGTACGGCGGCCTGATCCTGCTCCTCGTTCTGTTGCTAGAAGTAGGTGACCGCGTCGTGATGAAGCGCGACCTGGAAATCGCGCGCGAAATTCAGAACTGGCTGCTCCCCAACCATCCACCGGCAATTCCCGGCATCGAAATCGCATTTCAGACGCGCCCCGCAAACACCGTGGCGGGCGACTACTACGACGTCTTCCTCCGACCGGGTCAGACTCTTGAACAAGACCGCGTTCTGCTCGCGGTGGCCGACGTCGCTGGCAAGAGCATTCCGGCCGCGATGCTGATGGCAACGTTTCAAGCAAGCCTGCGCTCGCTGTCGGTGACGCAATCGGCCCTTCCAGATCTGGTCGCCAGCGTGAACCGTTACGCGTGCACCAACAGCCAGGGCGGCCTGCGCTTCACCACTGCGTTTCTCGCGGAGCTTGATCCGATCACGCGCACGCTGACTTACATAAACGCGGGCCACAACCAGCCGATGCTGTGCCGCAAATCAGGCATGCTCGAACGTCTCGATGCAGGTGGACTTCCGATCGGCATCAGCACCGACGTACCCTACCAGTCCGGCAGCGTCGTGCTCGCGCCCGGCGACTGGCTCGTCATCTTCACCGACGGAGTGGTAGAGGCAGTGAACACTGCTGACGAAGAGTACGGCGAGCAACGACTGCTCGCGGTCGTGGCCGGTACCGCCGAGACGACACCTGCGGACATGATGCAGCGCATCTTGACTGGTCTCGATGTGTTCGTGGGCAACACGCCGCAGCATGACGACGTGACTTGCCTGCTGGTGAAGGTGAGTTAGCAAATCGCACATATGTTCCGCGTGGAACACTTTCGCCTTTTGCGAGCGCTCCTTATCACAGTTGTTCGCCCCTCGAGAGTGCTCACACGATCGCACAGAGGAAAAATCGCGGGTGAGGCCACCCGCGCTATATGGATACAGCAGCGGGCAGGACTGCCCCCCACACTTATTCCTGACAAAGCAGGACGATTTTCCCTGTCACCCGCGCGTTCTCGATCAACTCATGGGCACGCTGCGCCTCGCGCAGAGGCAGGCGTTCGGAGATTTGCGGATGGATTTTCTGGTCGCGCAACAGGTCGAGCAGGTGCGCGAGATCCTCGCGGAACCAATGGGGATTTCGCTTCTTCTCGGTAGTAACTGAGTACCAGCGCGCGGACTTGCCATCCGGAAGAAAGCCGAGCAGTCCCATCAAGGCAAAGCTGGCCGCGCCTTTGATTTTGCTCGGTCTTCCCTTCTCCACCACTGATGACATGCCATAGCCGATCAATTGTCCGCCGGGAGTTTTTTTCCCCGGGCGCAGCGTCTTGTAGGAGCGCCACCAATTGCTGCCGCCCACTGGATCGAACACGGCGTCGACGCCTGCGCCGCCGGTCATCTGCAGAACACGCGCGACGAAGTCATCGGATTTGTAGTCGATGGGAATTCCTCCAAGAGCCGTGACCAAGTCATGTTTGCCCTTCGAGGCCGTGCCAAAGATTTTCAAACCCGCTAGTTTGCCCAGTTCGAGCACGGCCGTGCCGACTCCTCCCGCCGCTCCGTGATTGAGCACGGTCTGGCCTGCCTGCAATTGCGCGACGCGATGAATCATCTGCTGCGCGGTCGTGTAGTTCAGGACAAGGCTGACGGCTTCGGCCGGATCAACGCCGTCGGGCACGCGCGTCAATTCTGCCGCCGGCACGCAGAGGTAACGCGAGTATCCGCCGAACATGATGAGTGCAGCAACGGTGTCGCCGGGCTTGAACTCCGTGACACCATCACCGATCTTGTCGACCACGCCGACAACGTCATAGCCAGGAGAAAAAGGAATCGGCGGCACGCCTGGATACATTCCGTACCGCATGAGGACATCGGCGAAAGCAACGCCGGTGACCAGAACTTTCAAGCGCACTTGCCCGGCCCCCGGTTCGGGGAGATCTTCTTCGATGAGCTTGAGTACTTCCGGGCCGCCGTGCCCAGTGATGACTACGCGGGTGTTTTTCATGGATGCCCAATTGGATGTCGTGAGAACGGCTGAGGGTGCGAAGCCTCTGTCCCGAGACTTCAATTAGCTAATGGGCATGGTTCGACAGATACTAGAGCACAATCCACTTCGAGAGGAAGTCTTGGATTAGCCCAATTATTTGCTCAACCACGCACGCTCCGGATCAGACACGCGGACAGCCTCAACTTCTCCAGTGCGAACTCGATCTCGTCGCTCCGAGCCTGTCCTATTCTGCATTTACTCGAGCTAATTTTCATGAGATTTAGCGGGCCGCAGGCCCAAACCGACACGCGGGAGAGCCCGGAAATCGCCATGGTGTGCAGTAAATCACCGCCGTAATGATTGGGCATCCCGCTCCCCTGCACCGGGGGAGTTCGAAGTAGTAATCATGATCGAAGTTGCGATCGAAGAGATGGTTGGGTCGGACTGAGTTCCTGACCTGCAACGATTAGCAGCGAGCCAAGGTTGGCCAGGCAAATCTCAACTAGAGCGAAATGGCGCTCGGCTCGGAGCGGATGCCGCAGTGTGCTTGAAAACGTCTTGACACACCCGACATTGTTAGAGATGGCGATGTTTCAACAGCCAGAGCAGCAGGTTGTGCGCTCCGAATGACGCCGATTAGCGTTTGATGAGCACATCCGCAACGAGCACAGAAAGCAGCTGCATTTTCTGGTCGTCCACATGAAAATGGACTCCCCGCTTCAGCGCTAGAAGAAGATGCCCAATCCAAAGATCGGCCCGTGCAAGGTAGGACTGATGGTGAGAGTCCTGCCATGGACAGTGTCACTGTCGCTAAAATGCATGCCGCCGTACCCCATCGCAATCCCGAAGTGACGAGCAAACTGCCACTCGGCGCGGCCTGTGGCGGTCACGTCCACGTCTGAACCTACGCCGAATCCCCCACCATCGCCGTGGATTAGAATCCGCCACTTCCTGCTAAGCTGTCGACGGTAAGTGAGACCAATGAGAGGATCCCAATAACCGGGGGAGCGGCTCGCGCTTGATGACTCGACGGTGGCATGAATGTCCAAGGCCAACCGGCGGACGCCGCCCTCCACATAAAGGTTGGGAAGCATTTCACGCCCTGCCATCGCCTTCCCGAAAACGAAATCGAGTTTGACGTCGACGAATGGGTTTTTGCGTTGGGCGGAGAGAGCTGCCCACATAAACTCGGCGTCGGCAGACCACTTACCCTTTTCGAAACGCACACCTCCAAAATATGCGCCATTAAAGGAACTAGATGTGCTGCCGGACGGACCGGGAGTAGCTATAGGTTGGCTCGGAAGTGGGGGAAGTGTAACGCTGGCACCGAATATGGGGGCCCAGGCCAGCACCGGGTAGATCGCGATGTGCCAGCTGTAAGGCTTCTGTGCAGGCTTACCTGACGTTTGCGGAGGCGGAGAAGGTGCTTGGCCATCTGTCGCTAGCTGGAGTGGAGCAACCGTCTCCTGCTCCATGGCCCAGGCGATGTTGGCAGAGCCATTATTCCCGCCACCTGCAAACGTAACGGTCTGCGGGAGAGCTGGGGGGCAAAAGATAAATAGAAGGAATAGAGACCAGCATTTTTCGTCAAGCTCCACAGGCACCTCATTAGAACCGAAGAACCGATAGCAGCAATCTTTCCTGATTGGCAGCCATGCCGGCCCCGTTGCTTATCCCTTAGGTGGGTGGCGATTCAGAGTCGGCCCTCGGTGTTGCCCGGGAAACTGTCACAAATGACAGAGAGTCTCGGCGTGAAAGATGAGTCTGGTCCTAACTGTCGTCCCACCGGGTCGCCTCAATTCCAGTTCATCGCCTTGTTTCAAATGAAGCTGCTCGGCCATTTCGTGGGGCAATGCAGGAGCGAAACGTAGGGTCCCGTCCTCAAACTCAAACCTATCGGAAACAACGATGAGTAGATTCACGGGCGGCGATTCTATCGCATTGTTGACGTAATCAGGCGATTACACGCAATATCAAAACTTTTGCGGTAAGTTGTGAGTCGTTGAAACACCACACCTACCGAAAAGGAGCGCCTTTATGAGTCAAGAGAACGCTTATCAGAATGGGCACAAGTCACACTTCTCCAGGGAAGCCTAATTCCAGTGGGCTGGATCTCGAGAAAACATCTCGCCTCCGGTCGAGGCAGAACTTTTTTCTTGACATCCCTTTTGATAGAACTCATTGACCCAAAGGGGATGTTCGGCAGGTGGTTTTGAGTGTAATGAGGATTCTTCGCCAAATAACCGGCTGCGGCTGTTTGGCTCCTGCCTCACCTTGTTCACAGGCGTGAGTCGCAGTACCTCTCGCGATATGTCGCTTTATGGTGCGATCTTCCAAACCCAACGTTCCACGACTAGCCCTTGACTTTCTTCCAGCGCACTGCCGTCCGCAAAGTAGAGCATGTAGCGCACCTGTGCGAGTTCGCCACGGACTTCCTGTTGGAGAATTTCGACTTTCTGAAGATGGCCCTGCTTAGTTGCCTCATCGCAGATTCCTCGCAGCCCTCCATCAACGGCGCCGATGTGGCGAGTCAACACCCAATTGGCCTCAGGCACAAGGAGCCTCTCCGCAACTGAATAGTTGCCGCTGTTGCACGCGGAGTAGAAGGTCTTGATGACTTCCGCGGGAGAACCATAAGGAGCGAACCCAGTTAGGACTGCAAATGTGAGCACAGCAACCAGCATTAAGAGCGAGATCGCGAGTAACGATATGGGGCCGTTAATTTCGCACATCTTGGCTGAGCTCGGCATTCCCACGGACACAGTGTATGCCAACCGTCTCTCCTCCAAAGGCATAACCAGGCGACTACACCAAAAGCCCCCGTTCGCGGAAGATGATTTCGATTTGAAAGCGATTTTGCAGTAGGCGCAAAGGGGAGCTGCGCGTAAATCTGATTGGACTGTTGCAATTGACAGTCGACCGGGGCTACTCGGGGAACGATACTGCCGCAAAACAAGTGCCCTCAAAGTTGACGTATGTCGAACCTCAGGATTCTATTCGCCGCGATTTCTGCGATCGTATTGTTCCTGTACGGCCTTGAGGCGTTCAGTCGTGAGATCCAAGCGGTTGGCGGTGAGACGCTCCGGAAATGGCTAGGCCGCCTCACCGAAAGTCGTTGGCGGGCGGTGGTGCTGGGTGCTGTTGCGAGCGCGATCATTCAATCCAGCAGTGCGGTTACCGCACTGACTGTGGCGCTGGTGGATGCCGGTACCATAACGTTTCGCTCCAGCCTGGGCGTCCTGCTTGGAGCAAACATCGGAACAACTTCCACGGCATGGCTGGTGTCGCTGAAGTTGACAGGAATCGGACCATTCTTCATCGTTCTCGGCACTGTGCTGAGCGCAATCCCAACGCGGTTCAAGGTGCTGGGCAAAGCTGCTTTCTATTTTGGGTTCATCTTCTTCAGCCTTGATTTGGTGAGCTACACCTTGAAACCTCTGGCTCAAAGTCCGCTATTCGCGGAGGTACTGAGTCGAGCGAGCACACCGTTAATGGGCGTGCTGGCGGGAATGGTTGCCACTGGGATCGTTCAATCGAGCAGTATCACGACCGGAGTTTGCATCCTTCTCGTGCAGCAGGCAATTTTGCCGGCAACAGCGGCCATTCCCATCGTGATCGGCGCGAACATCGGGACAACAGCTACCGCACTGGTGGCCAGTGTCAAGATGCAAAAGACGGCCAAGCAGGTAGCATTGGCCAACCTTTGCTTCAACACGTTCGGAGTCGTACTCTTCCTCCCGTTTCTTGGATGGTTCGCGGCAAAGGTGGTGGACTTCGCGGGCGAACCCGGCATGGCAGTAGCATGGGCGCAACTCATCTTCAACCTGGTGATGACACTGGCAGTGCTGATCTTGCTGAGGGTTTTTCAGCGGCGTCTGGAACTCTTCGACTCCACGCAGGCGCGTGTCGCGGTATCAACGGTCTCACGTTGAGGTTGGCCATACGGGCGGATCCATCGGTAAGGGTTGTACCCAGCCGGTTACACCAAAAACCCTGCCGGGGACCGATTCGGAGATTATTGGTGTGATGAGGATTCTGCAACAGTTACGGCGTGTTCGAGTGGGGCACGGTTTTTCCAGACCTTGAGACGGCATCGTTCCAGATCAACTCAAATTCCTCTTTGCTGATATCAGCGGGATCGAATTGCGGACCGGCCGCTGTTCGCCCCAAATCGCTAGCCGCTGAGACTGGCTCCATCCAACTAAGCCATCTTCAACTCATCCAACTCCAGAAATTCCTGCACAATCGGTTCTCCGCACTTCTCCAGTTCCGCATAGGTCCCGAAGAAAATCGCCTTCGCTTCGTACAGAAATACGATTCGATCCGCGAGCTTCTTCGCCAGACGCATGTCGTGCGTGACGACCACGCTGGTCAGGTGCAACTGAATCTTGAGCCGCTTGATGAGATCTCCCAACAGCTGCGCCATTAACGGATCGACCATGGTCGTCGGCTCGTCATACAACACGCATTCGGGCTGCGCTGAGAGCGCCCGCGCAATGGCCACCGATCGCTTCATCCCCGTCGACAGATCCGAAGGCAACAGGTCACGCATGTGGCCGACCCCGACCATCTCGAGCAGGCCATCGACGATCTGGTAAATCTGATCTTCCGTCAGATCTCTGCGTTCGCGCAGGGGAAAGGCCACGTTCTCGCCCACCGTCAGCGAGTCGAACAGCGCGCCGTTCTGGAACACCATCGTGACTTTCTTGCGGATGGCCTCGAGTTGCACTTCGTTGTAATCGGTAATGTCCTGGTGTGCGACGATCACGCGCCCCGCATCCGGCTTCAGAAAACCCATGATGTGATGCAGTGAAACCGACTTGCCCACTCCGCTTCGGCCAAGAATGCAAACGGTCTCGCCGGCGCGCACGTTGAAGCTCACGTCGTCGAGCACGCGGTTGTCGCCAAACGCTTTGCTCACGTGCTGGAAATCGATGTAGGGAGTGATTTGGTCGTCGGCCATTTCGAAAGCAATTCTAATTTCTAGTTCTCAGTCCCCGGTTCTCAGTTCTCAGTCTCGAGTTTGCAGAGCTCCGCGGCGGCGCGCAGGTCCTCTGGCGTATTCAGATTTCCAAACAAATCCACGCCGAAACCTGCTCGCTCGAGTTCGTCCTGCTTAATGACACGCACCAGCGCTTCCTTGAACAATGAATCGATCTTATTTCGCCCGCTGCGAAGTGCCGGCTCGGCCAGATCAGCGAATTCTTTCCGGTAGACCGCGCACAACGGTTGCCAGTTCCCTGCCGCTTCGGGCACGGTCGCCAGCGCTTCGCCCCTCTCTGCTTCGCTCACCAGGTAATTCAAAAATTGCGCCGGCACGAAGGCCATGTCCACCGCGAGAATCACGTTCAGCTCTGATGTCGAACTGCGCAAGGCCGCGTGAATTCCGCCCAGCGGCCCATGCTCCGCGAACTCATCCTCCACCACCTTGCCGAACGCTCCAAACTTGGACCGGCTTCCCAAAATGTAGACGTTCGGAGTAATCACAGTAACCAGAGCAAGTGCACGGTCGAGTAGCGTCCGTCCCTGAAACTCGATGAAGGCCTTGTCCGTCCCCATCCGCCTGCTCCGTCCTCCGGCCAGGACGAATGCACTCACCTCGACCATGCCGCGATCATACACAAGGGCACGTCCGGCCGAGAAACCCACAGGCCAAGCCATTGCAGCAACAGCCCTTACGCACATGCGCACCGAGGTCGCGAACGAAAGTAACCTGTTCAACTGGTGCCCGTCGTTAGATCATAGCGAGTGTCCGGGCTGTTACCGCCGGCAGTTAAAAGTCATGCCACAGAAACTCATGGATGTACTCAGGCTCGGTCGTTGTTCTCACGAGTTCTCATGGCCCCGGCGAGCAGCCGATGGTCACTATTACCAGGTGTGCCTGCTGTGCGCGGCCGAATACAAGTACGACTGGGCCACCATGCGCCGGACGGAACGCGTTCCCCTGACCACGGCGGAACCCGCCACGCGCCGCCGCACGCGGGAGAAGAAACCGTCATGGGTACCGCGTGCTCGCCGTTTAAAGCTCAGCTTGCCGCTGCGCTATCGCGTGAAGAATCTCAACACGTGGTCCGAAGGCACGATCCTGAATATCAGCCAGTCGGGCGTTCTGTTTGAAGGCTCTGCGGAGTTGCCTGTCAACGCGCTCGTCGAGATGGTTTTCGAGATGCCCGAAGAAATTTCCGGCCAGAAGAACAGCAACGTTCTCTGCCAGGGCAAGGTCATCCGCGCCAAGGAAGCACGCGGCGAGGAACCCAACTCCGGGCTGGCAGCCTCAATCCTGGACTACAAATTCCTGCACCAGAGCTAAGCGAAGTTCGTCGGGGGCGCGCACGCGCCTCAGTGCCGGTCCAAGCTACTATCAGCACCGTTGGTGAAATTGATTCCATGACAATGTCGGCTCCTAGGTCCAAGTAAAGTTGGTGGTGCCTTAAACCAACCAACAGGCTCGGAGAAAAGGAGCCGAACGATGATCATTATAGGAGTCGATTTTCACCCCGAGTATCAAGAAATT
>DASRDJ010000054.1:0-3245 GCA_035652655.1 Terriglobales bacterium
CTATGTGTCCGGTACGATGTGTTACCTATGTTCCCGACCGCTCATCTCCGCTCTCTCAATCATTTAAGCTGCTTTTTCCTCTGCACTACTTTGGTGCATGCAGGGGCGGGAAACCGCCGGTAAACCGGGCGTTGAGATGCGCCTCTCGATGCAATTCTTGGTTGGTTCCGAGCGTCGGGTGATTTTGGAGGACTGGCAGGCACGTGCCGTAAGCCGTCGCGGGTTGCTCGCCAGCAGAGCCCGCCCTTAGTGCCCCATACCTGCCAATCCATAGCGTGCGCTGAGCAGGCCCCCTTCCGCGCTGACCTAGCTTCCTTGGCACCAATATGAACAAGGCTTCTCCGGAGTTAACTAGCCCGAGATATTGAAGTAAGCGTCCGGTTCTCACCATGTGTACTCCGACTATGTGAATGAGGATTATGGGTGTGTGGACGCTGATGTTTGTGTCCACGAAGGGAAATCGTGGACACACTCACACAGTCACAGCAAGTTGGGGAGCCAGCAAGAAAGCACCGGTGGCGAACGAAAGCGGAAAGACGCGCGATTGTGGAGGAGACGCTAGAGCCGGGAGCCTCGGTATCGCGAGTGGCACGACGGTACGACGTGAATGCCAACCAGGTGTTCCACTGGCGGAAGCTCTATCACGAAGGACGGCTGGGCACGACAAGCAACTTTCTGCCGGTGCGAGTCGCGGATGAGCAGCGTGGAGAGGCAGTGAACGAGAGCGGTTTCATTGCGCAAGCAGGAACCATGGAAATTAAGCTCTCGAGAGGGACGCTGCGGATTGTGGGAAGCGTAGATGTGACGGCGCTGCGTACCGTGATTGAGTGTCTAGTCTGATGATCGGGCTGCCAGCAGGAACGCGCATCTGGATTGCCGCAGGAGTGACCGATCTGCGGCGAGGGTTTACCGGCTTGAGCGGGATGGTGCAGACCACGCTGCAAGAAAATCCCTTCTCTGGCCAGGTGTTTGTGTTTCGCGGACGACGCGGTGATTTGATCAAGCTGCTGTGGTGGTCTGGCGATGGTCTTTGTCTTTTCGCGAAGAGACTGGAGCGAGGAAGATTCATCTGGCCGCAAGCAACGAGTGGAACAGTTGCTCTGACACCCGCACAGCTTTCGATGTTGCTCGAGGGGATTGATTGGCGACGGCCTGTTCGCAGCTACGAACCGCAGATGGCGGTGTGATTTAGCAACAAATTATTTGCGTGGAACAGAGCGGCTGGGCATACTGCAGTCCACGATGACCGAGCGCGCGGACCTTCTCGATCTCGAGCACCTCGATACCGAAGCATTGAAAGCGCTGATTCGCGCGCAGCACGCGGAAATCCTTCGCCAGAACCAAGCACTGCTTTCCAAAGACGAGCAACTACTCTGGCGCGATGCGGAGATCGAGCACCTGAAGCTGCTGATCAGCAAGTTGCGGCGTGAGCAGTATGGACGCTCTTCGGAAAAACTGGACCGACAGATCGAGCAACTGGAACTCCGACTGGGCGAACTCGAAGCAAGTCGCGCCAACGACAGCGAGAGGAGCGAGTCTCGGAGAGACTCCGTTGTGGCGCGTCCCGCCAGACGGCCGCTGCCGGCGAATCTCCCGCGAGAAGTGCGAACGTATTCTCCGCCTGAGAGCGACTGCCGGAACTGTGGCCGGCCGATGAAGCAGCTGGGAGAGGACGTTTCGGAGATGCTGGAGTACGTGCCGGAGCACTTCAAGGTGATCCGACATGTTCGCAAGAAACTGGTTTGCATACGCTGCGATCGCATCGTGCAGGCGATGGCTCCAAGCCGACCGATCGAGCGCGGAATAGCCGGCCCCGGACTGTTAGCCCACGTGCTGGTCTCGAAGTACTGCGATCATCTGCCGCTGTACCGTCAATCGGAGATTTATGCGCGCGCGGGAGTGCCACTGGAGCGCTCCACGCTAGCGGAATGGGTGGGTGGTTGTAGCCGGCTACTGAAGCCGCTGGTCGAAGTGCTGCGACGGCACGTGATGAGCGGGACGAAGTTGCATGGGGATGATATCCCGGTTCCGGTTCTGGCCCCTGGACTGGGAAAGACCAAAACCGGGCGGTTGTGGAGCTACGTGCGGGACGATCGGTCGGCGGGAGATCAGCTACCCCCTGCGGTGTGGTTCTGCTACACGCCAGATCGCAAAGGAGAGCATCCGCGAGCGCATCTGAGCACATTCCAAGGGACGTTGCAGGCGGATGGTTACGCGGGGTTCGAACAGCTTTATGCCGCGGGAAAGATTAATGAAGCTGCTTGTTGGGCCCATGTGCGCAGGAAGTTTTACGATCTGCAGGAAGCACATCAATCGCCGGTGGCCATCGAAGCGCTGGAACGAATCGCGGGACTTTATGCCGTCGAGAACGATATCCGCGGACGAGCGCCGGAAGAACGGCGCGAAATCCGCAATGCGCGGAGTCGCCCACAACTGGAATCGCTGAAACAATGGTTCGAAGAGACCTTGGGCAAGCTATCGAGAAAATCGGATACGGCGCTGGCTGTTCGTTACGCTCTCGGACGATGGGAAGCTCTGCTGCGTTACTGCGATGATGGTCGGCTGGAAATAGACAACAACGCTGCGGAGCGTGCGTTGCGGGTGGTTGCGCTGGGCAGAAAGAACTTCCTATTCGCAGGCTCCGATGGTGGCGGGGAAAGCGCCGCAGCCATGTACAGCTTGATCGGAACCGCCAAGCTGAACGGTATCGAACCAGAAAGCTATCTGCGAAACGTGCTGTCCCGCATCGCCGAGCACCCGGTCAATCAGATCGACCAACTTCTCCCCTGGAACATCGCTGCCGAACCCTCCGGCGACTCTCGCAACGCAGCCTAGTCGACCACTGTTCGTCAAGATGGCCCTCGGCTGACGCTTACGCCGGTGCCACAGCAGTTGTCGCAGATCCCGATTCTCCGGATCCGGTACCCAGACTTGCGGAAAAGTTATTTTCCCGCATCAGCCTGAGTATGAGTCGCGCGTCCTCACGGTCGAACTTCTGCTTCTTCACTCGCTTGGAACCGGGTGGGGTTCATCTTCGGGCATTGTAAATCGGACAAGTGGGCGGTCAAGGCGTCTGCTCTTTTAGTTTCCTTAAAGCCACGACACCATTATGCTCAGGCTCAAATCTTCGCCAACTGAAAGAGTGTCGGCAATTAAGGAGCACCCGGTTGGTCAAGCGTTGATCATTCTTCGCACTACTTTGAAAACAACCGCCAGTGAAATGCCAGCGATGCAGGCAGGTGCTC
>DASRDJ010000055.1:0-59712 GCA_035652655.1 Terriglobales bacterium
GTCCAAACCCCTTTTCACTGCCATGTAATAAGCGAACAGCTGCAGAGGCACAATCTCCAGGATCGGAGAGAGCAGTTCAGGCGCTTGCGGAATCGTGATGGAGTGATCCGCAATTTTCCGGATTTCCTTGTCATCTTCAGAAACCAGCGCAATGACGCGGCTCGATTGCTTCTTGAATCCGGCAATATTGCTGACCGTTTTTTCGTAGCGAAGCATCGAGCCCTGATCCGAGGCATCGCGGGTAGCGATGATCACGACCGGCAGGTTCTCGTCGATCAGCGCATTCGGGCCGTGCTTGGTTTCGCCTGTCGGATAGCCCTCCGCATGTACGTAGGAAACCTCCTTGAGCTTCAGCGCTCCATCCATTGCGATGGGATAGTGAATGGCGCGTCCCAGAAAAAGGAAGTCGTCCACCTTGTGAAATTCTGTAGCGATCTGTTCGCACTGGTCAGCGCATTCCAGCAAGCGCTTCAGTTTTGCCGGTAGGTCCAGTAATTCGCGAATGTAAAACTCGCGGCGATCAGCACTTAACGATTCACGCGCCTGCCCCAGATGCAGCGCGAACAGGAATAGGGCAGCCATTTGCGCCGTGAACGCTTTGGTCGAGGCGATGCTGATTTCCGGTCCTGCCAGCGTGTAGATGACGCCGTCGGCTTCGCGGGCGATGGTCGTACCGGCGACGTTTGAAATCGCCACGGTGCGCGATCCGCGTACCTTCGCTTCGCGCTGCGCCGCTCCCGTGTCGGCCGTCTCTCCGGACTGAGTGATGACGATCGTCAGTTCGCTTTGGCCGATCATTGGATTCCGGTACTCGAATTCGCTGGCGTAGTCCACGTCGACCGGGATGTTGGCGAGGTCCTGGATCATGTACTGGCCGACCATTCCGGCATGGCGACTGGTGCCGGAGGCGACAATATTGATGCGGTTCAATCCGCGAAGTTCCTCGCCCCGGATCGGCACCTCGTTCAGTTGCACCACGCCTTCAGGCAGCGAGATGCGAGGGGCGATGGTGTCATGCAGCCCCTGTGGCTGCTCGAAGATTTCCTTGATCATGTGGTGAGGGAACTCGCGTTTGTCTGCCATTTTCACTCCTTGAGCTTCTACGCGGCTTGTCCGCGCACGAACGTCTTCACAACGTCCCCGGCGGAGTTCAAGACGATGATGTCCGCGGGTGCGCCGACGACCAACTGCCCTGCGTTCGCGAGTCCGGTTGCGCGAGCCGGATTCAAAGTGGCGAGCCGTACGGCGTGCTGCAGATCCCAATTGGCGAACTTGATGATGTTCCGCACAGCTTTGTCCATCGTCAATACGCTGCCCGCGAGCCGTCCATCGCGCAGGCATTTGCCGTCTTTGACTTCGACCTCGAGCGAGCCCAACCGGTAACGGCCGTTCGGCATGCCGGTGGCCGACGTGGCGTCAGTGACCAGAACCGCGCAATCGGCGCCCTTGGCTCTTAGAAAGAGGCGAACCACCAACGGGTCGACGTGAATTCCGTCTGCGATGATTTCTGCACTGATTCGTTCGTCGACCAAGACCTCGCCGATGATGCCAGGATCGCGGTGATCCAGCGGCCGCATGGCGTTGAAGGTATGGGTGGCATGGCTTATGCCGGCGTCTACTCCAGCCAGTGCCTGCGCCAGATCCGCATCGGAGTGTCCCATGCTCACGCATACGCCACGGCGGGTCGCTTCGCTGATGACTTCGCGCGCCCCCGGCAACTCGGGAGCGATGGTCAACACCTTCACCGTGCCGCGCGAGGCGTTCCACATCTGCTCGAAAAGCGGCAAACTCGGTCTCTGCAAATCTGCCGTGGGATGAACGCCCGGGCGAACGTGGCTGATAAACGGGCCCTCCAGATGAATACCCACCGGCCGCGCGCGCAACTCCTGACTTTCAGCGGCTCGTTCAATCGCAAGCCCGAGGTGATCAAGAGCCTGTAAAGTCCGATCCACTGGCGCCGTAATCGTCGTCGGGAAATAGGAGGTAACTCCGTGGGCATAGAGGAGGCGCTCAACGGTAGGCAAAGCATCGGGCGCGCTATCCATGACGTCGCGTCCTGCGCCGCCATGGATGTGCATATCGATGAAGCCGGGAACAAGGATTGCTTCTTCCAGGTCGAGAACTCGGCGGCTCTTCGGAACTTCCCGCTCGGACTGCATTCCGATGCTCGCGATGACTCCGTCCTCAATAAGCAGAACCGGTCGCTCGATGCGGTCGAGCGGCGTGTAGAGCTCCTTGGCTAGGATAGCGAGGTCCATTGAATCGATTTAATATTGAGATATTGTATCCAACCAGCGACGGTTTCCGGAAATTCGGGACCGTCTTCGCTTTCGGTTCCAGCGTAACCAGAACGGCAAGCCGCTTGTGGTGCGATCTTAGCAGCAGCAGTCAGCCAAAATCCTGAGAATGTTATACTTGACGAGCGAGGAAGCGGTAGCATCCGTTGTGCAGCAACCACCAAACGGATCCCGCGCCTTCTACGTCGGGGAGTGGCTCAGCCTGGTAGAGCACCTGGTTCGGGACCAGGGGGTCGGAGGTTCAAATCCTCTCTCCCCGACCAATTTTCCGTAAAACTAACTCAACCTACAGGATGTGAGCCTTCAAATGCCAGCCGGGACAGCGGAGTTGGCTGCCCCGACCCTTCTTGGTAGGCAACTCGTTGCAATGCTCAAAAGCTGTATTTCAGACCAAACTGAATCTGGCGCATGGGGATGGCGAGGGACGTGATTTGCCCCGCAACTCCGGGACCGTCGTCAATGAAATTGTCAGGCTGCGCAAAGTTCGGATGGTTGAACGCGTTGAAGAATTCCGTACGGAATTCGAGACGCTGCCTTTCGGTGATAGCGAATTCTTTCCGCAGTGAACCATCAAACACGTTCTGTCCTGGACCGATCAGGCTGTTTCGTCCGGCATTCCCGAAATAAAATAGATTTTCATCGGGCTGCTCATACGCGCCTACGTCGAACCATTGAGCGACGGTCCGCTGATCGCGCGGCAGATTCCCGTTCCTGAGCTGATTGGGGCGAATCGGCACTTGAGCTCCGGTATTGGATTGGTCGATGCTGCCAATCCATGGAGAAAACGGAAAACCGCTCGCCAGCGTGTAAATGCCACCGACGTGCCACCCCCCTAACACCGCATTCAGCGCACGGTTGCCGACATTCGAGTGGTTTCCCCCAAATGGGATTTCGTAGTCGAAGCTGAGCACCCAACGCAGATGCTGATCGAAGTCTGCAGGGCCGCGTTCCACCGCAGTGTCATAGCTGTTCTGGGGGAAAGGCGTCGCGCAGCAGATCTCGGGAAGATCGTTGATTGCCCTGCTGAAGGTGAAGGCGCTGAGAAGATACAACCCGTGGCTTAGATGCTTTTCGGCCTTGACTTGGAGCGAATTGTAGTTCGAACTGCCCGTGTTTTGGATGGCAGTGAATGGGCCGAGCAGCGGATAGGGCCTGCTCGACTGTACAGGATCCGGTCCTGGCGTTGGAACCTGGTTCCGATCTGTCACAACCTGAAGGTGAGTGCCTTTTGAGCCTGCATAAGCGACCTCGAGGCTGATGGCTCCTGGCAATGCACGTTGCACCGCCAAATTCCAGCTTTGGTAATAGGGTGTATGCAGATCGGGATCTACGCTCGTGACGCCAGGATTGATCGCCTGGTTCGGATCAAGTGAAGGGAAGCCCTGTGCGACAGTGATCACAATGTTGCCCGGGTCGTTTATAAAACTGGGCTCGTAAAAGAAGGGCAGGTTGTAGGCTAATTGGAGTGGTGCTGCGGTTCGAATCTCCTGCCCGCTAAAGAAAATTCCATAGGCGCCTCGAATGACGGTGTCAGCGTTGGCCGTTGGGGTGAAGGCGAATCCGATCCGCGGAGCGAGGTTTGCCTTGTCAGCGTTGACCAGGGCCCGGGAGGCACCGTTCGTCGCGGCCTGGATCAGAGTTCCCGTCGCGTAGTTGAAGTTGCTCTGGCGATTGTTGACCTCGATGATGGGAGAGAAATAGTCGTAACGAAGACCCAGGTTCAGAGTCAGACGACGGCTGACTTTCCAATCGTCTTGTGCAAACAGTGCCGGAACATGTTGGCGATTGCCCATCTCGATTACAGTGGAGATGTTAGCTCTGCTGGGCAATCCAACGAGCATGTCAGCCAGGCTACTTCCGGTAAATTGGCCACTGAAGCTGAACTGCCCGCGCGGAGCTGCTTCCTGGGAAATGTTGAACTGGCTCCAGCGGATTTCTCCACCGAGTTTCAAGGTATGCGGTCCGCGCACCAGCGTGAGCACGTCGTTGACCTGGCGCTCCTGACTAGCCAGGATCGTGGGAGCAAATCTCGGATCTCCGACTCGGCGATAGCCCGACGGGGAAAATAAGGTGAGACCGTTCACGCGCGGGTCATTGGGTGCGCCGGGAACCTGAAGTTCGGGCGGCGGGAATGAGGTTCCATTCGGAGGAACGCCACGGCGAACGTGGACGTAGTTGAAACCTACGCGCACCTCGTTAATGGTCCTGGGAGTGAAAGCTCTGGTGTAGCCCAAGGAAGCGCCCTTCGTATCCTCAAATCCGTTTCCGGTGCTGGAATCGCCGCCATTCGCAAGACCCGGCAGCGGGGCGGGACGAACGTCGGTCCTGCCGCTCATCGAATATCGTAGGAAGAACTGGTCGCGCTGCGATGGATTGTAGTCCAATCGTCCGTCGCCCTGATCGATGCGATCCTGCTCAATCGGGGAGGCGACAAAGAAAGCGTTGTGGTTGGTGTCGTCAATCAGGTTTGGGTCCGGGTACAGATTCAGGAAAGCTTGGCTGATCGGATCGATTTGCCCGGAGGGAATCTTGTTTCCCGAAAAAGGTACGCCAGTCGAGGGGTCACTGATGGTGGGTTCCCACGCAGCAGAGAAGTCCCCTTGACGCTCCTCCGGGAACGGCACCACCGACGTATATGTCAGTGGCCTTCGAATGATCGTTGCCTGATAATCGCCAAACCAGAACAGCTTATCTTTCACGATCGGTCCGCCGAGGGTTCCTCCAAATTGATTCTCCTTGAAGGAAGCCTTTTTGTCGGTGGGAAGTTCGAAGTAGTCGCGTGTATCCAGCGCAGAATTCCTAAAGAATTCGAACACGTTCCCGTGATAGCTATTCGTCCCCGACTTGGTAATCGCGTTGACGACAGCGCCTGCGCTCCGCCCGAACTCCGCCGAGTAAGTGTTCGTCTGCAGCTTGAATTCCTGGATTGCGTCGACGTTGGTGCGCAACACGACGCCACCATTATCGTTGGAGTTGTTGTCCACGCCGTCGAGGAGAAAGTTGTTAAGCGTTCCACGCGTGCCGTTGGCGACAAAACTGTTCTGGCCGCCAGTGCTGCTTCCGCCCGTATTCCCATTCGTTCCTGAACTGGTACGCACCACGCCCGTAGTCAACGTGGCTAACTGGATGTAGTCGCGGCCGTTTAGCGGAAGCTGCGTCATCTCCTTGGTCGAGACGACTTCTCCCAAAGAAGAGGTGTCCGTTTGAATGGCCGGCGTTTCCGCTGTTACTTCGACGTTTTCTGAAACCGAGCCAACCGCCATTGAAAAATCGAGTCGTAAGCGGTCTTGCACCTGCAGAACGATGGTTCCGCGTGTCTCGGTTTTGAAACCTTGAGCAGTCACCGTGATTTTGTAATTGCCGGGGCGGAGAGGCGGAGATGCGAAGTCTCCCGAACCGTCCGTCTGCGTTTTGGTGGTGGAGTTGGTTCCCGTCTCGACGAATGTGACGCTGGCAGCCGGCAGTCCGGCCCCTTGGCTGTCGCGCACGCTTCCGGCGATGGTGCCGGTATCGACCTGCGCGAAAGCGGCGGGCAACGTCATCCACAAAGCAAGCAGGCACACCAAAATCCGCTGATTCATATTCCCCCCTCAAGCTGTCCCGAAGGCAAACGTGGAAGAAATTAGAGCACAAAGAGAAAGGAAAAGAAAGCAAGGAGCCGGAAGAAAAGCAGTCAATGCAAAGCAAAAGCCACGTTAGAGAAGCGAAGCATCGCCGAAGGAAAGCAAGGACGGCCAGTCAACTGTAATCCCGCTAAACGATTAGAGATCTTGAAGTTGAGTTCTCCGCCCCGTCGGGTGAGAGCCGCGCACGTCGATGTCTCTCAATTGTGCTACCCAGGCTTGTGCTACGATATGGCCTTATTTCGGAAGCTTTGGCTTATGCTCATCAAGCAAGCTCGTCGAATTAGCATTTCCATTCCGACGGAATCGACCGCCTCGGTTGAAGGGGGAACGATGAGCTAGCTCAGTCAGCAATCACTCAAAGTTCTGATCGCCCACCACCAGAGGCACTGGATGGTGGGTTTTGATTTTGCAGCAAGCGCAACTGTAGTAACGCTCGATAACAAATTTTCCAGGATCAAGCGGTCCAACATGTCCAACGCTGAAGTCAGCCTGAACAGCATCCGCGACGCGCGCAACCGCACTGCGGGGTCCGTCTACTTTTCGCCCTGTCCGTTGTCTCCGAGTGTTTCGGAGATGAGCGGCCAGCCCGTCTACCTGAAGCTCGAAAACTTACAGCGCACGGGATCGTTCAAAGAGCGCGGCGCTCTCAACAAAATCCTCACGCTTAACGCTCATGACAAAGAGCGGGGTGTGATTGCGGCGAGCGCCGGCAATCATGCGCAGGGCGTCGCCTTTCACGCGCAAGCCAATCGAATTGCCGCCAAGATCGTGATGCCGGTGATGACACCCCTGGTCAAAGTGAATGCCACTAAGGGCTACGGAGCGCACGTCGTTTTGCATGGCGAAGGTTACGACGAGGCCTACGAGCATGCGCGCAGCCTCGCGGAGAGCGAGCACCTGACCTTCATCCATCCCTTTGATGACCCCGCGGTGATTTCGGGTCAGGGAACAATTGGCCTCGAATTGCTCGAGCAAGTGCCGGATCTCGAAGCCGTAGTCGTTCCGATCGGCGGTGGCGGTTTGATCAGCGGCATCGCGTGTGCCCTGAAAGAATCGAAGCCGTCGGTGCGGGTTGTGGGAGTGCAGGCCGCGCGCATGCCTTCCATGCTCGAGGCCCTCAAGTCTCATCAGCCGACGGTCATCCCGTCGAACCCGACTATTGCTGATGGTATTGCTGTTCGTCGGTCCGGCGATCGGACAGTGCAGTTGGTCGAGAAATATGTGGATGACGTGGTGGTCGTCGAAGAAGAAGAAATCGCCAGCGGAATTCTGACGTTGCTGGAACGCGAGAAGATGCTGGCCGAAGGCGCAGGCGCAGCGGCCGTGGCCGCACTCCTGCATCGTAAGGCGAGGCTAAAGAACAAGAAGACCGTCGCTCTAGTCTGCGGCGGCAATATCGATGTCACGCTGCTTTCGCGGATCATCCAGCGCGGCCTTGTGAAAGATGCTCGCCTGGTCCGCTTGCAGATTCACTTGTCGGATCGCCCCGGTTCGTTGCATCAACTGACCAAGATCATCGCGGCGCATCACGCGAATATCGTCGAACTACAATTCGACCGCGCGTATTACGGGGTCAGCCTGGGAGACACATTGATCGACGTGACGCTCGAGACTCGCGGGAAGGACCAGATCCAGCGCATCCTGGAAGCACTGGCCGAAGCCGGCTACCGGCACGAGCGCGTGCTTTAGCAGAAGGCTCAAAGACCCAAGCCGTCTCGCAGTGTCGTCACGATTGGTTTATCCTTGCCTCCGCCCGGAGGACAACGTGATTTCTCTTCCCCGAATTCTGCGGCACTTCTTCGTCTGTCTGACGTGTTCCCTCAGCGTCGCAATGTTCGCTCAATCCGTTAGTCCCGAAATGTATCAAGGGATGCATTGGCGCATGATCGGCCCATTTCGCGGCGGACGAACCGTGGCCATCGCTGGCATTCCGGGCAAGCAGAATGTGTTTTACATGGCGCCCAACAATGGTGGTGTCTGGAAAACCACTGACTTTGGACACACATGGACGCCAATCTTCGACGATCAACCGACCGGCTCCATTGGTGCTCTGGCAATCGCACCTTCGAATCCGGACATCATTTACGTGGGCAGCGGCGAAGGACTCCGCCGTCCCGATCTCTCGGTGGGAGATGGGGTCTATAAATCCACCGACGCTGGCAAGACCTGGCAGCATCTTGGATTGCGCGACGCGCAACAAATCGGCTCCGTCCTCGTCGACCCACATGATCCAAACCGACTGTTCGTCGCGGCCGTGGGACATCCGTACGGACCGAATGCTGAGCGCGGAATTTATCGCTCGCTCGATGGCGGGCATTCCTTCGAGAAGGTGCTTTCCAAGAACGATGAGGTCGGGGGTGCCGATCTCGCGTTCGACCCACACAATCCGCAAACGGTTTACGCCGTACTGTGGGCTTCGCGTCGCCCGCCCTGGACGACGGGCAACTCCTACGGTGCAGCAGGCAGTGGACTCTACAAGTCAGAGGACGGCGGGAAGACATGGCGCGAACTGACTAAGGGACTGCCATCAGGGAGCGACCTCGGCCGGATCGGCATTGCCATCGCACCCGGCGATCCGAAACGCATGTATGCGTTGGTGCAATCGGAACGCGCGGGCGGTGTTTACCGGTCAGACGACGCAGGCGAAAGTTGGACGCGCACGAATGCCGAGGAGCGCGTCTGCGGACGCGGCGATGATTTCGCATTCATCCGAGTTCATCCGAATGAGCCGGACACGGTCTTTGTGCCGAATACTTCGACTTATCGTTCCACTGATGGCGGCAAGAATTTCACGGCGATTAAAGGCGCGCCGGGCGGAGACGACTACCACACAGTCTGGATCAATCCGAAGAATCCGCAGATCATCGCGCTCGCCAGCGATCAGGGCGCGACCATCAGCGTCAACAACGGCGAGACTTGGAGTTCGTGGTACAGCCAGCCCACTGCGCAGTTCTACCACGTCATCACCGACAATCAGTTTCCGTATTGGGTGTACGGCGGGCAGCAGGAGAGCGGAAGTGCGGGCATTGCGAGCCGCAGCGACTTCGGCGAAATCACATTTCGCGACTGGTATCCGGTGGGGGTCGAAGAGTATGGATACGTTGCGCCCGATCCGCTTGATCCCAACATCATTTACGGCGGAAAAGTCACAAGGTTCAATCGCACCACCGGCCAGACGCAAGACGTCTCGCCCGTGGTATTGCGCACCGGCAAGTATCGTTTCAATCGCACGGCCCCGCTGATTTTCTCCGTGGCCGATCCGCAGGCGCTCTATCTCGGGTCGAACGTGATGTTCAAGACGACCGATGGCGGCAACAGTTGGCAGACGATTAGTCCTGATCTTACGCGCGAAGATCCCGGCGTACCCTCGACGCTGGGTCCTTTTGTTGGAGCCGATCCGGCGAAAGGAAAGCATCGAGGTGTGATTTACGCGATTGCTCCCTCACCTCGGGACAAGAACGTTATCTGGGCTGGCACGGATGACGGGCTCATTCACATCACGCGCGATAGCGGGAAGTCGTGGCAGAACGTGTCTCCTACGGGACTGACGCCTTGGAGCAAGATCGCGCAACTCGACGCGTCCCATTTCGATGCGAACACGGTCTATGCAGCTGTCAATAGGCTTCGCCTCGACGACCTGCGCCCCTACATCTATCGCACGCACGACGGCGGCAAAACCTGGCAGGCGATCAGCGCTGGAATCGCTGACAACGAGCCCGTGAACAGCGTGCGCGAAGATCCGGTGCGCAAGGGGTTGCTGTTTGCCGGCACAGAGCGCACCGTTTACTTCTCAATCGATGACGGCGATCACTGGCAATCCCTGAAGCTCAATCTTCCTGCCAGTTCGATGCGCGACCTAGTCGTGCATGGCGACGACGTCGTGGTCGGTACGCACGGACGCTCGTTCTGGATTCTCGATAACATCACGCCGCTCCGGCAAATGAACACAGAAGTCTCGAGTTCGGTTGCTCATTTGTTCGCGCCGCAACTCACCTATCGCGTGCGAAGGAACAACGGTACCGACACTCCGCTTCCACCGGAAATTCCAGCGGGCCAGAATCCACCAGATGGCGCCATGATTGACTACTGGCTCAAGTCGGCGGCCTCCGGCGACGTCGTTCTAGAAATCTCAGACTCTGCGGGCAAACTGGTTCGCCGATTCTCCAGCGCGGACAAGCCGGATGTTCCCGAAGCGAAAGACATCAACGTGCCGACCTATTGGATTCGGCCGGAGCGCAAGCTTTCTCCCGAGCGCGGCATGCATCGTTTTGTGTGGGATCTGCACCATCCGCCGCCCGCCGCTCTCGATCGTGACTATCCGATCTCGGCGATCTTCGGCGACACGCCTCTCTACCCCCTGGGAGCCGCGATCTTGCCGGGAACGTACTCAGCGAAGTTGACGGTAAACGGGCAGAGCTATACGCAGGCGCTGACCATCAAGATGGATCCGCGCGTGAAAACCTCTGCAGCCGATCTCAAAGCACAATTTGATCTGGAGATAAAAATTGTCGAAGCGATGCAGCGCGACGTCGATGCGCTCAAGCAGGTCCAGAAACTGCGGAAAGCGCTGAAGGAGGTCCCATCGTCAGCGGCCGCCAATCTACAACCTCAGATTGACGACCTCGATAAAAAAGCAGCGGACGTGGAAGGATCGGCAGGCGGATACGGCGCGCAGTACCTGAGCACGCCGGCGGGCAGAGGACTTGGTCGACTGAACAGCGGTTTGGCTACCCTGCTTGCGATCGTGGACTCAGCCGACGCCGCGCCGACAACCCAGGCAACTGCCATATATGCGGAAGTACAGCGAGCGCTCGACGAGCAGTTGGCCAAATGGGGGGAACTGCGCAGCAAGGACATTCCCGCGCTGAATCAGCATCTGAAACAAGCGGGGGCTGCGGAGATCGATGTCTCGGCAAGCTCGGACCAGGCGATCGTGGGCTTCGGGCAGGGACTAAGCGAGGCCGAACCCTAAGCGCACTTCTTCTCGTGCTCGCGCAGAATCGCGTAGGTCGTATCTTCGATGCGGCTCAGCACTGTGCCGCTTCGTGGAAGAGCGCGACGCTCCGGTGGTTTCTTGCCAAAGTCGATTTCGATGGGAAGGCTCAGATCAATTTCGCGCAGGTCGGCCATAGGATCATCACCAGACACGGTATTCTGCGGATGTTTCGGCTATCTGGGAATTGCCGGACTTGATTCCCCCTATCCGCGCTACCGGGTGGTAGGCAGCCCACGCTCGGCGAGGTAGCGGCCTAGTGCATCCTGCCAGGTAGGCAATTCGATCCCATACTGCTCCAGGCTTCGGGAAGACAAGACGGAATATTCCGGCCGCTTCGCCGGACGAACAAACTTGTCGCTCGATGTCGGTCGCACGCGAGTTGTCAATTGCGCTCCCGCGACAATCTCTGTGGCGAAGTCGAACCAGGTGCAGTTACCGCGATTCGTCGCATGCACGATGCCGCGCGCGTCTTTGCGGGAGAGCTGCATGATGGTGCGGGCCAGGTCCACGGTGTAGGTTGGAGAGCCGCGCTGATCGCTGACCACGTCGAGTTGTGCTCGAGTAGCAGCCAGTTTCAGAATTGTGTCAGGAAAGCATTTGCCGCCGACTCCAAACACCCACGAAGTCCGCAGAATGCAAAACTCCAGATGTGCCTGGCGAATCTCGGCTTCGGCAGCTGCTTTGGATTTGCCGTAAACCGTCTGCGGAGAGATCGGGTCGTCGATTTCGTAGGGCGTGCGCTTGGTGCCATCAAAAACGTAGTCCGTGCTCAAGAAGAGGAATCGGACGTTTCCTTGCGCGCATGCCTTCGCAACGTTTGCAGCGCCGTGGGTGTTCACATCGAAGGCCAGTTGCGAGTGACTTTCGCATCCATCAACGTCGGTGTAGGCCGCGGCCAAAACGGTCCATTCCGGACGGTGCAGCCGGATCGTCTCTGCAACTTGATCTTGCGAACGGATATCGACGTCTTTCGAACCGAGGCCGACAACTTCATCACCCCGCCACTCCCGCATCAATGCTTTGCCAAGCAGTCCGGTGGCTCCGAAGATTGTGACGCGCATGGCAGCGGTTTCCTATTCGAACTTCTCGGCGTCGCGGAATGATGTCCCGCGCTGATCCTTCTCCGAAACGATCGGGTCAGCCGACAACTGCCAATCGATCTTCAGATCCGGATCACTCCACGAGACCGTGCGCTCGGCCTCCGGCAAGTAGTAGTCGGTGGCTTTGTAAAGCACATGTGCGTTTTCAGATACCACGCGAAATCCGTGGGCAAACCCGGGCGGTATCCAGAGTATGTGCTTATTATCGCCGGACAGCGGCACCGCACTCCACCGTCCAAACGTGGCAGAGCTTCGGCGTAGGTCGACGACCACGTCGAGTATCTCGCCCACAATCACGCGCACCAGTTTTCCCTGGACCTGCCTAATCTGGTAGTGCAGTCCGCGCACCACGTCGCGAGAGGATAGGGACTGATTGTCTTGCACGAAATGTTCTCGAATGCCCACATCTACCAGCACACGTTCGTTGTAGCTCTCCAGGAAAAAGCCACGCGCATCGCCGAAGACCTTAGGCTCCAGAACAAGCACGTCCTTCAGCGGTTTGCTTATGATTTTCATGCAGTGAATTCTGATGCCTAGAAGACTTTGTCGCGGAGTAACTGGAGAAGGTATTCGCCGTATCCATTTTTCATGGAGCGGCCGGCGGCCTCGAGTTGATCCGCAGAAATGTAACCCGAGCGAAAGGCGATCTCCTCGGGGCAGGCCACCATAAGCCCCTGGCGTTTCTCGATTGCCTGGATGTAGAGAGAAGCGTCCATCAACGACTCGTGAGTTCCGGTGTCGAGCCAGGCCATTCCACGGCCCATGACCATCACATCAAGTTCGCCCCGCTCGAGATATGTTTTGTTGACATCGGTGATCTCAAGTTCCCCGCGAGCGGAAGGCTTGAGAGACTTGGCGATGGTAACTACCTGGCTGTCGTAAAAATACAATCCCGTGATGGCGTATCGCGACTTGGGTTTCTTAGGTTTCTCTTCGACGCTCAAGGCGCGGCCAGTGCTGTCGAACTCCACCACTCCGTAGCGTTCAGGATCGAATACCGGGTAGGCGAACACTCGAGCACCCTTGGCCTTCTCTGTGGCGGCGCGCAAATCCTTCGCCAGATCATGACCGTAGAAGATGTTGTCTCCGAGTACTAACGCGCAAGGGCTTCCACCGATGAATTGCTCTCCGACCAGAAATGCTTGCGCAATGCCTTCCGGCTTGGGCTGAACGGCGTACTCGATCCGTACACCGTAGTGGTGCCCATCGCCCAGCAACTGTTCAAACCTCGAGGTATCTTCAGGGGTTGAGATGATCAGAATGTCACGAATACCCGCCAGCATCAGAGTGCAAAGAGGGTAGTAGACCATGGGCTTGTTGTAAATCGGCAGCAGGCTTTTGCAGGTGCCCTGCGTTACGGGATACAGTCGGGTGCCCGAACCGCCCGCCAGAATGATCCCTTTGTATTGCGGGCGATCCGCGGTTGCCATTGCCATGATAAGGGTCGATTTCTCTGCGTGCTAAATTGCCCGGGCTCTTGTGTCACGGGCGGCATACTGCGTCTCCATCCACTGCCGGTAAGCGCCGCTGGTCACTTCTTTCGTCCACTCGTCGTTTTCGAGGCACCAAAAAATTGTCTTGCGAATGCCGCTCTCAAACGTCTCGCGCGGATGCCACTGCAAATCTCTTTCAATTTTCCGCGCGTCAATCGCGTAACGCCGATCGTGCCCGGGACGGTCAGTCACGAAGTTAATGAGATTGCGATGCGGCACAACCGGATCCTTCGGGCAAAATTCATCGAGCAGAGAACAAATCGTCTCTACGATTTCCAGATTCGTTTTTTCATTCCAGCCCCCAACATTATAGGTTGAGCCAGGCTGGCCTCCCGCGAGCACGGTGCGCAAAGCTTCACAATGATCGCCGACATACAGCCAATCGCGCAGGTTTTTACCGTCGCCATAAATAGGCAGGGGCTTTCCGGATCGCGCGTTGAGAATCATAAGGGGAATCAGCTTCTCGGGAAACTGGAATGGTCCGTAGTTGTTCGAGCAATTTGTTGTCAACGTCGGCAGTTGATACGTGTGGTGATAGGCGCGGACCAGATGATCTGCGGCAGCCTTCGATGCCGAGTATGGGCTGTTCGGAGCATAAGCTGTGAGCTCGGTGAACGCCGAGTCGTGGGCGCCAAGCGATCCGTATACTTCGTCGGTCGACACCTGCAAGAAGCGGAACGACTCTTGATCGCTCGCGTTCAGCTTCAACCAGTAAGCGCGCGCTTCTTCCAACAGGCTGAAAGTGCCGTGAACGTTGGTGCGCACGAAATCATCTGGTCCCAGGATCGATCGATCCACGTGGCTCTCCGCTGCGAAGTGGAGAACAGCTCGCGGTTTGTGGGTTAGCAGACTCTCCGCAACCAGCTTGCGGTCGCCGATGTCTCCCTTTACGAACGTATAACGAGGATTCGAAAAGACTCGCTGAAGATTCCGGGGATTCCCCGCGTACGTGAGCTTGTCGAGGTTCACGACCCGGCCGTCTTCGCGCTCCATCCACCCCAAGATGAAGTTGGAGCCGATAAATCCCGCTCCGCCGGTGACCAGGATCGTATTCTCCACGCCGAGCAGACGCTCCTTTCCAAGCGCAAACACCTGGAGACCTGGGATCCAAGGATCGCCAAGCCTGTTCAACATGACTAACCGATTGTAATTGAAAAAGTCGCGGGTCGATGGCCGCCAGGGCTGTTGCAAATGCATCCGGCTACTAGGCGGAAATTTCGACACCAACACTATGAGATGGTGTCGCATCGGGCTCGCGGCCCAGCATTTCGAAATAGGCGGTCTCAATCTCCTTTGTGATCTTGGGCCAGAGATATTGCTCCTCGATGCCCCTTCGTGCCGCCCGTCCTGCATCTGCCCGAAGCGAATCTGCCTGGATGAGGAGCGCCAGCATGCGCGTCAAGTCTGCAACATCGCCGCGTCGGAAAGTGAAGCCGGCGCCGTCCATGAGTTCGAGGTTCTCGGGAATGTCGCTGACCAGAACACATAGGCCCGCGCCCATGGCCTCAAGCAGGGCGAGCGAAAGTCCTTCCAGGTCGGAAGGAAGCACGAAGAGAATGGCGTTCGTCAGGAGTTCGTCGAAGGTATTTCCAGCAACATAGTCAAGCAACACGATGCGATCGCTCGCATGTCGACGAAGTTCTTGCGAGTAGGGATCGGACGAACGGCCGCCTCCCGCGAGCACCAACTTCACCGGAGTGTCAATCTGCTCAAAAGCCTCGATCAATAGGTGGCAGTTCTTCTCCGGAGAAAATCTTCCAAGAAACAGTACGTAGGCTCCGGGCTCCAGGCCCATTTCCTTGATCCTCGCGGCCGGTTGCTTTTCGCGCAATATGGCGCCGTTGGCGACATAGCGAGTCCGTGCGCCATAGGGCTCGCGATAGTAGGACCTCAATGTCCTGGACACGACCATGGTTTCATCCGGAAAACGTACTGCCGCATATTCTCCGAAACGAAGCACGGACGACGCGATGGTTCCCCATTTCTTGCGCTGCCGGTCCAGACCCTGCACGGTAACCGCCGTCTTCTTGCCGACAAGCCGCGGGATGAACGAAAACAACGCGGGTCCAAGCGTGTGGTAGTGCACGATGTCGTGAGGCTCCGACAGCGTGTGGATTGAACTGACCAGTGTGTGGAAGAAAGTCTCGAAGTGCTTGGATCGTGGTGCCGGCAAACGGACCAACCGCATGCCGTTATGCGTTTTCATCGCCGGAGTGAAGTGGTTTTCGGCAATACACCGTGACCTCGTGGCCTGCATCTGCGAGTCGCCGACCGACTTCCTCGTAATATCCCTCGATGCCGCTGTATTTCCCAATCACGCCGCGGCCCCCGATGAAGGCGATGCGGAGGGGGGTGTTGACAGGTCTGACAGAATTTGTGGGTTTTGCGGATTCCGCTTTGAGAGCGATCAGCCGTTCGTACAACGCCGTTATCGATTGGTAGTGGGCGAGATCGCCCAGGAACTGGCCCTCAGCGAGCACACCGTCAAAAAGTATCTCTTCCGGATATTTGAGAAACTCGGTATCTCCACCCGTGTGGAGCTCGTGCTTTACGCCCTCAATCACGGAGACCACCGGCCCGCCGAGTGGTTGCCGGGCACAAATTGAAGCAACCCCTTTCGCACTCGCAACTCACTCGCAGTCTGTCTACAATAGATTAGAATTTTCCAAAATCCACTTGCCCGAACCTTCGACCAATGCCTCCCGCCGTTGGACGGTGATCGCCGCCGGCCTTCTCGTCCTTGCCATTTCCATGGTCGTGATCTATACGCGTGGAGCGGCGTTTCGCAGCCCGATTGCCGCCGTCGTGCTGGCCGCGATCGGCCTGGCCGCCGTCCTCTTTCAGCGACTGCTGCGCGAAGCCTCTCCCGCGCGAGTGCGGGTGCCGCAGTGGCTCAACCTGATTGGAATCTTCTGTGCCGCGTGCGCCTTGTTCGCCGACCGGCTTCGCTTGGGAGCGAATCTCTACCAGGTGGCCGCACTCGTTGCGGTGGGATGTTTCGGCGTCAGCAGCGTGGTGGTTTTGGATGGAATCAGGAAGAGTCGCATCGCCCCAAAATAGTGGCGAATCCCTTTACATCGGAAGCATAAACAAAAAGCTTATCGGAATTCGATAGCGAGAGAAGTCTCGACTTCAACCGGCGCCCCATTCTGACGGTACGGCTCGAACTTCCACCACTGCACGGAGTCCAACGCCGAACGAACCAGCGGTTCCGGTCCGCTCACGGGGAGAACCTTTAGGACCGAACCATCGCGCCCGATCACGGCCGAGACCACCGCAACCCCTCGAATTCTGGGACCGGCAGGCGCCACGGGGTCCACCTTGTGTACCAGCAATCGCTGCATGACTTCAAAACCTACCGCGGTTGGAGCCTGCGTCGTCACTTCGATGGAGCGCCCGGGAACACGCGACTCCAGTTCCTGCCAGCCCTGCTCCCACTGCCACCAACCCACGCCGGCAGCTACGATCACGGAGGCAGCCAGCAGCATGAAGATCTTGCGCTTCAAATAGCGTGGAGTCGTCTCCGAACGCGCAGCGGAACGAGAGGAATCCGCAAGAAATTTCGGTAGCGGCGCGTCCGCGCGCGGCACGGGTTTTGATGGGGCAGCGGGTTTCGCCGGCGCCTCGAGCAGGGTGCTGCGCCGTGGAACATCCAGCGTCCACGCGCCCAGCATTTCCCGCTGTTCCGCGGGAATCGACAGAAACTGCAGACCGCAACGCAGTCTTTCCTGGTAGCACACTCGCGCTTTGGCCAGCACGGAGCCCGCATCGGGCAGACGGAACTCCACGCCCACAAGTTCGCCCGGGAAAAGTTCGGCGGCGAGAACCGCGCCGATTCCGCCTTCCCCAACATCAACCGAGCGTCCCGGCACAGCGTCGGGCACGCCCGACCGCAGAATCGTGACGTTCAATGGGATTGCGACTTTTCGGCGTGGCGCAACTCGGCGCATCATTGCCTGGCGTCCCGCAAAAGTCTGCCGCTCTGTGACCGCGATTGTGCTCATTGAGGTCGCTCCCTCTACGGAAGGTCGACACTTCGACCCGCATCTCGGCCAGATGCGACGAAAATGGCTCTATTAGAGGGTTATTGACGCGGAGTATATCACTCGGAGATTGGGGAACCTAGGGGCGAGAAGGTCTCAGAAGTACCTGCACGTATCGAAAGTAGCAAGACCTCCGGCCAAATTACCGGGAGTTCTCGCCTTCCTTGTACATGTACTTGATCGCGGGCTTGTAGACGACGATGTTGGGCTGGGAGGAGCGGTTCACCTTCAGGCAATGCTTGTCGTACCACTCAATGACGCCGTGGATCTCTTCGCCATCGCGCAGCACGATGACCATGGGCGTCTTACCCTGCATCTGCTTCTGGTAGTAGAAGTTTTCGGCGTTGGTGGTCTCTGGCGGCGGGGTCTTTTTGCCGCCTCCGCCTCCGGCGGGCCGTTCGCGTCGTTCCATGGGGGCCTGAGTATGATTGGAATTGTGATCGTTGCGGTTGAGGGAAGGCCGGATCAGCTTGCGATTCGCGAATCCTTCCTGCTCGAGACGTTCCGTTGGCATCGAAGCGACGACATCCTTCATGGCACCACCACCTGCACGCATCCAGTGCGCCGGCCACCACACTCGTTCTGTGTATGTGGGAATAAGGCGTGGACTTTCCATTTACCGTAGCACAGTCACCGGAAACAAGACAATCCTTAAGTGCTGGAGGGGCAAAGACTTTGGGTGCTGCGAGCCGGGAGCTACGCCCTCCGAGCAGCCCATTTCAAGGAAGTTTGCAGGTTGTGAAGCGACTGCGGAGGCGACGCCCAGAAGT
Organism: Terriglobales bacterium; assembly: GCA_035652655.1. GTDB lineage: Bacteria > Acidobacteriota > Terriglobia > Terriglobales > Acidobacteriaceae > Gp1-AA133. The sequence continues at coordinate 18,326 of DASRDJ010000055.1, forward strand.
CCTAGCACCCAAGACCTAAGACCCAAACAGCCGTGACCTGTAACCTGTCCCCTACTTCTCGATCGCCACCGCAAACGAATCCAAAGACAGCGATCGCAACAGATTTCTCCTCATCCCGCGCTCCACGTCTCCAAGCCGATTTGTGGCCGCTGCAATCCACTCGAAATCAGCTGCGGCCGCTAGTTTCTGCAGTTCCCCGGCAATGTCGGTGTTGTGGACCAATTCCGGAGCCTCGGAATTCAGGAACATCAGGTCCTGCAGCAGGGAATAGAGCGTCCGCAAAAGATGTTCGGTCTTCTCCCGCCCATCGGCACCTGGGCGATAGGTCTCCGTCGTCTTGAATAGCTCCGTGTGATCGCCGGTGCGCAGCGCCGAGTTTAGGATGGTCAGCGCGTGTGTCCGCGCCGCTTCGTACTTAGTGAGATCAAAGCCGCGCGCCTTGCCGACCGCGCCTTCCGACAACCGCGCCACGAGCGCGCGCTGTTTCGCGGTCCACTCCGGATGTTGATTGCCTAGATCGCGTTCAATTGCTTCCCCCGGCAGAGCGCCCAGCGTAAACGTCATCGCCCGCGACCGAAGAGTCGGAAGCAGTTCGCCGATGTTGTCGGTCAACAAGAAGATCGTCGCGAACTCCGGGGGTTCCTCCAGAATCTTCAGCAGGGAATTCGCTGCTTCCTTCATGAAACTCGAGTCGGTGAAAACATAAACGCGTTCCTTGGCTTCGGCCGGCCGATAGTAAATCGTCTCGATCACCTTCCGTACCTGATCGACCTTGATCATCATCTGCGGCGGGTCGGGCGGGATCACCAGCACGTCCGGATGCGTCTGCACCAGGATCCGCGTTTCCTTCTTGTCGGTCTCGCGCAGATTTTCGCGAGCCTCGACCGCTTCCGCGAAGCGCCCCTCGAGATCCGCCGCTTGGGAGATGCGAACGCAGTTCGCGCATGTGCCGCAAAAGTCCGGCAGTCCATCGGTCGTGAGCGGCTGAAGACAATTCATAGTCTTCGCCAGCATGAGAGCGAGTGTGTATTTGCCGGCGCCAGTCGGCCCGGCCAGGATCATCGCATGCGGAAAATGCCCGCGCGCAAGCATGTCCCGTAGGCGGTGGACGATCTCCTCATTGCCATGGAAGTCAGAGAAAGGCACGGATCAAAATCTATCACGTCGATCGTAGCGCCGGCGTCCCGTCGGCAGTCTGGTGGGCGTTGCGCCCACCGTCAGGCTCTTCGCAACAGAAGTCCCAACCATCAGACTCCCAACCATCACTGCGCCAGCAACCCCGGATGAATCCCCTCACCCAGCACAAAAGTCGCGCCCACCGCCCCGACCACCGCTGACTTCCGCGGCAAACCCAGTCGCTGCCGGATCTGGTAAACGCTCTCGATCCCCGTGCAGTGCGCGCCCACGAAGTACGACAATCCAAAGTTCTTCAGTTTGTCGGCTGTCCAGTCGATCTGCTGATCGGTAGCAGGAAAAAGATGAACGCCTCCCACCACGGCATAGACTGGCGTGTTCGGAAATTGCTTCTCGGCAAACGTCAGGATATTGATCACTCCGGCGTGGCCGCACCCGGTGACCATCACCAGGCCATTGGCAGTATTCAAAATCAGCGACTGATCCTCGGGAATTGTGTCCTCCACCAGGCCCTCTGGAGCTTTCACCTTTCCCTTCACCGACCAGTTGTGCTCCGGATATGTGCGCGGGACCGGGCCCGTCAGCCATGCTCCGGGAAAAAGTTCGACTGCCTGATCGTGCTCGATAAACTTGCCACCTGTGCCTTCATATTCCTGCCGCAATCCCACCATCGGATTGCCTTCCTTACCGTCGGCATCGGGCCGACTGTAGAAAATGCCCTTGCCCACGTGTGCGATAGAAAGCGCGGACGGATTTTTCTTCATGTACTCGCGTCGCAATGTCATCAGTCCGCCGACGTGGTCATCGTGATTGTGCGTCAGGATAACTTCCTTCACGTCGCTCAGATCGACGTCCAATTCCCGGGCATTAGAGAGAACCGTTTCCGGCCGCGCGCCGGTGTCGACCAGAATGCGATGGCCGTCGCTCTCCACCAACGCCGCGAAGCCCCATTCGCCGATGCCTCGATCGGCGAGCATTGTCGAGAGAACGGTGACCTTGAGAGTCTTAACCTGGGCGTGCACGGGACGATCTGCAGTCTGCGCTGCGCACAATGCTGTGAGGCTCACGAGCACAACCCACGTCGATACGAGGCGAACATAAATTTTCGGCATGGCGTGGAATTGTAACGTTTTCGCAGCGTCAGTGCGTCCTAATTCCCAGACGCAGGCGCCGCAGAACGACATCGAGAATCTTGGCGTGCGTCTGTGCCGGAGTGCCGCGCGCGTCGATCATTGCAACCCGCGCTGCCTCTCGCTTGGCGATGGCCAGGTATCCACTGCGCACCCGTCCAAAGAACGCCCGATTTTCCTGTTCGAATCTGTTCTCATCTTTATGATTGCGCCCATTTTTCGACGACCGCTGGTTGCGACGTCGCGCCCGCTCTACGCTACGTGCCACGTCGGAATCCATCAGGATGGTCAACTCCGGCTGCAGATCGCCGCAAAGAATGCGATGCAGTTCGAGCACGGCTTTGCTCCCTAGCTTACGGCCCGCCCCCTGGTAGGCTTCTGTTGAATCCGTGAACCGGTCGCAAAGAACGATCTTTCCATCCCCCAAAGCAGGCTCAATCACCTCGCGGATGTGCTGCGCACGCGAAGCAAACATCAACGCCATCTCCGCCATCGGAGAAAGCCCAGTCGTACCGGAGTGAAGAATCACATCCCGAATCTTTTCCCCCGTTTCGGTCCCTCCGGGCTCTCGCGTCACAACCACCGACACGCCACGCCCGCGCAAAGCCCGCGCCAACTTCTCAATCTGCGTGCTCTTGCCGGTTCCGTCGAGCCCTTCAAACGTAATGAGCTTGCCCCGATGAGTGGACACGGATTGGATGATAAAGCAGGGAGAGTCAGGTGTCAGGTCTCAGGTCAAAGCCCATGTGTAGCGCGGGCGCCCTCGCCCGCGTAACAGAGCAGACAGCAGATCAAGTGTCTCAGCGATACCTAAAGATCAGAGAGTCCTAGTTCCACACTGTCATCTTAAGCGAAGGGAGGCGTTAGCCGAACACAGCAGCGACCCACCGGCCCCAAAAAATCTACCGCTCCTCCCGCCCAACCCACTTGGGCACGAAAGGCACATCGTAATTCTCTAACCGGTCAAGCAGCATCTCGGCATCACCATCAACCAGCAGCAACTTCCGATGCTCTTCGCGAATAAATCCATCTTCCGCCGCGCGCTCGGTCAAAGCCAGCAAAGCATCGTAGTACCCCTCGACATTCAGAAACGCGCAAGCCTTCTTCTGCAGCCCTAATTGCGACCAGGTGAGCGCCTCGCAGAATTCATCCCACGTGCCGAATCCGCCGGGAAGCGAGAGAAAAGCGTCAGCCAGATCAGCCATCAGCGCCTTGCGCTCATGCATGGAACCGACCACGTGCATCTCGCTCAATCCGGTGTGCGCGATCTCCTTCTCGGCCAGAGCCCGAGGAATTACGCCGACCACGCGACCACCGCCGGCCAGAGCCGCATCCGCCAGCGCTCCCATCAACCCAACGTTCCCTCCGCCATACACCAGAGTGATGCCGCGCTGCGCCAGCAACTCACCGACCCGTTCCGCGGCCTGTCGATAAGTCGGCCGCCGCCCAAAATTCGCCCCACAAAAAACACAAAGCGCTTTCATGACAATCCAATTCTAACGGCTCAGGATCGACTCGAGGCCCGATACCTGACACTCAAAACTCAAGTGCCGCGTGCGAGGACGCCCGTACTGCACAGATCGACCTGACACTTCACACCCGTCCCCTGATATATTCATCGCTTCGTCTGCCGTATCACAAGGAGCCCTTACTGCATGTCTTCACTCCGGTGTGGTGTTGTGTCTGCAATTTCCGCGTTGCTCTTCTCGACACTGCAGTCCTTCGCCGCGGGCCCCAACATCTCGATCGCAGTCGACGCCACCGAAGCGCCGCGCAAAATACTTCACGCCAAATTGCGAATTCCCGCGGCCGCCGGGACGCTGACGCTTTACTACCCGAAGTGGATTCCAGGCGAACATGCTCCCGACGGACCAGTCATCGACCTCACCGGCCTCAAGTTCTCGGCCGGCGGCAAGGCTCTCACCTGGCGTCGCGATCTCAAAGATGGATGGACCATCAACGTGGAAGTGCCCGCGGGACAGAACGAAGTCCTCGCCGACCTCGATTACCTTGAGCCCGCCAACCTGGTCGGAGGCTTTTCCGCCGGTTCGTCCGCCACCGACAAACTTCTCATTCTCAGCTGGAATCAAGTCGTTCTGTACCCCAAGGGATGGAAGAGCGACGACATCACCTATTCCGCCAGCCTCAAAATTCCCGACGGATGGAAGTACGCGACCTCGCTTCCCGTCAGCAACGCGAACGGCAGCGACCTGCATTTTGGTCCCGTTTCTCTCACCATGCTGGTCGATTCTCCGGTGCTCACCGGTCAGTACATGAAAGCCGTGCCCCTAACCACTGGCCAGCCGTCGGCCGAACTCGATGTTGCCGCCGACAGCGCAGCCGCCCTCGAGCCTCCGCAGGAAGTTTGGGACCACTACAAGAATCTGGTTGCCCAAGCAGGATCCCTTTTTGGAGCGCAGCACTACCAGCACTATCACTTCCTATACACGCTGAGCGATCACGTCGCCCACTTCGGACTCGAGCACCACGAATCCGACGACAGCCGTGTCGGCGAGCGCGGCCTGGTCGACGAGACCGATCGCAAACTTGAGGCAAGTTTGCTCCCTCATGAATATGTGCATTCGTGGAACGGCAAGTACCGCCGCCCGGCCGGCCTCGCCACGCTCGATTACCAAGTCTCTATGCAAGGTGATTTGCTCTGGGTTTACGAGGGGCTCACCGAGTATCTCGGGAGCATCCTTACGGCGCGCAGTGGTTTGTGGACTCCCGATCAATATCGGGAGTACCTGGCGGGCGTTGCAGCTGATCTCGACCATCTTCCCGGTCGCACGTGGCGCAATTTGCAGGACACCGCCGACGCCGCACCCCAACTTTACTTTACCCCGCACACTTGGTATTCGTGGCGCCGTTCTACCGATTTCTACGACGAAGATACACTGAACTGGATGTGGGTGGACGCAATCATCCGCCAACAATCGAAGGGCAGCAAATCGCTCGACGACTTCTGCAAACTCTTCCACGGCGCGCCCGGCGGGCCGCCCATGGTGAAGCCTTACACGTTTGAAGACGTTGTGAAGAGCTTGAACGACGTCGTCCCCTATGACTGGTCAGCTTTCTGGACCGAGCGGCTCACGAATCACGGCCCGGGCGCTCCGCTCACCGGAATTCAGGAGACTGGCTGGAAACTGGTCTACGACGAGACGCCCACCGACTACTATCGAAGCGACGAGCGCGAAGACGGGCAGGTTCGCGAAGTCTACACGATCGGACTGCGGCTACGCGACGATGGCGCCGTGATCGACACGATCGAAGGTATGATGGCCGCAAAAGCAGGCATCGGCCCAGGGATGAAAATTGTCGCGGTGAACAGCCGCCGCTTCTCGGCCGACGCACTGCATGACGCGATTAAAGGGGCGAAGGGCGGAAGCCAGCCGATCGAACTGCTGGTAGAAAACACCGACTACTTCAACACCTACAAACTCGACTATCACGAAGGCGAAAAATATCCACGCCTGGTGCGCGACGAAAGCAAGCCAGATCTGATGGCCGACATCCTGAAAGCAAAGTAAAAAGTAGCGCCGGCGTCCCGCCAGTCGCGCGGGCGTCCTCGCCCTCCAATTTGCACCGACGGCCTGTGCTTAAAATCTTCGACCCAGTCGGGGAACTTACTCCTCAATTCCGGCCAACAAATCCGTCTCCAGACTCATTAAACCTGGCTTCGACTTAGCGGCCAGATGAAACCACTCTGCCGGCCCGCGCGTCAGAATCGTATCCCGCACCCAGGGAAACGCCGGAGCCTGCGTGGTGTGCGCCGCAAACGCGTTGACCTTGGTCTGCATCCGCTCGCCAATTTCAATTGTGGCCGTAACCGGTGCAGGCGAAGTCGGCATACGGTCCGTCAACGCGAAGTTCGCCGTCGTGTAATACAGCTTTTGCGTCGTGTGAACCTCCAACCCGTCAATCAATTGGTCGGCGCAACGGTTTTGGCGCCCCGCCCACTCGTACGCCAGCGTCGCGAACACCGACGCCATCGAGTGATCGGTATGCCCCGTCACCGCTCCTTCTGGCCCGAACGTCAGTAAGATGTGTGGACGAAACTCGCGAATGTGCCGCACGAGATCTCCCACGACCTTCTGCAGATCCACACGGTGTAATTGCCCATCGGCATAATCGAGCACGATCCAGCGATCGATGCCAAGTAGTTCGCAGGAAGCTGCCAGTTCCTTTCGCCGGATCGCGGCGAGTTCATGATCGGTCTTCGCAGTCCCGCGATGACTGGCCGCCTGCCCCGGAGTGAGGCAGATCAGATAGATCTCAGCGCCGCGTTCATGGTAGAGCCGAAGCGTCCCGCCAAACGCAGCGGCTTCGTCGTCCGGATGAGCAGTTACGCAAAGAATGCGAGGCATGTAGGAGATTCTAAGCTAGGAGCTGCGAGCTGCGAGCTATGAAGCAACCATTTCTATGCACGAGGTTCGACGCTGAGGCAACCTGTCGGCGAGCACAGGCGCTGCCTGGTAGGCAGACATCAACCGGTAGGCTCGAAGCGCGTAGCTCGTCGCTCGCGGCTGTCTTCTTGCGCCTCTTCCAGCATGAAGCTCAGCACTTCCTGCGGTACGGGCGCATTCCACACTGGCGCAAACGATTGCCGATGGAGCGGCGAGGGGCCGTGCTCGCGCAAGGCGGCCAGGTGGCGAGGCGTGCTGTAACCCTTGTTCGACGCGAGCCCGTACACCGGGAAGATTGGATCCCATGTGCTGATCATGCGGTCGCGCTCAACCTTCGCCAGAATGGAAGCTGCCGCGATCGACGCCGACAGTGCATCTCCGTGAATCAGCGCCCGCTGAGTCTGCTCGCAGTCCAGCCGCAACGCATCGATCAGTAGATAGTCCGCCTCGGGTGTGAGTTGCGACACGGCCATACGCATTGCCAGCCGCGACGCCTGGTAGATGTTGATCTGATCGATGCGTGCCGCGTCCACTGCCGCCACAGCCCACGCAACCGCATGCTCGCGGATACGCTCCGCCAGCACTTCACGCCTCTCGGCAGGAAGCAGCTTCGAATCTCGCAGCCCGCGGATCCGGTACGCGGGATCGAGAATCACCGCGCCCGCTACCACCGCTCCAAAAAGCGATCCGCGCCCGACCTCGTCGACGCCCGCCACCAACCGGGCGCCCGAAGCCCATGCCGTCTTCTCATAGCGCAGCGTGCAGCGCAGTCGCTTCAGCAAGCGCAGTTTCGCCGCCGAAGCAGAGAGTTTTGCGGGCTTGGTTTTTACCGGCACGGAAAGGGTCTTTCTCAGATGTTCGCCGACCGGACTGTGGAAGCGCAAGGAAAAGCTCAAAAAATCGGTCCGCGGGCGCGGTGCAGGCCTTCGGAAGAAGGTGCTACATCTCCGTGGTACCTTCCGGCCAACAGGGTAGCGCAACGGTAATCCGTAGTAAGGGTACCGCCGTAAATTGAAGGTCCTACAACTACTTGATACTCTGTCCTTATCCCCCAGAGAGCCTGAGCAACTCCTGAAAATCTAGTTAGGCGGGGATTATTCATTGACGCAAGCATCTGTAAAAGAAGCTGTCGACCGAGCAGAGAAGCGCGTTTCCGTTGCCCTGCCCGTCCGAGTGACCTACTACGACGCCGATTCCAAGCCTCGGCTGGAGATGGCCTGCACCTATGACATTTCCGCGCATGGCGCTCGCCTGACTGGCCTGCGTTGCGTGAAAGAGGCCGGCGAAATCGTCACCATCGAGCGCGGCCGGAGCAAGGCATTCTGCCGCGTCGTGTGGATAGGAGAATCGAGTTCGCATTTGCGTGGGCAGGTGGGCATCCAGTGCGTGGAAGCCGAGAAGATGCTCTGGACCGCCGAGTTAGGCGACATGGAGCAGGTGTATGACCCGGTGATCCGTGATCCGCGTCGCTCGAAGCAGTCGTCGGGCGGGCCCGGGAATCGCCGGCGCTTCCAGCGCTTCGGAACTATCGGCGACGTAGAGTCGTTACAGAAAGGTTCGGGCCCCGTCCATCTCGATGGAATGTTGAAGGATGTTTCCGAAGTCGGCTGCCTGGTGACCACCAAGAGCCTTCTGCTGCCCGGCACGGATTTGAAACTCGTCCTGAACGTCTCCAATTACGATTTGGCCTTCAAGGGACAGGTGCGCCATGCGGCCCTCGACGTCGGGGTAGGAATCGAATTCCGCGAAGTTCGCAAGGGCGATCGCGCCGTCCTGCAGCACTTGCTACAGAAGTTCGAACATCGCCGCAAGACAAAAGAAAAGGCCGACAAGCACAAGGCAAGTTCGGCCGGTTCGTAAACTAATTCTCAGAAAACGCACGTACCGCGGTCCCCTCCGCTGAGAGACCGCCGCCGCTGCACGCGAGTCTGAGCTACTTCGTGGGCGCAGCTGCCGGGGACGCATGCTCACGATCCACGTCTTTCAGACGGGCTGCCTTGCCTTTCAATGCGCGCAGGTAATAAAGCTTCGCGCGCCGTACTTTCGACGACCGCAGCAATTCCACGCGATCGATCACCTTGGAGTTCATCGGGAAAATACGCTCGACGCCCTGCCCGAAGCTGATCTTGCGCACCGTGAAAGACGCTTGCGGACCCTTGGCTTGCGAGATGACGACGCCTTCAAACGCCTGCACACGTTCCTTGTCGCCTTCGCGAATCTTTACATGCACGCGAATAGTGTCGCCGGGCACAAATTCCGGCAAATCCGTCCGCTTGGTTTTCGCCAGCAGTTTTTCAATGATGAGGTTCGACATGTCGTTTTCCTTCGTTAAATTCCAATCAACTAAGCCTTGTCATCCTGAGCGAAGCGAAGGACATGCTTTTCGCTTGCGCTGGTAGGACACTAACGCTGAATCTCCGCCAGTAACTTTCGGTCTTCCTCGCTCAACTCGGCCGCGTCAATCAAATCCGGCCGATTCCGCAGCGTCTTCTCGATCGCCGTCTTCCGCCGCCACTTTCGAATCTCGTCATGGTTGCCGTTCACCAGCACTTCCGGAACGGCCATGCCGCGAAACTCAGCGGGCCGCGTGTAATGCGGATAGTCCAGCAATCCGCCCGAAACGCAAGTCGAACTAGCCCCGCCGCCAACGATCTCGGCTCCGGCGGCAGTAAACGATTCCTGTCGCGTCGAGGCCTCGTTCCCAACGGCGCCCGGAATCAGTCGGGTGACGACATCCACAATCACCGCGGCACCCAGTTCCCCGCCACTCAGCACATAGTCGCCAATCGAAATCTCTCGATCGGTCAGATGCTCGCTGACGCGCTCATCCACGCCCTCGTACCGTCCGCAGATCAACACGATGCGATCCAGTGTGGCCAACTCCTGCCCGAGAGCCTGATTCAGCCGTGCGCCCTGCGCCGACAGCAGAATCACCGACTCCCGCGCTTGCCGCGAAACGCGTTCTTCGCGCGTTGACACTTGCAACTTTTCAATACATTCAAAGATCGGCTCCGGCTTCAGCACCATGCCTTCGCCGCCGCCAAATGGGCGGTCATCCACCGTGCGATGCCGATCGCGGGTAAACTCCCGCAGGTCGTGGACGCGAATCTCAACCAGCCCGACCTCTCGCGCCCGCCGCAAAATCCCGAAATCCAGGGGCCCACGAAAAAAGTCGGGGAAGATCGTTACCAGATCTACAAGCATCGATGGTCAGGAATCAGTAGCCAGTACCATTAATCCCGATATTCGCTGACGACTGATGACTAGCGACTGACGACTACTTTCCTTTCTGCTCGCGCTTCTCTTCCTCACTCAGCGGAGCATTCACGTCCAACATTCCTTCCGGCAGTTTCATCCGGATCTGCTTTGCCACCAGATCCACGCCTGCAAGGTAGGCTTCCGCGAACGGAATCTCGTACGGCAATTTCGCAGTGCCCTGCACGATCAGCAAAGGCGCTTCACCAGCGCCGAACTCCACGTCTTGCACGGTACCAATCTCGCGATCGCCGTCAAACACCACACAGCCCGCCAGGTCGCTGATGTACGTCCAACCCGGCTCAAGTTCTGCGCGTTCGGCCCGCGGCACCTGCAATTCGCACCGCAACAGCGTTTCCGCGCCTGAGATCGAGTCGATCCCTTCGAATTTCAGAACCAAGTGGCCTTTGTGGGGCCAGAGTTCCTCGATCTTGAGTTGCCGCCGCCCGCCCGTCGCATCGAGCGCGAACACTCGCATGCCTTCGACGAAGCGGTCCGGAATATCCGAGTGCACTTCCACGGCGACTTCGCCGTGCCGTCCTTGCGTTTTCAGGACGCGCGCCAGGCTGATGTAGTCCTCGCCCATCGTCGCCCCTGTACGGGAATTCTGCGGCCCTGTATCCGGCAATCTATTCGAGGATTTCGAGCGCGTACCGCTTGCCCGACTTCACGCCCGCCGCACTGAGCAGATTGCGCAGCGCTCGCGCCGTTCGTCCCGATTTGCCAATCACCTTGCCCAGATCGCTTTCCGCGACCGTGAGTTCGAGCACCGTCTCGCCTTCTTCTTCGACGTCAGTGACCGACACCTGGTCGGGTGCATCAACCAGCGCTTTCGTGACGTGCTCGAGAAGGGTTTTAGCGTCGCCGATCTGCTCGCTCATCCGCAACTCCTGACTTTGGGAGTGAAATGCGCGCAAAAGCGCACGGAAATACTTTACGCGGCAGGACCAGCGGCAGCGGGCACAGGCTTCGCGAATAGCTTGCTCACGCGCTCCGACATCTTCGCGCCCTTCGATACCCAATAATCAATGCGGTCGCGTTTTAAGTCGATATGGGCGGCAGCGCCCCGCGGATTGTAGGTTCCCACGATCTCGACGGAGCGCCCATTGCGCGCCCGGTCCTTCTCGATAACCACTACGCGATACTGCGGCTGTTTGCGCGCACCCGTGCGCGCGAGTCGAATCATTAACACGGAACTTGGTTTCCTTTCCTAGTCCTTCCGGGAGGGGTAAGACAAACCATTATTATCGCGGAAGTTAGCGGGATTGGCAAGTTGAGCAGCGTGGCGGGCGTGAGTGCAGCCGAACCCCGCCGGCCAGCGACGCGAGCGATCTCACGCCGACGGTAACTTTGCCCCGCTATGGACTACCCTTAACATGTCTTCAGCAGAGCCAAGCATGGAAAATAAGCAAATCCGATTGCGTGACATATGGTTCGTTCAAGCAGGAGTCGGAATCATTGTATTGTCATCGCCCTTCACGGCCGTGGTGCTCGCCGATCTTATATTTCATAGAAACATCGAAGTGGGGCCCACATTTCTGTGGTTCCTGCTGGGCGCCGCATTCGGATGCTTCTCCCTTATGTTTGGGATTGCAGGAGTCGTCGTACAAAAGCTCTCAAGAAAAGTCCCACCCCCATAACTCAACCGAACAGCTCCACGATCTCCCCCGGCTCCGCCCGCTCCGCATAGTCCTCATTCGCGTAAGCGAACAGCACGGTCCCATCGCTATCCGCCACGTACGTAGCTGGGATCGGCAGCTCCCAACTCTCGTCCCCATTTGCCAGCGGCAGGTTGATGAACGCTCGTCGATAAATACTTTCCTGCTCAGGCGGCACGCGGTAAAAGAGGCCAAACTGACGAGCCACCTGATTCCCAGCGTCGCTCAATAGCGGAAAGCCCAGCCGATGCTGATCGGCCATGAAAAACGACTGCTTCACCGTCTGGGGAGAAATCGCCACCAACGAAGCTCCCGCCTGCTCAAACTCGGGAAGCGCCCTGTTCATCGCTTCCATCTGTCCACAACAGAAAGGATCCCATCGCCCACGAAAGAAGCACACAATGAGCCGTCCGTGGCCCAGCAAGTCCGCCGACGAAACGACTTTTCCGTTGTGATCGGGAAGGGAAAACTCAGGCATCCGCGCGCCGACAGCCAGAGACTTCGCCGCCAGCCCCTGCGCCCGCAGTTCCGCCACAACGCGAGCATGCACCGCCAGCGTCTCGGCCGGCACGTACTGCACGGTCTTCGCCCTTCGCTCAGCCAAAATCTCGCGCAGCGTTCGTGTTTCAGGCCCGGAGTTATTCTCTTCCAGCGATCTCCATCTCATAGGACGGTCGTCCATTCGTTGCCGGTAGGCTTACTGTTTCGGCTTGGCCGCTTTTTGCTGTTCCTCTGTCCATGGCGGCACAACGCCAATCATGCGCGCATAGGCAATCGACTGCCCGAGATGCTCTCCCATGTGCCGCATGATAAACAACAGGATGCCGCGTTCGGTGTTCTTGCTACCGCCGAACCAATCCAATTGCTTGTCCAGATCGGCGTCGGGCATTTTGACAACGGCGTCCCGCAGATGCGCGAAAGAATCCTGCAGCGTCTGGATCACCTTGGCCTTGTCCGTCGTGGATTTGTCGAAGCCCTTGGCCTGAAACCCTTCCGGCGGCGGTGTGCCAATCAGGTGCGGCAGGTTGTAGTTCGCGGCTGCCACATGCAAAAGCACTTCGGCAACAGACCGCACGTCCGGGCCAGGCCGCCAAGTATATTTGTCGGCCGGGATCGCTTCAGCCAGTCGGATGAACTTCTCTGACTCCCCCTTCAGTTCGTTGAGAAACTCCGCGCGCGGTCCCGACGTCGGAGCGACCGCGGCTCCTTTTTCTGCGGGCTTATCCTGTGCGAGCGGACGCGATTGCGATCCGATTACAGAAGCCAGCGCCATCAACCCAATCCAAAAAGAGCGTTGCATGGATTCCTCGATTCTGGTGAACGATTACCAACGAAACACAGAACAGACGTAGGGGACTAGACAACGTGAGCCGAATCCTCAGGAAGCCATGTCGGAAAAGGAGAGCGAAGTGTCTTCGACGATGCGCACTGCGCGCCCAACGTCGTAGGGACGTGACATACCGGGAAGCAGCCAAGGTTAACAGCCAACGAGGTCGTTTTCGCTGAAGACTAGTGACTGACGACTAGCAACTCTCCTACATCCCAGGCATCTTCATGCCAGCCAGCCGTCGCGCAAAACTCGGCTTTCCCATCTGCTTGAACATCTTCTTCATCTGGGCATACTGCCGAAGCAGGTTGTTTACTTCCTGCACGCTCGTTCCCGATCCGCGCGCAATGCGTTTGCGCCGGCTGCCGTTGATCACGTCGTGATGATGCCGTTCGTGCACGGTCATCGAATTAATGATGGCTTCCACGCGGTTGATCTGGTTCTCATCCACCTTGTCGGCGGCTTTCTGCAGCCCGCTGAACGGCCCGATCGACGGCAGCATTCCCATCAGGCTCTGGATCGATCCCATCTTGCGCACTTGGCGCAGCTGATCGCGGAAATCTTCCAGCGAGAATCCGTCGCCGGCCAGCATCTTGCTGGCCATGTCTTCAGCTTTCTTCTTGTCGATCTGCTGTTCGGCTTTCTCGATCAGCGACAAGATGTCGCCCATGCCGAGTATGCGCGACACGATGCGATCCGGATGAAACGGCTCCAGCGCATCGTACTTCTCACCTACGCCGATGAACTTGATCGGCTGCCCCGTAACCTGCCGTATCGACAAAGCCGCTCCGCCGCGCGCATCGCCGTCCATCTTAGTAAGCACCACGCCCGTAAGGGTCAGCTTCTTGTGGAACTCATCGGCCGAGCGCACCGCGTCCTGCCCGGTCATCGCGTCCGCGACGAACAGAATTTCCGATGGATTCAGCAGTTTCTTCAGCGACTGCATCTCGTCCATCAACTGGTCGTCAATGTGCAAGCGGCCTGCTGTGTCGACGATTAGTACATCGCTGCCAGTATTGATAGCCTCGCGCCGCGCCTCCTTCACCAATCGCTCGACGGTCGCGGTATTCGACTCGGTGACTTCACCTTCATAGATGTTCGCCTTGATGGCGTCGGCCACCACCTTCAACTGCTGGCGCGCCGCCGGACGGTACACGTCCACCGAAACCAGTAGCGGTCGGTGTCCGCCTTTCTTCAGCCAATTGGCCAGCTTGCCGGAGGTCGTGGTCTTGCCCGACCCCTGCAGCCCGGCCATGAGAACCACAGTCGGAGGTTGCGAAGCAAACTTCAGCTTCGCCGTATCCTGGCCCAGAACGGCGACCATTTCGTCGCGCACAATTTTGATGACCTGCTCACCCGGCGAAAGCGCGGTAGCGACTTCCTGCCCGACAGCCTTGGCCTGAATCTGATCGATGAGTTGCTTGACGACCTTAAAGTTGACGTCGGCCTCAAGCAGAGCCATGCGAATCTGCCGCAGCGCTTCCTGGATATTCTCCTCGGTAAGCGTGCCCTGCCCGCGCAAACTCTTAAACGCGCGCTGAAGTTTTTCCTGAAGATTCTCGAACATAGGTGTAGACGCCTATTTTAGCAGCCGGGACGCAAGTCGATAGCTGTGGCCGATGGCCAAATGGTGATGGCCGAAAGCTGAAAGCTTCTAAGAGATGTCATCCTGAGCGGAGTGAGGCGCCAGCCGAACGCAGTCGAAGGTCCCCATGCAAGCGAGCAGCGTCATCGGCCCAGCAGGATTCCATCAGCGAACTGCAGCCGACAATGTCACCCACTCCCCATCCCCCGGAATCGCAGCCCGCACGCGTGCGGCCTCCAACTGAAACGCCAGATCCTCGCGCGTCAGCAGGCAGTGATTGATGGCCTCCATATGCACCGCCACCACCTGCGCATTGGGTGCTGCCTGGCAAACTGCCACCACCTCATCCGCCGTCATCGTGATCGGATCGCCCTTCAGGAACTGCGCCGCCCCGGCGTTCACAATGACGACGGAGGGCTTGTAGCGGGCCAGGGCCTCTCGTACCTCCTCACACCAGATCGTGTCGCTCGCGATATACGTAGTCGGCTCGCCGGAGGCCCGCAACACGAATCCCGACACCGGCGCCATCGATTTCCCGATCTCCCCCTGGCCATGCTGCCCGCCGGTACGCGCAATCTCGACGTCCTTCCACTTGGCCGATTCCCCAACCGGATGCACATTCACAAAACTTTGTCCACGGAACTTCGCCTCGTCGGCAACCTGCCCGAACAACGGTAGATCTTTCGCCAGCAGCCGCACCGCAGTCTCGTCCCAGTGATCACTGTGCGTGTGCGTCACCAGCACCACCTCCGCATTCCGAGCAATCTCGTTCGCGGAATCGGGCAGTCCCACCAGCGGATTTTTTCGCGGGCTCGGAGAATTCTGAATCGGGGCACGAGAGCCCACATCGTCCAACATCGGGTCCACCAGAAACCTTACACCTGCGTAGTCAATCGCCAGCGTGGCATGACGAATCAGTTGCATTCTCATGGTCTCATCTGTCCCTATCCGCGGTGCGAATCAGCTGCACTCCCCACGGCGCGCGCCAAAACAACCCACCCACGTTGGGCAGGCAAATGCCTTATTCATGCCCGTTACTTCGCAAAATCTCATCGATCTGAATCACGGGTGCACTATTGGTGTAGTTCGGAATGTCCGCCATGATCTGAGCACCATGCTGGGCAAGTACGGATTGCCAGTCCGCTAAGGACGGGATGTGTATGGTGGCGATGCACACGAACGCAGCAGGCGAGCCGGTCGGGGAAAAGAGTCCCCGGCGCACCTCGATACCGTGGCCAACTAATCCAGCCACCCAGGGCACATGTTTCGCCAGGTAGTAGTCGAAATCAAACTTTACGTCGGCTCCGTTCGGATACAGCACAGTCACACGTTGCATATGATTTTCCCTATCAAAGTCCAGCACCCGATTGCAGAGACTTCTCTGGAAGTCCTCCGTGCCCGTCCGCGTCCTTTGTGGTAAAGGGTTTCAATGGTCTGAGCGTGCGTCCCCAAACACTTCCTTAGCCGCAACCACCGTATTACAGTGAATGGTCACCGTGTCATCCACCTTCCGCGCGTAGCCTCCGGCGTAGGTCACCATCACGGGAATCCCGCGGGCTCGCGCCACCCGGAATACCAGCTCATCCCGCTTCTTCAACCCCTCAATCGAGAGATTTAATCCGCCTAGCTGATCCTCACGATACGGATCGGCTCCCGCGATATAGCACAGCAACTCCGGCTCAAACTGCCGCAAGCCGGAACTCAGCGCGTTGTCGAGCCACGCCAGATAATCGTCGTCGCCTACCTCGTCCGGCAAGTCCACGTCAATCGATGAAGGCGGCTTCCACGCCGGATAATTGTGCTCCTGATGCAGTGAAATCGTGAACACATCCCCCGCATGCGCGTTCCGCAATTTCGCCGGCCGCGCCGTCGTAGCCGTCCCGGGCCCGGCCGACGGCAGCGGATCACTGGGCACCCGCACCCCCGCGAAAATCGCCGCCGTCCCGTTTCCCTGGTGCACATCGCAATCCACCGTCATGGCCGTCCGAATCTTGTCATCCCTCTGCATCCGCCGGATCGCCACTGCCACGTCATGGATCATGCAGAAGCCCTCTCCGTGATCCGGAAACGCATGATGAAATCCGCCGCCGATGTTGAGCGCAACGCCATCGTTCAGAGCATGATTAGCCGCCAGCATCGATCCCCCGGCCGCCAGCCAGAACGCCCGCACCAGTTCCGGCGAATAGGGAATCTCCATCTCCAGTTCTTCCCGCGCCGAAAGCGTCCCCGTCTTCAACTTCTGCACATACTGCGGCGTATGCACCAGCAGGATGTCCTGATCCGAAGCCGGCTGCGGCGCCACAAAGTCCGCGGCCTCAGCCACGCCCGTGTCAATCAGCCGCTTACGGATGCGCTGGTACTTCTCGGCAGGGAAGACATGCGTGCCGATCGGGAGGTAGTAGTCGTCGCTATAGACGAGCTTGAAAGGCAGCATGGGAGCAGCGGCGATTGTCAGTCTTACCCCGAAAATGACGGAAAAACCTCATATCATACGCTTGAATAGCGAGGCTCCCAACACCGGCCGTCACTCCGCGCAGACCTTCAGTTGTGAACCAAGCCCGGTGACCCCCGTTACATGATTTATGGGTCCGGAGCTGACACAATGAGTTGGCCCTTAAACCTGCAGGAGAATCTATGCGCACGCTGATTTCCCTTCTCTTTCTGGCTGCACTCGCCGTTACCACTGTTGCTCAAGACAAGCCTGGCGACGAAGCTTCCGCGGATCGCGCTCGGGTCTTCATCACAGACAGCAAGTCCTGGGAGATGGCTGGTGCAGGCGGGGGCTCGAGTTCAGGCTTCGGCGGAGCTACTCGCGGAGGCGCTCGACCCCAGACTGCCGAGATCATTAAGACTTTCGGCGAACGATGCCCCAGAGTGATCGTGAACAACAAACAGGAAAGAGCGGACTATGTGGTGCTCCTCGATCACGAAGGCGGCAAGGGTCTGATTCTCCATGACAATAAGGTTGCCGTGTTCAACAAAGACGGAGACTCCATCGTGAGCCATTCCACGCGTTCCCTAGGGAACGCGGTCAAAGACGCTTGCGACGCGATCACGAATAACTGGCCAACTCGACGCGCACAAGCTGATGTCGGCGGCGGTTCAGTTCAGGCATCAGCAAGGGGAACGGACGCGAAAGCCGTCTCTGTCGATAATAAACCCTCCGCGGAATTGGAAGTCGTCTCCAGTCCTTCTGGCGCAGACATTGAGATCGATGGAAACTTCGTGGGCAGCACCCCGTCTACAATTGGTGCCTCGGCCGGGCAACATCAAGTCGTTGTGAAAAAAGTGGGATTTCTGGCGTGGGAACGAAAAATCAGCATCTCGGCCGGCCACATTAAACTTGATGCGCAGTTGGAGGCGGCGAAGTAGTCTTTCGTATTCATATCTTTATTGCCAGGGAGTTCCGCCCTCTCACTTCTTTCTGCCAGGCTGGGTCGGCACCATTATCGGTCTCCGCAATGGCACAATCGCTCCCTTCGACGGATCAGCCGCTGCCGTTGCCCGGTTGATCACCTCTTGCTGCATGAACTTCACGAAATCCTGAATCTGCCGCTGCACCTCTTCCATCCGTTCCCGCATTTGTAGAATGATGGCGATCCCGCTGATGTTCACCGCCAGGTCGCGGGCCAACGTCAGAATGAACTCCAGGCGCTGCAGGTCTTCGTCGGTATAGAGCCGGGTATTGCCCTCGGTGCGCGACGGCTTGAGCAGCCCTTCGCGTTCGTACAATCGCAGCGTCTGCGGATGGATGCCGTACATCTCGGCCACCGCCGAGATCATGTACGCGCCTTTGGATTTGCGTTTCGTCATCAACTTCCCCATAACTCTACAACAAACGAAAAAGCGGGGCAGCTTTTGCCGCCCCGCTCGACTATCTTTCCTGACCTCTATGCCACGATCTGCGGTTTCTCCGCTGTCGCCGACGACCAACCCCCAGGCTTAAGCAGATGGTTCACTCCGTAGGCCATGACGCCCGCCGCCATCAGCACCATCCCGAAGGCAAACGAACTCATGCCGAACACCGTCTCGTGCTGGCTCCGGAAGATCGAGAAGCCGAGCATCATCATGGGAGCGATCCCAATAGCCACCGCCCCAAACATGCCTCCCGGTACGCGGAACGGTCGCGGCAACTCAGGTTCGCGAATCCGCAGCCAGACCAGCGCTGCGAACTCCAAGCCCAGGCTTCCACCGTATAAAAGGATGTCGATGGTCACCAGCCGCTCGAAGCCGAGCAGCAGGCATGGCGCCCACAGAATGGCCAGCACAACAATCGAGACCCAAGGCGACTGCGATCGCGGCGTGCGCTTGCCGAATATCTTCGGCAGCATGCCGTCCTGCGCCATCGCCAACGGCAGACGCGAGTAGCTCATCACCAGCGCGTTGAACATGCCAAAGCCGCTGATCATGCCACCCAGCGCCAGGCCCACCCGGAGCACCGGCCCGCCCAGCAAACCTGCAGCGTCGGCCCAGAAGCCCGTATCCCACGCGCCCGGAGCTAGGCCGGTCATCCACATCGCCACCACCGGCACGATGTAGCTCACGGCCACAATCACCACCGCAGCCAGCATCGCCCGCGGATACGTACGTTGCGGCTTCTCCACCTCGGCCGCAATGGTCGAAGCATTGTCCCATCCCATGTAATTCCACATGCAGATGAGAACGCCCGTCAGAATGTCGATACCCGAATTAGTCGGCTTCGTAACCGCTCCGGCCAGCGCGCCAAACTTGAAGGGCGCGATGCAAACGATCGCCACGAACGGCGCCGACAAGGCAAAGAACAGCCACAGCGAAGTGGTCGAAACCACCTTCACTCCGGCCACGTTCAGCAGCGCGCACAACGCAACCACGGCCAATCCGACCATGAGCCCGCGATGCCCTTCGGCAAACCACGGAAACAGTCTCTGCAGATAGAGGATGAACAGCGTCGGGTAGATCGCCATGTCGAATACCGACGCGATCAGCGACAGCCAGGCCTCCTGAAATCCCCAGAAATTCCCCATCGCGCGACGCACCCATGCGTAGTAGCCGCCCTCTTCGGGCAGCGCGCTGGAAAGCTCGCCGATCATGAACGCAGTAGGCAGACTCCACAGGATCGGGGTCAGCAGAAGAATCAGGATGGCTCGACCGTACCCCGCTCCGTGCACGATGTCTTCCGTGCCGTACGTGCCGCCCGACACCATAAAGAAGGTGGCGGCGACCAGGGGCCATAAGGTGAGCTTGCCGAATTTCTTGTTCTGGGGAAGAACAGACAAGGATGGGGACGTGGTGGCTGGAGCGCTAGCTGTTGCCAATTTCTATGGCTTCCTCCTCAAGCGACTCACTCTCACCACCGCGTCTCCCTTGACGTCTTTCTTCAGCGCGGCTCCCGGGTTACAGCGATTCCACGGGCATTTCGGCGAAGTTAGTTCGCAGCTCAGAGAATACGGCAATTTAGATGCGACACAATAAGTTTTTGAGATTTTTTTTCGCGAAAGGCATGGTACGGGAGTAACAGGAGAACAGGCGACAGGTCGCAAGCTACAGGGAACCGATGACAGGAGATCGTTGAATAGAGAAGGGAGAGACCGGACACTAAAAGCGGGGATTAGTTTTTCTCTGTTTATCTGTGACTCTGTGTCTCTGTGGTGAACGAGGACCGTCAAGAGAAGAGACCGTGAAGAGGAGGGACGATGAAGACGCGAGATGACAGTCGGACTACCAAGCCAGGGCTCCCCGCTATTTCCTACATTGTCATCCTGAGCGAAGTGAGGCGTCAGCCGAACGAAGTCGAAGGACCCCGTGTCACTCGACAGTGCCACCGGCTCAGAACATTTTGGCTAAAGGAGTTTGCACTAGGAAGAAAACGCCAACGGCACGAAAGCTTCGGACCCACCTGTGACCTGTCACCCGTGACCCGTCACCTGCTTCTAGACTTTCCCCCAAATCTCAGCCCGCGGATCCTCCGGATTCAAGGTCGCCAGTTCTCTTAACAACTCCTTAGTCCGCTCGTCTCGGGGCATGGGCACAGTGACCTTCACCTCGACAATCTCATCGCCGCGAGCCCCATCTTTAGCAGCTGAAGGCACGCCCTTCTCCCGCAGCCGCAGTTTCTGCCCCGACTGCGTTCCGGGCGGAATCTTGAGCAGAGTCCGGCCATCGATGGTCGGCACTTCAATCTTGGCTCCCAGCGCCGCCTCGGTCGCCGTCACCGGCACCGTCAGCCGGATGTCGTCCCCCTCCCGCTGAAACACCGGATGGTCCCCGGTTTTGATGATCACGTAAAGATCGCCGGCCGGCCCGCCATGCAATCCTGCATTACCCTTGCCCGCAATCCGAATCCGCTGCCCGTCGCGCGTCCCTGCCTTGATTCGCACTTCCAGCGGTTCGATCCGCTCAATCGTCCCTTCGCCGTGGCAAGTCGGACAGGGCGAAATGTTTTTCCCAGTCCCATAGCACCGCGGGCATTGCACATTGAACTTCATCCGCCCGCCAGTCTGCTCGATGGTCCCCTTGCCGTGACACTGCGGGCACGTTCCCGGAGCCTCGACGAATCCCGATCCGTGGCACGTATTGCAGGTCTCTCGCCGCGCGATGTTTAGCTTCATCACCCCGCCGCGGATCGCCGTCCAGAATGGAACATTGACCTGGTATTCCAGATCGGTCCCGGACTCCGGCCCTTCTTGTGTCGCCGCCCCGCCCCGATCAAACATGCTCGAGAAGATGTCGCGAAATCCGCCGCCACCGCCTCCGCCTGAACTCTTCTTCCCACGCCCCTCGAACAGATCCGAAAAGTCGAATCCGCCAAAATCAAAGTGCGTCCCCCCGGCGCCCGCCGACCCAGTCGCTCCGGGTTGCCCCCGGGAAAATCCTCCAGGAAACCCACCCGGCGTTCCACCTTGCCGGGAATAAGCCTCGGCCGCCGCTGGATCAATATTGTCGGAGTAGAACCCGAGTTGGTCGTAAACCTTCCGCTTCTTCGGGTCGCTGAGAACGTCGTTGGCTTCCGAGATGGTCTTGAACTTCTCTTCGGCGGACTTGTCCCCAGGATTCACGTCGGGGTGATATTTGCGCGCAAGCTTCCGAAACGCCTTCCGGATCTCATCCGTAGACGCCCCCTTCTTCACCCCTAGCGCACCGTAATAATCCTTGGTCTGCGTAGCCATGAAAGAATCAGCTGTTAGTTTCGAACTCTTGGCACTTTGCTACAGGCCCCCTGTCTCGCGACCTTCGTTCCTGTTTAGTCGCGCAGCGACGACATATGCGAGCCCCGCACGTAAGTGCGGGGTAAGCATGCCACAGGAGCGGAGTCCCCCCCAGGGGACGGCACTCCGCCAGCTGCCCTTTAGTGCACAACCCGCTTCTTCCCCGCTTCGGGCGCAAAAGCAAAATGCTCCGAATGCACCGCCTCCATCTCCACCGGAATCCGGATCACACCACTCCCGGTCGGACGGAACACATACCACAGTCCTTCATCCTCAACATAATTCAAGAAATAAGCCTGATCATTAACTTCAAATTGCAAATGAAATCTCCTTAACGTGGCGCACGTATCAAAGTAGCGCCGGCGTCCCGCCGGCAGTCGCGAGAGCCTGCCCTGAGGTTGTCGAAGGGGCGTCTAGCCCTCGCCATCAGCAACCATTTCCTGAATACCAAACAGGGGCGCCCACCCGGCGCCCCCACTGAAAGCTGACAGCTGAGGCTGAAAGCTTTACTTCTTATCCTCAACGTCCACGTACTCCGCATCGATCACGCCTTCATCCTTCTTAGCCTGACCGTTGCCGTCTGCCGATCCGGACGGGCCCGCTCCAGGTCCGGGGCCTGCGCCCGGGCCACCCTGCTGCGAACCCGCCGCCTTGTACATCTGCTCAGCCAGCTTGTGCGAAGCCTGGGTCAGCGCTTCGCGCGCCCGATCCATGCCCGCCTTGTCGCCCGCTTCCAGCGCCTTCTTCGCGTCCGCAATGGCATTTTCCACCGCACCGCGATCTTCACCCGAGATCTTGTCCCCCGACTCGCGCAGCATCTTTTCCATCTGGTAGACCATGCTGTCGAGCTGGTTCTTGGCTTCGATCTCTTCGCGCTTTGCCTTGTCTTCGGCCGAGTGGGAGTCGGCTTCCTTCGCCATCCGTTCCACTTCCTCCTTCGACAAGCCGGAAGACGACGTGATCGTGATCTTCTGATCCTTGCCCGTGGCGTTGTCCTTCGCGGTCACGTTCAAGATTCCGTTCGCGTCAATGTCGAACGTCACCTCGATCTGCGGCACTCCTCGCGGTGCCGGCGGCAGCCCGGTCAAATGGAACTTACCCAAAGTCCGGTTCTGCGCCGCCATCGGACGCTCGCCCTGCAGCACGTGCACTTCGACCGACGTCTGGTTGTCCGCCGCGGTTGAGAACGTTTCCGTCTTCTTGGTCGGAATCGTCGTGTTCCGCGGAATCATCGGCGTTGCCACGCCGCCCAGCGTTTCAATCGCCAGGGACAACGGTGTCACGTCCAGCAGGAGCAGGTCTTTCACCTCGCCCTTAAGCACGCCACCCTGAATCGCAGCACCGATCGCGACAACTTCATCCGGATTGACGCCCTTGTGAGGCTCCCGGCCAAACAGTTCCTTTACCAGCGCCTGAATGCGCGGCATGCGCGTCTGTCCACCAACCAGCACGACTTCGTTGATCTTGCTGGCATCGACGCCCGCATCCTTCATGCACTGCTTGCACGGCCCGACGGACTTCTGGATCAGGTCCTCCACCATCGACTCGAGCTTTGCTCGCGTCAGTTTCTTCACCAGGTGCTTCGGCCCGCTGGCATCGGCGGTAATGAAGGGCAGGTTGATCTCGGTCTCCATGGTTGTAGAGAGCTCGATCTTCGCCCTCTCGGCTGCGTCGCGCAGACGCTGCAACGCCATCTCGTTACCTTTGCCGCGCAGGTCGAGGCCTTCATCCTTCTTGAACTCGTCAATCAGCCACTCAACGATGCGCTGGTCGAGGTTGTCACCGCCCAAGTGCGTATCGCCATTCGTGGCTTTCACCTCGATGACGCCTTCGCCGACTTCCAGAATCGAAATATCGAACGTTCCGCCGCCGAAGTCATACACGGCGATGGTCTCGTCCTTGCCCTTGTCGAGTCCGTACGCCAAAGCGGCCGCCGTCGGTTCGTTGATGATGCGCTTCACCTCGAGCCCAGCGATCTTGCCGGCGTCTTTTGTCGCCTGCCGCTGCGCGTCGTTGAAGTACGCCGGAACTGTGATGACGGCCTCGGTCACCTTCTCGCCCAGGTAGTCTTCCGCCGCCTTCTTCAGCTTCTGAAGAATCATCGCGGAGACCTCCGGCGGGGTGTACTTCTTGCCCTGCGCGATGACCGCAACGTTCTCGCCATCGCGCTCCACCTTGTAAGGCACCATCTTCATTTCTTCCGACACTTCGTCGTAGCGGCGTCCCATGAACCGCTTAATCGAGAAGATCGTGTTCTCGGGATTCGTAATAGCTTGCCGCTTCGCCACTTGCCCGACCAACCGCTCGCCGGTCTTGGTAAAACCCACCACGGACGGAGTCGTCCGCCCGCCCTCTTCGTTGGGGATGACCTTAGGCTCGCCGCCTTCCATCACCGCCACCACGGAATTCGTGGTTCCGAGGTCAATTCCAATAATCTTGCCCATGTTCTGACCCTCCTAATCACTATAAGTGCAGTATAATCAACTGCTTGAACCGTATCTTCGCAGCAATAATAAGACTTGAGTGTAGCGCTGTCAAGGTTTAGATGTGCCAATGCCCGCCTGCGATGCATGGATTTTATTGTGCGGCGGTCCAGCCAAGTTGTTTCGGTAGAGGGCTTTACGGCGATCCGACTCGCGCCGTCACCCAACCGAAAGATCTGACCAGAAGAACGGCGGTGGCAAGCGGACGCCAACCTCTGGCACTCGCGCCGGCCGCGTAGTGGCGCACAAGATAGCCAACACGTAAGTGCTGGGAAAGGCGTTTTTCAAGAGCGAGCCCGCAGAGGGGCGGTAGAACGCGACACGGCTTAAGCGCAAAAGCGCTGAATCAACCCATCATTTCCTTCGTCCCCGATACAACGTCGCAATTGCGTACGTCACCCCGAAAAACAAATGCCGGTGCGGACCGCCCGACGTCAACCCCGCCTCAAATCCGCCATCAATCACCAACCGCGGCCTCACCGTGTAAGTCAGCGCCCACAACGAGGATGCGAATCCCGGCGTCGCCGCATTCAAACGCGTGTCCCCATAAAATTCGCCGGTAAACTGCAGCGGTCCGCGGATCACGTGCGAAAACGCCAGATTGTACTGTTGATTCCGATCAAACCCATTCCCGCCCCCAATCCAAAATTCGCTGGCATTGAAATCAAAATGAATTTTCGCTACATCCTTGCTTGCCAGAAACGTGAACAAGTGATCCACATGGCCGCTGCCTAGCCCATCCTCGGTGCTAGCCGACGGAATCTTGACCGCATAGCTGAACGCCAGCGTAGGTACGCGTTTGGTCTGCTTGTAGACGCGCACCTGCGGCCCCAGCCAGTTGTCCCCAAACGTGCGATGCGTGCCGCTAGCATCGGTCTGCGACAAGAACGATGTCGTGTTCCACCGCAGCTCGACATCGCAAAGCACGGCAAACTTCAACAGTCCATTCGCCGACGTTTGCGTGACCCCCTCCGTCGGCCACACGCGATCCCACCCATACTCCAGTTCCAGTACTCCATACTGTGTGATGTCGGCAGGATTCGCCACTGTCGGCCGGTTGGGGTTCGCCGCGATCGAATCCGCATAGCATCCAGTCTGCTTGCCCATCCATTGCGCAGAGGCAAGGTTTGCCGACAGGCACAGCAATAACGTCATCAACGCAACGCGCGCACCTCTCGCGCACATCAATCGAATCTCGCTCTCATTTCTTGGGATGGTACCAACTTTGTAAGCCCGCGAGCCTGCCTAGAGACCCACCGCACAACCGGCCCGCTCCGCCTCTCGCTCCACGATCCCTTCAAATTCCCGCAACACATCCTCCGAAATCACCGGTGCTTCGTACACCGCCACCAATTCATCCACCCCTTCCCCCGCCCGGGCAAATGTATCGTGCGATGCCTCCGCCCCGCGATCAATCACCGCCGACGGAATATGCTGCTCCTGCCGGAACATCGCCCGCGTTTCCTTCAATTTCAAAAACTCCCCCGACAACCCGATCTGCGCGAACATCCCCGTGGCCAGCGTATCGCCCGAGGCTTCAATCCCGCGGACCAGTCGGTAAGCCGACGCAATCGACTCTGCATCCATCACCAGCTTCTCCACGCTGTGGCATGCCAGCGACTCGATCATCCCGGCGCCCGAAATCATATTGATCCCCGTCAACGCTCCGAGGATCGCCGAGCGTGCGCTCTCCGCCCCGGCTTGTGCATCCACGCACTTCGAATCGGTCGCCACCAGGTACCCATGCGTCGGCATTCCCAAAGACTTGCCCACTTCCGCGCAGGCCATGTTCAACATGGCGGTCTCCACGGCTCCCATGGGAGCAGCGCCGGTCCGCATGTCGAAAATGGCCGGAGCTCCGCCCCACACCACCGGCGATCCCGAGCCCGCCAGTTGATGCAGCGTGATTCCCGCCAACACCTCGGCTGCATGCTGCGTCACAGATCCGGCCAGCGTCACGGGCGCGGTCCCGCCCGCGAGGGGCATAGCAACAATCTCCGCCGGTACGCCCGCACGCGCCAGATCGAGCAAGTTGCGCGATCCGAACTCCGACCAGTTCAATGGCGGCGAAGGACAAACATCGAAAACCGCCCGCGGATGTTGGCGCAACTTCTCTCGCCCGCCGCAATCGGTAGCCAGCAAGTCGATCATTCCCGGCAATCCTTCCGCCGAAAACGATCCCGTCACCACCGGCTTGTTCGAATGTCGTAACACGACATAGAGCCGGTAAAGATCGCCAATCTCTCCCGGCGCGTCGGTGCACACCACGGCCGTCGACTGCGCCGCAAACTGCGAGAGCTTCTCCGCAACCTGCACGATCCGCACCAGATCCCGAATCTCCGACGGCCGCGCCTGCAGCGTGTCGCGATCGAGCACCTGCACACAGCACGATCCCGGATCGAAATGCACGTCATCGCCGCCGTAGTGAACCGCATTCTCTCCCTGCCGGTTGTACAGGTAGAAATCTCGCGGCACAGACGCCAGGCACCGCCGCACCAGTCCCTCCGGCACATGCGCGACGCCTTCCCGCACCTCCACGTCCGCCGCCCGCAGTAGCTCGATCACAGGTGCTGAACCCACGCGCACCCCGGGCGTCCACAATAGCTCGAACGCTTCTCCGAGAATTCGCTCGATAAGTTCAGGAGAGAGCAGCTGGATTCGGGGTCTCATACCGTCGCCTCCCCATGCGCCATCAGTTGCTTCGCCAACTCGAGCGCATCGCTGGCACTGCGTGAGAAGCCATCCGCGCCAATCTCCGCCGCCCACTTCGAGGTGACTGCCGCGCCGCCAATAATCGCTTTCACCCGCGGCCGCATGCCGTTGCGGTCGAGCGCTTCAATCACCGCCTTCTGTCCCGCCATCGTTGTCGTCAACAATGCCGAGATGCCCACGATGTCCGCATCTACCTCTCGCGCCTTGGCCACGAACTGTTCGGGAGTGACATTAGTACCCAAATCGAAAATCTGGAATCCCGCCGCCGACAAAATCGTCCCCACCAAATTTTTCCCGATGTCGTGAATGTCTCCTCGCGCAGTTCCCAGCACGACCTTGCCCAGCACTTCGCGCCGCGATCCTTGCTTTAGCATCTCGGGTTCGAGAACCTTGACCGCTGCCTTCATTGCCTCCGCGCACGCCAGCAGATCGGGCAGAAACATCTCCCCGCGCCCGAATTGTTCGCCCGCCGAAGTGATCCCGGCAGCAAACCCCTGGTTCACCGCTTCGAGTGGATCGACTCCATCCCCCAGCGCCTGTCGGGCCAGTTCACCGGCGCGCTCCGGCGCTCCCTCAAGAATGCTCTGCCGCATCGCCGCGAACACCGGATCCATGCCGAGCCTCCGCTCGATCCGCCCTCGTCAGGCCGATCCGCGTGTTGATTCTACTGTGCAAAGTTCTCGGAGGCTGTGATCGCACGCACAAGGGAATTTTCTGACGACACCAAGAGCGCTAGGCTGCTCGACGCAATCAAGAGGCGCACTCACCGATCGCTTGCTCGCAGCTTATAGATCGAAGCCACGTGAAACCACCGAGCAGTTGTTATGTCTACGCGCCGGGGTACCCCCACGATTCGCTGAACTTCCCGCCACTGTTTCTCGTATCCATCCCCATGGCGACGTCTGCCTCATCGCGTCCTTTTGACTTCCATTCCCGCCCGCCATACCATCTCAGTTCCGGACGGCTCCGCGCATGATTGGCCAGACCATCTCCCACTACCGCATCGTCGACAAGCTCGGCGGCGGTGGTATGGGCGTCGTCTACAAGGCCGAAGACATCAAGCTTGGGCGCTTCGTCGCCCTCAAGTTCCTGCCGCCAGAAGTCGCTGCCGATCCTCAATCGCTCGAGCGCTTTCAGCGCGAGGCCCGCGCCGCTTCGGCTCTGAATCATCCCAACATCTGCACCATCCACGAGATCAACGAAGACGCCGGACAGACTTTCATCGTCATGGAGTATCTCGAAGGCGTTACCCTGAAGCACAGCATCGACGGCCGTCCGCTCGAAACCGACGTGCTGCTGCAACTCGCCATCGAGATCGCCGACGCCCTCGATGCCGCCCACGCCCAGGGCATCATTCATCGCGACATCAAGCCTGCCAACGTCTTCGTCACCAAGCGCGGCCATGCCAAGATTCTCGACTTCGGTCTCGCCAAGCTAATGCCTTCGTCGCGCGACACGGGCCAGACCGTCAACCTAAGCTCACCCACTGTGCTCGCCGATGCCTTCCTCACCAGTCCCGGCACCGCGGTTGGCACAGTCGCGTACATGTCGCCCGAGCAAGCCAAAGGCAAAGACCTCGACGCCCGCAGCGATTTGTTTTCCTTCGGTGCCGTCCTCTACGAGATGTCGACCGGCGCCGTCCCTTTCCGCGGCGACACCACCGCCGTCATCTTCGAAGCCATTCTGAATCGCGCCCCGCTTCCGGCCGTGCGCTTCAATCCCGACATCCCGGCGCGCCTCGAAGAAATCCTCGGCAAGGCTCTCGAGAAGGATCGCGACATGCGCTATCAGCACGCTTCAGAAATGCGCAGCGATCTGAAACGCCTGCAGCGCGACAGCGGTTCCGGTCGTGGTGCGGCTTCGGCGGCGAGTTCCATCAGCGACAGCCATCCCGTCGCGGTGTCCGCTGGAAGTTCCGGCAGTGTCGCGGTTCGCGACGCCACACCGCCCACTTCAACACCCACTGCGCACGGGAGCAGTTCCAGCATCAGCGCCGTCGCTCGCCAGCATCGGGTCGGCACGGCCGTGCTTTCTCTGATTGTTCTGGCACTATTGGCGGCCGCAGCCTTTGGCGTCTACGCATTCATCACCCGCAGCGGGCCGCTTCCATTCCAGAATTTCACCATCACCCAAATCACCAACAGCGGCAAGGTCGATCTGGCCGCCATCTCACCCGATGGCCGCTACCTGCTCCACGTGCAGAACGACTCCGGCCAGCGCAGTCTCTGGCTGCGCAATATTCCCACCGGAAGCGACACGCAAATTCTTCCACCGGCGCCTGGGACCTATGCCTCGCTGGCGTTTTCGCCCGACGGCAACTACGTCTTCTATCGCAAGTCCGCCACCGTGCGTGCGAACGAGTTCAACCTGTTTCGCGCTCCGGTGCTAGGGGGCGCACCCCGGCAAGTCATCCGCGACATCGACAGCGACGTCTCTTTCGCGCCCGACGGACAGCGCATGGCTTTCATCCGCGCCAATGACCCCGAGCCCGGCAAGTATCGTTTGCTCACCACGAACCTCGAGGGCGGCGACGAGAACCTTCTCTTGATCGCCAAGCCCGCGCGCGGGGCCGACCCCTCTCATGTAGCCTGGTCGCCCGACGGCAAGCAGATCGCCTACTCTTTTCAGGGGACAGGCGAGATCATCGGCTTCGTCGAGACGTTCGATATCGCGCGAAAGCAGGTCGGCCCTCTGGCCACCCTGTCACAGGCAAGCATCTTTGAGCTGAGCTGGTTGCCAAACGGACGCGCTCTGCTGGTCGTCTACTCCCCTAAAGGGCCTCGCGGCGATCGGGCGCAGATAGGCGTGCTTACAACCGATGGCAAGTTGCATCCCGTCACTCGCGATACGAATCGTTACGCGACGCTCACGCTCTCGGCCGATGCCCGTAATGCGGCTAGCGTTCAGGTCAAGACCAGTCGTTCGATGTTGCTGTTTCCTATGGCTGGACAATCGGCGTCGGCTACGCCCACGATGGTGACGCAAGTCCCCGATCCGCGCCAGGTTCAATGGACTTCCGACGGCAAGCTGCTGGTGCCCGAGATCGACAAACTCACCCGTATCGATCCCAGCGGACAGAATTCAACGGCGCTGGTCAGCGACCCCAACGCAGCGATTTTCGATCCGCACCCTTGTGGCTCCCGTTATCTGGTTTTTGCCTGGGCCTTTCACAGCGGCAACTCGGTCAGCATCTGGCGGACAAATTCCGATGGATCGTCTCCCAAGCAACTGACGTCGCACGTGCTCGACACGAACCCGCTCTGCTCTCCGGACGAGAAGTGGGTCTACTACATCGAAGGCCCGGGCGTGCCGCGCCTCATGCGCGTCCCCATTGACGGCGGCAACGCCGAGATGGTCCCGGGCAGCGACATCCCAAACCGTTTTGCCATCGAGGGCATCGCTTTCATCGCGCCCGACAACAAGTCGATCGGATTCGCCGTCGACCTGATTGATCCGCGCACCAACGACGCCGTGGCAAAGCTCGCGATCGTCAACCTCGATGGGCCGGCATCCCCGGCGCGCATGGTCGATCTCGATCCGCGCTTGGGGGCCGGGAACTCTACCCCGGGCGTGCAGCTTATTCCCAACATGAATGCCGTGAGCTACGTGATCAGCGAAAACGGCAGCAGCAACCTGTGGTTCCAACCACTCGACGGAGCGTCCGGCCACCAGATCACGCATCTGCCCTCCGAACAAATCAGCAGCTACGCCTGGTCGCCTGACGGCAAGTCCATAGCTCTGATTCGACAAGAAGTGGTGGCTGATGTTGTGCTGCTGAAAGAAGGAACTCAGTAGGCAGGGTGCTTCGTATTGGGGGTTAGGTGTTAGTTCTCAGTTCTCATCTCCTCTCATGGAGTTGTCATCTTTGAGCGCAGTGAGGCGAAAGTCGAACGCCGAACGCAGTCGAAGGAGCTCGAGACTGATGACGAATGAACCAGAGCCAGAAGTTTTCTACGAAGACCTCCTTCAGCCAACACCCAAGACCGAAAACCTGTGACCTGTCGTCTTTTCAATCATATTTTTCATACAGAATCGATTTGCGATCCCATCCCATCTGCTTCAGTAGTTCGCGGTTTGCACTGACCATCTTGTCGAGGCCGCAGACGTATGCGTGCATGTCAGCGCGGCCGGAGACGATGCCCGGCACGTGCTCCTGCACGTAGCCGCGCAGACCTTTCCAGTCGTCGGCGCCCCGGCTCAGTGTCGGGAGGTAATCGAAGTTATTATGCTTGGTGGCAAGCTGAAGAAATTCTTTGTGATAGTAGATGTCTTTTTCAGTGCGGCTTCCGAAAATCAGCCAAAACTTTTTATCCTGATGCCGTTCGCGATCAGCGAGCAGCCAGTGCAGCATCGAGCGGAAGGGCGCGATGCCGGTGCCCGTCGCAATGAAGATCGTGTCGCGAAGCGGCGGACGCAAAATGAAATTGCCGAACGGTCCCTGGCCTGAGATGGTCGCGCCCGACTCAAGATCGCAGAGGTAATTCGACATGAATCCGTCCTGCACACGGTTCAGGCAGAAAGCAAAGCGATTCCCGTCGGGCGGCGACGCGATGGAGTAAGCGCGAGTTAGTTCTTCGCCGTCGGGCTTGGTGTGCGTGAGAGACAGCCACTGTCCAGGCACGAATCCGAAGTGGTCCGCGCCTTCGACTTCGAACTCGAAGTGTTTGGTGTAGTCGGATAGGGATGTGCTTCGCACCAGGCGCGCATGCAGAGTCTGGAACGCCATACCATGTAGATGAATAGGCGGGCTGCTGCGGTGCGACATTTGAGTCGTTATACTTTTCGTTTCGTGATGAGAGGGGTCTGGGATTCGTAGATTGCGTTTTTCTGGCTGAGATCGATGCGAGGGCCAGGACGCCCTCGCGACTGCCGCCGGGACGCCGGCGCTACGGAGATCACAGACGAGAGATCAGTGCAGAGGTCCTTTGCTGCGCTCAGGATGACAGGTCCACGGAGGGTTCGTTGAGTTTGTTCGTGCGTGCATCGCATTGTCTTCGCCGGGGATTTCGGGTGACGCAGATCTTATGCGTCGTCGGTCTGCAGGTGTTCTCGGTTGGGTTTGCTTCCTCGGGGGAGCGGGCGGAGGTTTCGCGTAATCCCAAGCTTGGGCAGCAGGATTGGTCGCGTTACGGAGGATCGCCCGAGAACGATCACTACTCGAACTTGGCGCAAATCAATCGCAAGAATGTGAAGCTGCTCGCGGTGGCGTGGAGCTTTGATACCGGCGAAGAGGGTGGACTGCAGACCAGCCCGATTGAAGTTGATGGTGTGTTTTACGGAATCACCCCCACTCAAAGGATTTTTGCGCTGGACGCGGCTACTGGAAAATTGTTCTGGAAATTTGATTCGGGTATTCGCGGAACGCAGCCCGATCGCGGGCTGGCTTACTGGACTGACGGCAAGGAAAAGCGAATTCTGGTTGGCGTGATGAATTTTGTTTATGCGCTCGATGCCGTGACGGGCGCGCCGGTGGCTGGGTTCGGCAAGAACGGGCGCATTGATTTGCGCGATGATCTGGGCCGCGATCCTTCGACGCTCTCGATTTATCTCACGAGTCCCGGTGTGATTTACAAAGATCTATTGATCGTCGGTGGGCGGGAGCCGGAGACGCTGCCCGCGCCACCCGGAGATATTCGTGCTTACGATGTGCGCACGGGCAAACTGCGCTGGTCGTTTCATACCATCCCGCACCCAAGTGAATTCGGTTACGACACTTGGCCGAAAGAAGCATGGAGATCTTCAGGCGCCGCGAATAACTGGACTGGGATGTCGCTCGATGCCGAGCGAGGAATCGTGTACGTGCCCACGGGTTCAGCTGCCATGGATTTCTACGGGGCCGATCGTCTCGGGAACGATCTGTTCGGCGATTGCCTCCTCGCGCTAAATGCGGAGACCGGCGAGAGGATCTGGCACTTCCAGGAAGTGCAGCACGATATCTGGGATCGAGATCTGCCTGCACCTCCTGTGCTCCTTACGGTGAAGCGCGATGGCAAGCGGGTGGACGCGATTGCGCAAACCACTAAGCAAGGATTCGTTTACGTTTTCGATCGCGCCAATGGCAAGCCTCTGTTTCCGATTGAGTACAAGAAGTTTCCAGCGAGTGATGTGCCGGGAGAAGTCGCCGCCACCGAGCAGCCTTTGCCGACCAAGCCTGCGCCCTTCGCAAGGCAAAGCATCAGCGAAGATGCGCTGACGACACGCACGCCCGAAGCGCACCAGTGGGCAGTCGAGCACTTCCGCAAATTTCGCAACGAGGGTCTGTTCGTGCCGTTCAGCGTAGGCAAAGACACGGTCGTGTTTCCGGGCTTTGACGGGGGGGCGGAGTGGGGCGGGCCGGCCGTCGATCGGGAGACGGGAATTATTTATGTCAATGCGAACGAGGTCGCATGGACGGGTGCGCTCACAGAGAACACGGGCGAGGGAAGTGTGCGCTCGATTTATCTGAACCAGTGCGGCATCTGCCACGGCGAGAAAATGGAAGGATCGCCGCCGGCGATTCCGTCGCTCGTGGGGGCCGTGGACCGCAACACGCCAGCGGAAGTCACGGCTACTATCAAGAACGGCAAGGGACGGATGCAGGGATTTCCGAACCTGACCGAGGAGCAGGTGTTTGCGCTGGTGAATTACATCTCGACCGGCGAGAGCAAGGGATTGGCGAGCAGCGGGCCGGTTCCGCTCTCGATGAAATACCGGTTCACTGGTTATCACAAGTTTCTCGATCCGGAAGGGTATCCGGGGATTGCGCCGCCGTGGGGAACATTGACGGCGATCAATTTGAGTACCGGCGAGCAGGCCTGGAAGATTCCGCTGGGCGAGTACCCGGAACTAGCCGCGAAGGGGCAGGACAAGACCGGGACCGAAAATTACGGAGGGCCGGTGGTGACGGCGGGCGGGTTGTTGTTTATTGGGGCGTCGAATTTCGACAAGAAGTTTCGGGCGTTCGATAAGGCGACCGGGAAGCTGTTGTGGGAAACGAAGCTGCCTTACTCCGGCAATGCTACGCCGATCACATATGAGGTCAACGGGCGGCAGTTTGTGGTGATTGCGGCCGGAGGCGGGAAGGATCCGCGGTCGGGGTCGGGCGGGGTGTACGTGGCGTTCGCTCTTCCGAAGAAATGACCATCGTCTTCCGCACGATGCATATTTCCGCTTGCTACCTGAGCTAGAGAGAAATCATTCCTTTTCGGCAGCTATCGTTTCGGGCCGGACCCACGTCTGTATTCCATGCGCGTTTTCGTGCATCCGGGGGCACGCAGAATGAAGACGCTGGGGAAGACTGTTCATCTGCCGATAACGCCTGTTCGCCGGAAGGTCTGTTCTGAATTCAAGAGCGCTCGGAGCGCTTCGCTGGCTGTGTTCGCGCTTCTGGCGGTCGCGACGGCTGTGCTGGCCCGCGACCGCGGCCCGCGAGTCGAGGTGGTGTGCTCCTCGCCACCCATTCCCGTTCGTATGGACAAGCAGCAGGTGCTGGTCTATGAGCTGCACGTCACGAATTTTGATGTCGTGCCGCTGACCTTGAAGCGCGTCGAGGTGTTTGCCAGTGACGAGAGCACCGAGCCCATTGCCACACTCGACGAGAAAGAACTCGCGGCGGCGATGCTTCGGGTCGGTTCTGGGATGACGGCGTCGGGCGATCATGGGAGTTCTGCTGACGGTGCGCGGGTGATCGAGCCGGGAGCACGCTCCGTCATCTATATGTGGATCACGCTGCCGGGCGCGTCCGTGCCCGCCAGCCTTCGGCACCGGATGACTTTCTCGGCGGCTGCTGCGGGAGGGGGCAGTCGGACCGACGCTATTCTGGAAAATTTCCAGGTGCCAATCAGTCACGAGGCGGTGTTGATGCTACGTCCGCCGTTTCGTGGAGGCATCTGGCTTGCAGGCGATGGCCCTGCGAACAACACCAACCACCGGCGGGCAATCACGGCCGTTGACGGACATATTTATTCCGCGGAACGGTTCGCGATTGACTGGATCAAGGTGGGTCCCAACGGCGATTCGCGTCACGACGGTGCGACGCGCAATGACAACTGGTGGGGCTGGGGCGAGCCGGTGCTCGCCGTAGCCGACGGAGAGATCACCGAAGTTGTCGATGGAATCCCGGACAACGTGCCCCGCGTGTTGCCTCCGGTCACGCTCGACAACATCGCGGGCAATCGCGTGATTCTGAAGATCGCTCCCAACCGCTACGTGACCTATGCGCACTTGCAGAACGGAAGCATCAAGGCGCGGGTGCATGATCGGGTGCACGCGGGTGCTGAGTTGGCGCTGCTCGGAAACAGCGGCAACACGACCGGGGCGCATTTGCACATGCAGGTGACCGATCGGAGCTCAGTGCTGGAGGCGGAAGGCGTGCCCTTCGTATTCGAGAAGTTCACTTATCTCGGGCCTGGGGCGGATTATGAACTGAATAAACATGTGACCGTGCCGTGGACGCAATCCATTCCGCCGGGGGATGGGGTGGTGGAGTTTGAGGGACCGAAGGAGTAGGCGTTGCTATGGCGGCGGTCGTCGCTAGACGATTTGTGCGAGGGCGCGACGCCCTCGCGACTGCTGGCGAGACGCCGGCGCTAGGGGAACCAGCCCCGGCTCCACGGCCTCGGCGGGGCGGGGACGCCCGCCCCTCCATCGGACATACGGGATTATTCCACCGTTACGGACTTGGCCAGGTTTCTGGGTTGGTCTACGTCGCAGCCTCGGCGGACGGCGATGTGGTAGGCCAGCAACTGCAGGGGAACGATTTCGAGGATCGGCGCCAGTTCTTCGGGAGCTGGAGGGATGTAGATTACGTGGTCGGCGGCTTCTTTAATTTCCTCGTCACCTTCGGTAGCTAGCGCGATGACCTGCCCGGAGCGCGCTTTCACTTCTTTCAAATTCGACATCGTCTTTTCATAGCGCACGACCGAGAGCGGGTCATGGGGATCGCGCGTTGCGATGATCACGACTGGCAGATTCTCGTCGATCAAGGCGTTGGGGCCGTGCTTCATTTCGCCGGCCGGATAGCCCTCGGCGTGGATGTACGAAACTTCCTTTAACTTCAGGGCGCCTTCGAGCGCGATGGGGTAGTGGATGCCGCGTCCGAGAAAGAGGAAGTCCTGTGCGCGCGAGTAGATCTTGGCGAGTTCTTCGCACTGCTCTTCGCGGGTGAGAACGTTTTCCAGCTTGCCGGGAAGGCGGGTGAGTTCGAAGACTTCCGATTTGGATTGTGCCGGCGTGAGGGTGCCACGCACCTGCCCGAGGTAGAGTGAGAGCAGGTAGAGAGCGGTGAGTTGGGCGGTGAAGGCCTTCGTGGAAGCGACGCCAATTTCTGGGCCCGCATGGGTGTAGATGGTGCCCTGGGCTTCGCGCGTCACCATCGATCCAACCACGTTGCAGATTGCGAGAGTCTTGCATCCCTTGGCTTTGGCTTCGCGCTGGGCGGCGATGGTGTCGGCGGTTTCGCCCGATTGCGTGATCAGCAGCGTGATGGTGTCGGGCGGGATGATGGGATCGCGATAGCGCCATTCGCTGGCGTAATCGACCTCGACGGGAATGCGGGCGAGGCTTTCGATCATGAACTTGCCGGCTTGTCCGGCGTGCCAACTAGTTCCGCAGGCGGCGATGTTGATCTTCCTTGCGGCGCGCAGCTCCTGCTCGGTGATCTCCATCTCCTCGAGGAAGATGTGTCCGGTGTCCTGAGAAACGCGGCCAAGGGTGGTGTCGCGCACGGAACGAGGCTGCTCATAGATTTCCTTGAGCATGAAGTGCTTGTATCCGCCCTTTTCGGCCATGATCGGGTCCCAGGTCACGTGCTGGACCTGGCGGGTGACGGGATTGCCGTCGAAGTCGGTGAGCTTCACGCCCTCGGGCGTGATGACGGCGAGGTCGCCGTCGCCGAGGAAGAAAAGATCGCGCGTGTGATAAAGGATAGCGGGCACGTCGGAGGCGACGAAGTATTCGTCCTTGCCTAGGCCGATGACCGCGGGCGGTCCGTTGCGCGCGGAGACAATTTTGTTGGGTTCGTCGACCGCGATGACGCTGAGGGCGAACACTCCAGTCAGTTCTTTTACGGCTTTGCGAACGGCTTCTTCGAGCGGCGGGCGATGGCCGTTGCCGGTTTTCAGAAAATACTTCTCGATCAGGTGCGCGATGATTTCGGTATCAGTTTCAGTGCTGAACTTATGGCCTTCCTCGACCAGCTTTTTCTTGAGGGAAAGGTAGTTCTCGACGATGCCGTTGTGGACGACGACGATTTTTCCGGTGCAGTCGCGGTGCGGGTGAGCGTTTTCTTCGCTGGGGCGGCCGTGGGTAGCCCAGCGGGTGTGACCGATGCCGTAGGTGCCCTCAAGGGGTTTCTGGCGGATGACGTCTTCGAGATTGCGCAGCTTGCCTTCGGCGCGGCGAATCTGGAGGCCGTTGCCGTTGCCGGCGACCGCGATGCCTGCGGAATCATAGCCCCGATATTCGAGGCGGCGGAGCCCTTCGATGATGACCGGGACAACTTCTTTTTTGCCGACGTAGCCGACGATGCCGCACATAAACCGAAACTCCTGTTTTGAACGAGGGCGTGAGTACTGACTTATCTTGCAAAAACTAGGGTACCTACAGTAGCTACGAACCAAGACGCGACAGGGGCGACTTAGTCTTCGAGGGAGAAGCGATATTCTTCAATCACCGGATTGGTCAGGACGTCACGAGCAATGCGCTCGACTTCGGACTTGACTTCTTCGCGGGTCAAGGCGCCGTCGAGACTGAGTTCGAAATATTTTCCCTGGCGGACGTCTCCCAGTCCCTTGTAGCCCATTTTGTTAAGCGCGCCCTGGATCGTCTTTCCCTGGGGATCGAGAACACTTTTCTTGAGCGAAACGTAGACGTAGGCTTTCATCAGTTCAATTATACGTCAGGGGTTTTGAGCGACTGAAGAGCACCGGGGGCGTAGGACTGATAGGGAAAACCACCCTAAAAATGGGGAATTATTGCGTTTTTGCGATCTCAATCTGGCGATCAAGATCGGCGAGCGCTTTTTCGAGCATCTGCCGCAGCCGCGGGTCGTGCGCGTTCTGCAACTGCTGAAGAACACGCTGACGCGATAGACGAAGCCCTTCCATCTGCCGGACTCGTACCGCTTCCAGGGGAGAAAGCTTTTTGCTGGAGGGCTGTTGT
The DNA here is from genome assembly GCA_035652655.1 of Terriglobales bacterium. GTDB lineage: Bacteria > Acidobacteriota > Terriglobia > Terriglobales > Acidobacteriaceae > Gp1-AA133. The sequence continues at coordinate 56,339 of DASRDJ010000055.1, forward strand.
CTGAGAGCGGCTTCGGACTGTTGTTCTTCTACTGACTTACTTTCCCATCCACGAGCCATATCCACATTGTATTGTACGAGCGAGTACCGAATCGGGAAGAATTTGTGATCAACGGACAAGATAGTGGACCTCGAGGGAAGTTTTGTTGCGTTTTACTATCATGAAGTCAGGAATTTGATTTGGGTTTTAGAGTTCGCCACACTTTTTTCTGTGCAAGCAAAGGAAAAGACGCTATGATCGGCGCAAATTTGGAGATCGACTTGCGTTGAGGGCGCGAGTCACGATTGAATGTTGTCTAGTTCGCAGAACGACCATTCCCCTCAAGACGAGCGCCACCGTTACGAGGTTCTGTTAGAGATGGCGGACCTGGTGGTCCGGCATTTGTCCCTGCCCGAACTTTTTCGCGACATCGCAACGCGCCTTCGCCAAGTCGCGGACTTTCAATTCCTAAACTTCTCGCTGCACGACGCGCGCGACAACTCCATGCATGCGCTCTGGTGGGAAGGACCCTACACCGAGGAATTGCCGACCACAATTCCCGCAGCGGAATCCCCGAGCGGCTGGGTACGCGAGCGCCAGGAGGAGTTGCTGTTTTCAGATGTGAAGGGCGAGACACGCTTTCCGCTCGTGCTGGATCCACTTAGAAAGCGTGGCGTCCAGACTTACTATGTGGTGCCGCTTACGGCGGCGCAGACCCGGCTGGGTGCGCTGGGAGTGGCGAGCTCCGAGCCCGATGCCTACAAGGAAGGTGACAAGCGATTGTTGCGGCGAGTCGGGGAACTGGTTGCGCTGGCAGTGGAGAACACGATGACGCGCGAGGCCTTGCAGGGAGAGAAGCTACGCCTGCGAGCGCTGGTGGAAGTGAACCGCACGCTGGCGTCCAGCCTGGAGATGCAGCGCTTATTACCGCTGATTTCCGAATGTGTGACGCGAGTGGTGCCGCACGACTTCGCGGGCGTGACGTTGTTCGAGGGCGATCAGAAGAACATGAAAGCTTACGTTTTATCGCCGACTCCGACTAACCCGCTGGCGGAGATGGGGCGATCGGTTTCGATCGAGCAGACTCTATCGGCGAAGGCCTTCCTGCAGAAAGAATCGCACACGATGACGCGCGAGGACCTGATCAACCATTCGAGCAGCATCTCGGACCGAATTGTAAACGCGGGGATTCGGACGGTGCGATGCATGCCGTTGCTGACGTCGAAGGGGTCGCTGGGGACGCTCAATGTGGGTAGCAAGAAAGACGCGGCGTTTTCTGTGCAGGACGAAGAGATTCTGAATCAGATCGCGGCCCAGTTGGCGATTGCGCTCGACAACGCGCGCGCCTATCGCGAGATTCAGGAACTCAAAGAGCGGCTGGCGGAAGAGAAGCTCTATCTGCAAGACGAGATCCGGACGGAATTGCATTTCGAGGAAATTATTGGGGAGAGCGCGGAGTTGATGGCGGCGTTGTCGCAGGTGAAGACGGTCGCACCCAGTTCATCGACGGTCCTGATCCTGGGGGAAACGGGGACCGGGAAGGAGCTGGCAGCGCGTGCGATTCATCGCATGAGCCGGCGTAAAGACGCGAACTTCATCAAGGTGAATTGCGCGGCGATTCCGACTGGGCTGCTTGAGAGCGAACTCTTTGGGCACGAGAAGGGAGCGTTCACCGGGGCAGTCTCGAAAAAAGTCGGGCGGCTGGAGCTGGCGGACAAGGGTACATTTTTTCTCGATGAGATTGGGGACATTCCGCTGGAATTGCAGCCGAAGCTGCTGCGCGTGCTGCAGGATCAGGAATTCGAAAGGCTTGGATCGAACCGGACGATCCGCGTCGATCTGCGGCTGGTGGCGGCCACCAATCGTGATCTTCGCAAGCGGGTGGCGGAAGGGCAGTTCCGTGAGGACTTGTTCTATCGCTTGAACGTATTTCCGATCCTGATGCCCCCCTTGCGGCAGCGGCCAAGGGATATTCCGTTGCTGGTGCGGTACTTTGTTCAGAAAATTGCGCGCCGTCACGACAAGAAGATCGAAACCATCCCGAGCGGGACCATGGATGCTCTGGTGCGCTGGGACTGGCCGGGAAACGTGCGCGAACTGGAGAACTTCATCGAGCGCTCTGTCATTCTGTCGAGCGGATCGGTATTGCGAGCACCGATGTCGGAACTTGAGCCGGGGTCAGCGGAGGATGTCCCTGCCGATGCGACGTTGGTGAGCGCGGAGCGCGAGCACATCGCTCGGGTACTGCGCGAATGCGGGGGAGTGATTTCGGGTCCGCGAGGCGCGGCGGAAAAGTTGGGACTGAAGCGGACCACGCTGCAGTCGAAGATGAGGAAGCTGGGAATCTCGCGGCAGGGGCCGGATTGTTAGTTTTCATCACCACCCAAAAAATCATTCACCATAGAGGATACAGAGGGACACGGAGGAGAGTTCGCTTCGCGCCTACTCGACGGATTGTGTCTCGTGATGCGGAGTGCCTTCCCGTTACATGCCGAAATATCGTCGTAGCTGTCGGCTGAATGACTTGGCTTCGGCAAAATTCTTTCCTGAGAACTCAACGCGCAGGGCTAAGGCGCGTGCTATCAAAAGCGTCGCGGCGTCATTCTTTGGAAGTGTAAGTGCCCTCTGAGGAGACTGCCTTCCCCCAGGATCTGCATGCTCAGGATCACGATTGAAGAGAAACAGAACGCGGTGGTTCTTCGTTTGGAAGGTCAGTTGATTGGTCCGTGGGTCGCGGACGTTGAGCAATGTTGGAGAAACGTGTTCGAGACCCGCGGCCAGCGTTCGGTGCAGGTGGATCTCAGTGCCGTCCATTTTGTCGATACGGCGGGACGAGCGCTGCTGAACCGCATGCATGACGCGGGCTTCCGACTCGCAGGCGGTGGGCCCATGTTGCCTAGAGACATCACAGGTTAAGAAGGAAGCATCCGCCGCGCCCCTCGATTTCAAACGACGCATTGAAATCCAGCGAGAGCGGTGCAGCGGCGAAGGATCGGCGGTTTCGGGCCAGGTCGTGAGGAGGAGAAATGACGTATGGATTGGAAATTGTGGACAACTGCATCAGCTGCAGGCTGAAACGGGAAGAATGCTTCTGCAATCTGTCGGCCCCCGTACTGAAGGCTTTCAGCGCGATCAGCCATCAGACCACGTTTCCACCCGACGCCACGTTGTTCGTCGAGGGGCAGACGCCGCGGGGCGTTTACTTATTGTGCTCAGGCAAAGTGAAGCTTTCCACGAGTTCACGCGACGGAAAGGTATTGATCCTGAAGATGGCGGGCCCGGGAGAAATGCTCGGATTGAGCGCAGTAATCTCTGGCGGCGAATATGAATTGACAGCGGAAACCGCGATGCCGTGCCAGGTGAATTACGTGTCGCGGGAACCCGTGCTCGATCTT
>DASRDJ010000056.1:0-18525 GCA_035652655.1 Terriglobales bacterium
ACGAAGGAAGACGATCGCCAGATCGACGTAGGTAGCGGGAATGGGCGGCAAAAGAGCGATCGCGCGTTGCAGGCTCTGCCGTGCGCCCGTGAGATCCCCGGTATCGCGCAAGGCATTTCCAAGAAACGCATGCCCAGCTCCAGCCGCCGGATCGAGCCGAACACTCTCTTTCAACTCCGAAATCGCTTCTTTCTTCGAGCCGCTGTACCAGAGCGCGACGCCCAAGTTGTAGTGCGCGTCGGCGGACTCCGGCTGCAGCGCAACCGATCTTCTTAGGTGAACAAGCGACGAGTCGAGATTTCCCTGCTGGCCGAGAATAAAACCGAGCAGGTTGTGGGAATCAGCATGACTCTCGTCGAGTCGAAGAGCCTCGGCGAGCTGCTCCTGTGCGGCCTTTAAGTCTCCTTTCGCGGCGGCTTCCTGGGCGCGCTTGTAAGGCTCGTCCGCGGGACTCGGTGCATTCGCAAGATTTTTACGAACAGCCGCGCCCTGTTGCTTCAAGGCAAGGCCCAGGCCGTAGTAGCCTTCCCGCAGTTCGGGGTCGATCTGGAGAGCACTCTCGAAGGCGGCAATCGAGCTGGGCAGATCGCCGCTCTGGCGCAGGGTCTGGCCGAGTTCATATTGCACGCTGGCGTTGGTGGGTTCTTGTTCGGCGACTTGCCGCATGTAGACGAGCGCAGCTGTCGCATCGCCTTTTTCCCGAAGGGCGACGCCCAGGTTCATCTGGGCTGCTGGGTTCGCGGGTTCCAGCGCGAGAGCTTTCCTGAAGACCTCGACCGCTTCGCCGATCTCGCCACTCTTGGCAAGAGCGGAGCCGAGGTTCGTCTGGGCTCGCGCTAACTTCGGATCGAGGACGACAGCCTTCTTAAACTCCGCAATCGCGCCGGGGAGATTTGCCTTCTCCATGATGGCGACACCCAACCAGTTGTGGGCTTCTGCGGACGAAGGCGCGACCTTGACGGCACGTTGAAAAGCCTCGAGCGCATGCGGATAGTCGTTGCGATCCCAGCAGGCAAGGCCCAGAGCGATTAGCAGCTTTGGATTGTCAGGGTCGCGCTTGAGCGAGGCCTCAAGCTGGCTGAGCGATGCGGGCTGTTCAGCTTTCTGCGCGCGAACGAACGGCACGCAACCGAGAACGATGAAGAAGAGAAGCCCATGAGCGATCGTCCGGTTGCTTTTCATTGGTCTGGGTCAAGTAGTCGAAGTTGCAGGCGTGAATTCCCTTCGTCCTGGGTGCGCAGCGACTTTGCGATCTCGAGGCGTTTTTCTGCTTCGTCCTTCTTGCCCATGCGGGTCAAGAGCAATCCAAGCTGGTAATTGGCTTTCACTGAGCCGGGATTGAGGCGCACGGCCTTTTCCAAGCTGCTTTCCGCCTCGGGATAGCGATGGGCGTTCATGAGCAGGCCGCCCAACACCTCGCACGACAAGGCGTGATCCGGATAGCGGCGGAGAAGATTCTCCAAAGTTTGAATTGCCTCTTCATCCCGCCCCTGATCTCTGCCAATCAAAGCGAGGTAATAGTAGGGGGCTACCTGATCGGGTTGCAAGCGCACACTCTCGCGTAGATGCTGCGCGGCATCATCGAGGTGGCCCTGAAGGTAGAGCACCGACCCAAGGGCATATTGCAGTTGAGGATCGTTTGGCCTTTGTTTGAGCAGCCCTTCGAGCAGAGATTGAGCGGTCTCGAACTGCTTCTTTCCCACCTTCGCGGCGACCAGAGTGTATTGATAAGCGGCATTGTCGGGGCGAAGTTCGGCGGCCTTCGTCAGGGCGGGCTCGGCATCCTCGAGCAGGTCCATCTTGAGACACACCCGCCCGAAACTTTCGAGAATGTCAGGATTGTCGGGTTCGAGCTTCTTCGCCCGCATCCAGTAAGACAGAGACCGCTCGAGTTGGCCTTGCTGCTCGGCAATGTTGCCGCCTTGCCGCAACGCAGAAAGAGATTTCGGGTCGAGTGTCAGAGCCTCGTCGTACGAGGCCAGAGCCAGCGCCCAGTGTTTCTCGAGCTGGTAGGCACCGGCGAGATTGAACGCCAGCTCGTAAGAGAGCGGGCCCTTCTTCCTGAGGCTCTCGAGGATATCGATGGCTTCGGGCGCAACACCGCCTCCCGCGAGAAGGAGGGCGAATCGCATCGACAATTCCGATGGCACGCCCGGCAGCCGCATCCAGTCGGTCGCAAGGCTGGCTGCCGCATCGTGGTCGCCGGTCTTCAGATAGTCCGTAGCCAGCACGAACAGGCCATCTGGCGATTGCTTGAGGGCCGGCAGCACGGGCCGGACCAGCGCGAGAGATTGCTGATAGTTGGCTTTCTCGGTCTCTGCACGCGCGAGTTCGAGTCTGGCGATGGTATTTGATGGATCGAGGGTCAGAACGCGACTATAGAGCGGGAGAGCCTTCTCGGGCTTTCCCTGCAAGATGTAGACCTCCGCAAGGCTCAGCTGGGCGCCCAGCAGTTTGGGCTCAAGCCGGATTGCTTTCTCGAACAGGCTAGCGCTCTCAGGAAGACGCTTCTGCTGAAATCGGATGGAGCCGAGGACGGAACAGGCGGCGGCTCGTGTCTGCGGATCAGAAATAGCAACCTGAGCCTGTTGCTCTGCTTGTTCCAGCTTGCCCTCTTGAACCAGGGTAGCGGCGTTCTGCAGTGCCTGACGGGAATCGGTTGCAACGGCAACACCGCGTACGCTCACAAAAGCAAGCAGGCAGAGAATTAGTGTGCGAACACACCACACCCTCTGCCTGTACGCGCAGTTCCTGTCACAACCAACGATCACTGGGGCCGCCGTGGCTCCGCCCACCCGTGAGCCGGAGCCGGGTACTCATTCTCCTAGTAATTCAACCGTAAGCCAAACTGAATCGAGCGCGGCTGATTGCACTGGGTGTTGACAGTACCGAAACTCGCAGGACCGTAGAAAGCGTTGGGGTCGCAGAAGTCGGTGCGGTTGAAGATATTTCCGAACTGTGCTTCAAACCGCAAATTGAGTCTCTCTTTTATTGGAAAGACTTTAAATATGTTGATGTCCTCGTTGTAGGTGGGGAAGGCCCGGACCGAACCGTCCCGACGCGGCGCACTGCCGAGCAATGGATTCGAGCTGGTCGGATCGACACCCGGATCAGACCAAGCCGCCGGATTGAAGTAGTTGTCGGTCAGGGGATTGAAGCTACTACCCCTCTTGACCGCAGTCACGCCCTTCACGCGATTTGGCCGTCTTTGGCCGTTGAATAAGATTCCGCCCAGTGGATTGTCCATCGTGATGTTCATGGGCCGACCACTCTCATAACGCAATGCTCCGGCGAAGTTCCAACCGCCTAAAGCTAAGCGTCCCGCACGCGACGAAAGACCCTTGCCGAAAGGCACCTCCCACGTGAAACCAACGAGGAACACGTGCGGCGTGTCGTCACGACTGAGCCCCCACTCGCACACATGTGGACACGATGGATCCTGGACGGCGCCATTCGCACCATCACCACCCTGCCCAGTCTCAGATCCGTCGTTGTACAGCTTTGAGTAGGTGTAGCCCACGCGGAATCCCAAGCCGTGTGAGTAGCGCTGCTCGAGGACAACTTCCAGAGCGCTGTACTTGCTGCTGCCGAGCGGAACATCTCGCCACAGGACGTTTTGATACTGTGGATATCTGCGCAGGGCCTGGGCTACGCTCCCGTTAAAGGTGTCATAGGGTAGAGGGACCCCACCGGCGCACAAGCCAGCGGTAGAATTCGCCAAGCTGCAGTTCGTCGTTAGGGTGCTATTGGGAATGGACAAGACGCTGGAAGGATTCATATTAGCGCCCACGCCCATCTTCTGCCAATCCGCCGTAAGGCGGCTCCCGCGGTTAGCAATGTAGGACACGTCCAGCCGCAAGTTTGCGTTAAGCTGTCGCTCGAAAGTCAGAGACCAGTTTTGGTACCGCGGCAGCGTTAAGCCATTCTTGGCGACGGCGATCACAGACTGGTTGTTGGCGAAGGAAGGATCGATGAACGGCGGAGGATTCACGCAAGGCGAAGTGGGTGTTCCACCGGGGCAAGCCACGTTGGCTTGCGGGAACCCATTGTCCAGAAAGAACGCCGGTTGCTCTCCGTTCGATATGTTAGAAACTGTCGGATTGGAAACGTAGCCCAGTGTTGGCTGCCCGATAAATTGATCAAACGAGATCCCTGAGTAGTAGATGCCGTAGCCGCCTCGAATCGCGGTCTTGTCATCGACCCGGTACGCGAAGCCCAAGCGCGGCCCCCAAGCGTCGTGGGCAGGATGCTCGAAGGTGCGGTGCCCCGTACGGCCTGCCCCCTTACCGGCGAAAAGCAGCGCACCGGGCAGATCGCCGGCCTGGGGATTCGGCGTGTTTGGATCGAAACTGGAATACCGATCCTGCGTCTCGGTGCGAGCGAACTGGTAGTCGAAGCGTAGTCCCAAGGTCAACGTCAGACGGCTTGTCGCCTTGTACTCATCATTGATCCACGGAGATGTGTACGCTTCGTAGAACATCGGGTGGAATGGAATATTCTGGGTGGATGAATCCACCTGTCCCAGTAAGAACGATGCAAAAGATTCGCCCGAGTTGGCGATAAGGTTGCCCGAACTGTCGTACCCGCCGGTTTCGCGGCGATCGAAACGGAACTCTCCGCCCTGATTGCCATTGGCCCAACCGGAAAATGGGAACTGATGCCACCGGTACTCGTAGCCAACTTTTATAGTATGTTTTCCCTTGACCCAAGACAGATCGTCAGAGAACTGCCAACGATTGTTGGTCAGGAACCCGAACTTTCCCCAGCCATACTGACCCAGCGAGTTGTAGGGGATGTTGCCTGCAAAATCCAAGAGGGGCGGACCAGCTGTCTGATCTAGAAGGCCTCCGTTGCCCAGCGGATTGGCTGCGCCAGGGGTCCCATCCCAAAGGATTCCCGGCCATCCCGCGCCAGCAGAGAGTGGGTTCCCGCCCATAAACCAGCGATCCCAAGCGATCGTAGTGTGATTGAGAAGATTGGGGCGGATGATCCAGTCGAATTGCGTGTGCGTGTGGTGAGTAGCGATACGCTGATAAAAGCCGTTCCCATAATAGCTGGTGTTCTTTTGCGGCTCCGTCTCACCGTTAAATTGGGTCGTACAGCCCGCTACTTCACCGCAATTTCGGATCGAAGGTCGATGGCCCCAATAGAAACTCTCGCTCATACGGAAGCTGGGGCTGAATGAGTGATCTACTCGGAATTCGATGGTACGTGCGTTCAGGAGCCAGGTTTGATCACCAGCTGGATTCCCGGCGACGTTGTTGTTAAATCCTGCACGATCCGGATGGACCATGAGTGCTGAGACTCTGGAAGCCACCGTACTGAGAAGTTCGGTTGGAAGCTTATTGCACGGCGTCCCGCCAACTTGAATACCATAACCGGGCGTGCCAGGACCGCCCGCCAGGTTAGGCGTTATGGGATTGCCCGCGCCGTCACAAACGAACGGATCTCGACTCGGAACGCCACCCGCGCTGACGGTAGTGCTGTAGGGGTTGTAAATCTGGTCGGGCCAAGAGCTGAAATCGCCCGTCTTGAATGCATCAATAGGCGTGGTGTTTCCAAATCCAGGCAGAACGCCCGAGCGCAGACGAGTCCAGTCAAAATTCGTGAAGAAGAAAGTCTTGCTGTGACCGTCATACACGTGCGGGATGACGACCGGCCCGCCTAAAGTGAATCCGAAACTATTGTTCTTCAGGGGAGTTTTCTTGCGCGGCGTGCAGTGCCCCGTAGCATCGCAGTCGGCATCGAAAAATCCGCGGGCGTTGAGAGCATCATTCGCGAAGAATTCGTAAGCGCTCCCGTGAAGGGTGTTTGTGCCCGGCTTCGAGGTGTACTCGATAAACCCACCACTGGTGTGGCCGTACTGAGCGGCGTAAGAAGCCGTGATGACTTTCACTTCCTGAATGCTTTCAATCGGGGGAGCACTTTCCTGGCTTTGCTGGTGTCCAACAGCGTAACCAAAGGCGGCGCCATCGAAGAAATTCTCCGTCGCCATAGCCTGCCCGCCATTGATGCGCGAGTTGAATTGGCTGCCGCGGAACATTGGGTCGCCATTCGGCTTCATGGGAAGGTAGCCGGGCTGGATCTGAAGGACGGCCTCTGCGAGTCGGACGTCGGATGCCGTAATCGTGGGGATATCCTGATAGTACTTTTCGTCGACGACGTGGCTGATGTCGGGCGTGGTGACATTCAGTTCCGCCTCGGCCTTCACTTCGACTGACTCTGTAACAGCGCCCACGGACAGCGTGACGTCCTGGCGGATATTTTCCGCGCCCTGCAACTGGATGCCGGTGCTGACGGACTTTTTGAATCCGGGATGGTTGACCGTAACCGAATAGGTTCCGAGCACAAGTGGAGGCGTGGTATACGCGCCGGAACCATTGGTAACTAGTGTCGTCTCAACGCCCGTATCTTCGTTACGCACAACGACATTGGCACCCGCGATGGCGGACCCCGTTGCCTCGGTGATGATGCCGGAAATGATGCCGCGATCGGAACGCTGAGCCAGTAGCGGTGTTGTTGAGCAGACGGCCGCAAGCACTACGCACAGCCCCACAACGAGGTGAGATCTCATGGTAACGCCCCCACACGCGTTTCCCGCGATTCGAGTAAACGCTTGCTGTATGGCGGGCAACGTTACGCCCCTCGCCAGCGGGGTGTCAAGAAAATTCTAATACTTTTCTACTAGAGGTAGGCTTTGCGCCGTGGGTAAGCCCCGAGTTTTCCACTGTTTCTGGCAGGATTTATGGGGTTCGGGACGGGGACGCTCCGCGGGTACTACGACCTGCGGCTGGCACCCGCATATGCATTCTTGGCTACCAGATTCACCCGAGCAGCGTAAACGATTTCCTTCAAGCGTCTCGAAAGCGCCCCCGGTTCGCGCTCTTGCGGGCGGCGCGAGGGCGGCACTAAGCCGGTAAGGGCTCTTACTGTTGCTCCGTCCGTGAAACGCACACTCGGCCGGCGGCGTGCCTTCTAGCTGGCCCACTGAATGACCGTGTAGGAACGCGCAGGTACTTCAAACCTGGTACGGCCACTGGTGGTCGAAGGCTTGTCAATGTTTTGCGGCGTAACTTTCTTGGGCGCGTCAAAGCTGTTGAAGGCCTTGAGATCGTTTCCGGTCAGGGTGGTGGAGGTCAGGATCTGGCTCGGCGCTTTGTCTTGCCAGTTGATCTCCATGGTTCGGGCTTTGTTCAGATCCCGATTCAACACGAAGACTGAGACCTTACCGTCCTGGGGGTTCATCGTTCCCGCCGCATCCAGGTACGGAACTTGGCCGAGTTCTGAAACCTCGTAGGTCGGCGATTCGACTACCAGGCTCAATACGTTTCCGCGCGCGAACTGCAATGCGAAGCTATATGGGTAAAAAATTGTCTGACGGAGCGATCCCTTGGCGTTCGTCATGATGGGAGCGATCACGTTGATGAGCTGCGCCAGGCACGCGATTTTCACGCGATCGGCGTTACGCACCAGCGTATTGAGAATGCCTCCCACGAGCAGCGCATCTTCGAGGTTGTAAACCTCTTCCAGGAGATGCGGCGCTTCTTGTTCGTGACCATTGACGGCATCGCCGCTACGCGCGCGATACCACACGTTCCACTCGTCGAACGATAGCCAGAGCTTTTTGGGAGATCGCTTGTGGCCGCGGACCAGGTCACATACCGCGAGCGATTCCTTGATCTGCTGCTCCATGCTCAGGTTCATGGCCAGGAACTTCGTGCTGTCGCCTCCGGTGTCTTCCTGCGTGTTGCCAAAGTAGCGATGGAGGGAAAGTCCATCGACGTGTTCGTAGCATTGTTCGAGAACCTCGCGGTCCCACTCCAGGTAGGTGGGCATCCGGTTGTGACTCGATCCACAAGCGATGAGTTTCAGGGATGGATCGACGTAGTGCATCTGGCGAGCGGCGTCCTGCGCTTTCATGCCGTATTCGGTAGCCGTCATGTGACCGATTTGCCATGGGCCGTCCATTTCGTTGCCCAGACACCAGTGCTCTACCTTGTAAGGCTGCTCAATGCCGTGGCTGCGGCGCAGGTCGCTCCACTTCGTACCCTTCTCCACATTGCAGTACTCTACGAGAGCCGCCGCTTTCTCAGGCGTTCCTGTTCCCAGGTTGAGGCCCATCAGAGGCTTCGCGCCCACGAGTTTGCACCACGCCATGAATTCATCCGTGCCGAACTGGTTGGTCTCGATCGTGTTCCAGGCTTTGTCGAGAGTGCGCGGGCGATCTTTCCTGGGCCCCACCCCATCGAGCCAGTTGTAGCCGGACACGAAGTTCCCGCCGGGATAGCGGATGATCGGTACTCCTAGTTGACGGACCTCGTCGATGACATCTTTGCGAAATCCGTTGGCGTCAGAGAGGCTGGACTTCGGATCGTAGATTCCCTCGTAAATGGCGCGCCCCAGATGTTCCAGGAACGAACCAAACAGATTCGGATCGATAGGCGAAATGGTGCGGCGCGAGTCGATGTAAATGCGAGTCACATCGCTCGAGACGGCGGGCGATGACTGGGCAAACGAGGTACGGCCAAGGAGAAGGTTCGTTGAGCAAGCCATTCCAGCACCAGCGGCGGTTTGCAGAAATCGTCGTCTTTTGTCGGAAAACATTTTGGCCATTCTCCTGTACATGCCGAATGAGGGACAAGGTCATCTGCTTTCATGACTTCGTCTGCGCTATTACGGCAATCGTTTGCTCATGGATTTCGAATTTTTTAGCCTCGAATTCGCATGGTAGAAATCTTTTTCCTTGCCGGATGGCATTATCCACAGATGGGCTGTTCCTGTAAACGATTACAGGTATATCATCCCCGTCTAGCCGACACAGACGTCGTCCCACACCGCATGCTTACAAACTCTCCGAAATTGTTTTCGTCGAATTCTCTCCTTGGGCTCTGGCTTGTTTCTGCGCGCTTGCTTCTTTCCACGGTGGCGAGCTTTTTTGTCTTGACTGCTCCGTGTAAAGCGCAGAATCCAACGGAACGAGTCACCATTCGCGTGGATGCAGAGCGGATCCAGGGCGCGATGACACCGGTCTGGAATTACTTCGGTTATGACGAACCCAACTACACCTATGCTCCGAATGGAAAAAAGTTGCTGAGCGAATTGACGGCACTCAGTCCAAGGCCGGTTTACGTCCGCGTGCACAACTTGTTCACGAGTGGGGATGGCTCCGCGTCGTTAAAGTGGGGATCCACCAACGTTTACACGGAGGAGGCCACGGGCAATCCGATTTACAGGTGGGACATCGTCGATCGCATCTTTGACACGTTCAAGGAAACGGGAACCAAACCGTTGGTGGAACTCGGCTTCATGCCCGAAGCTCTTTCCGTTCATCCCGAGCCCTATCGTCATACGTTTCCTCAAGGCGCCGTCAACGGCATCTACACGGGGTGGGCCTACCCGCCCAAGGATTATGGGAAGTGGTCAGAACTTGTTTTTCAATTCGTTCGACACTTGCGGGCGCGTTACGGTGACGGCGAATTGAAGGACTGGCTTTGGGAAGTGTGGAACGAGCCAGACATCGGCTACTGGCAAGGCACGCCGGAGGAGTTTTTCAAACTTTACGACTATTCCGTGGACGCCGTTTTGCGTGCCTGGCCGGAAGCCAAGATTGGGGGGCCGGACAGCACTGGTCCCGCTTCGCCACACGCGGCCGACTTCCTGCGGATGTTTCTCGAGCATTGTGCACACCAGCATAATTACGCGAGTGGCAAGACCGGGGCACGTTTAGACTTCATCAGCTTTCATCCCAAGGGTGCGCCAACTTGGCAAGGAGATCATGTGCAGATGGGGATTGCGCGCCATCTGGCCGCGATCGCGCTGGGCTTCAAGATCGTGGCATCTTTTCCTGAGTGGCGCAGGACCCCGATAGTTTTGGGAGAATCAGATCCCGAGGGATGTGCAGCTTGCTCCGCGCGGACCAATCCTCAAAACGCATATCGAAATGGGCCGCTGTACGCCTGTTACGAAGCAGAGGTTTTAAACAACATCCTGAGGCTCGCTGTGGATGAGCGCGTCAATGTGCTGGGGGTCGTGACCTGGGCGTTCGAGTTTGAGGGTCAGCCTTATTTCGAGGGCTTCCGCACGCTGGCCACGAATGGAGTCGATAAAGCTGTTCTGAATGCGTTTCGGATGTTTGGGCTTCTCGGTGAGAACCGCGTCGTTGCCATCAGTTCGGGCGCGTTGGCTAGCAGCGATGTTGTGCAAAATGGAGTACGGAAAAAACCAGACGTTAGTGTCATCGCGACTCGAAAGGATCGGGAGGTCGACATTTTGATTTGGAACTATCACGATGACGATCTGCCCGCGCTCGCAGCTTCGATCGATCTGTCCCTAAACGGTCTGAAGGGCGATACGAAGCGAGCTTTGGTAGAGCATTTTCGAATCGATTCGGATCACAGCAACGCCTACACGGCCTGGAAGGAAACGGGGGCTCCGCAAACGCCTTCGGACAGGCAGAACGAAAACCTGCGGACTGCCTCCCAACTTCAATTGCTGGACTCGCCGTCGTGGGTTTCCGTGCAGGGTGGGAGTATGCAGCTGCAATTTAGTTTGCCTCGGCAGGGCGTGTCGTTATTACGCATCACGTGGTAGGCACTTCTCGAGACAAGTCATCCGCACAAGGTTCTGGTTAGCGATGGTCAAACGCCCTGGTGACCGCGGAGAAGTCTTCATCGCCGTGACCGGCTGCAACGGCCTGCTGGAATATTTTCAATGCCGCCTGGGCGGTTTGCAGCTGCATTCCCTGGGCGGATGCTTCATTTACCGCATACGCCAGGTCTTTTGCCATCAAGCGCAAGATGAAATTTGGATCATCGTTGGCTGTCAATTGGGCCGCGACTCTCTTCACGATTCCGCTTCCCGGAGCCCCTTCGATGAGAATCTTCGCCGCCGTTGCCTGATCCAGGCCAGAGACTTTTGCCATCGCCAGCGCTTCCGCGAAGGAGGCCGCTTGCACGCCGCAGACGAAGTTGTTGATGAGCTTCATCCTCGCGCCGTTGCCGAGTGGACCGAGGTGGATCACATCGCAACTCATCGCGGAAAGCACGGGACGAACCGCGTCCAGAACGGTTGCTGAACCACCAACCAGAAAAAGCAGTTGCCCGGAAGCTGCGTGGGGCTTGGTGCCGGTGACCGGCGCATCAAGGAATTCACATCCATTTTGTGCAGCTGCCTCTGCCAGTTCCTTCACATAGCCCACACTCAGAGTGCTGGATTCGATCAGCACAGAACCGGGTTGCGCGCCGGCCAGCGCGCCATTTTCGCCGAACCAGACGCTGCGGGAGGCCACGTCATCCGCGACCATACTGATGACGATGTCCGAGCGTGCTGCGGCTTCGCGGGGCGACTCGGGGGCGGCCGCACCGGCGGCAACGAACGGGGAAGCCTTGGCACGACTTCGGTTATAGACAGTCACTGGAAAACCCGCAGAGAGCAACCGGCCCGCCATCCCGGCGCCCATTGTGCCGAGTCCCAGAAATCCAACGTGCGGCTTTGCCATGTGTTCAATCACCTAGGGGGAGAACTTGAATGAGTTGAGCGCTGGAGCCGGCAACCCGCAACGGATTGCGTAGAGGCCGCCCAAATCCTTCCGGGGAGACTTGCATCACATCGCCCTCCTGCAACCGTATGCCATCACTGAAACTCAAGCAATCCGTGCCGAAGAAATGAACGTGCACGTCGCCGGGGCGACGGTGGGCCTCGAATTTGAAGTGGTGATGCTCAATGTTCCGCAGACTATGGCACATCTCAACCTCTCCGCTGCGGAAGGCCTTGGACCAGAGCAGATGGCCGGCGCGCTCGATCTTGATCGTCACTGCTACGGAATCGAAGTCAGGACTTAGCACGAGTTCGGGCCCAAGCGCGCAGGTGCGAAGCTTTGAGCCGGCCAGGTTGAGATAGTTTTTCTTTTCGAACTGATGATCGGAAAACTCGTTCCCTGCAGCCATCCCAACATGATAAGGCTGTCCGTTGGGACCGATGACATAAACGCCGGCGATCTCTGCTTCCTCGCCGCCGTCCTCAGCATAGTCTGGAATATCGAGTGGCTCGCCGTGCGCTCGCAGCGTAGTCCCAGTTCCTTTGTAAAACCACTCCGGGGGAGTGCCGATACATCCCGCGGCGGGCCGGCCGCCCTCCACGCCCCAGCGAAACATTTTCATGCTATCGGTCAGATCCTCGGGACGTGCCTCGTGCATGGACTGGCGATTCTGCGCACTTCCGAGGTGGGTCAGGCCCGTGCCAGATACCAGGCACCGCGCCGGTTCTTCGGGGTGATCGATGGCTGGCAAAATCTGCCATTCGGAATGCCCGCTGTAGATCGGGTCGTAGTCCAGAGATTCGTGCATGTATCTCTGGCGAACGAGTTCCTTCATCGTCACACCGGCAGCCAGGGCGACGGTTGCCAATTCGTAAATCGAGGAGCATTCGAGCAAACGCAGATGCGGCTCCTCTACGAGGGCCACTCGACGAACCCTGCCACGCTTGATTTGGATGAGTCGCGTTGTCACTTGCCGTTCCTCGTTCGAAAGTTATTCACTGACTTCAAAATTGCCGAGCGCGCTCTCGTCGATCGTTAAGCCTAGGCCGGCCACCCTGTCGTCGAGTTCGATATATCCACCTGTTGCCTTGGGTTCGCCGCGAAAGATGTACCAGAAGAGTTCATTGCCGACCTCTACGTCGACGATGGGGAAATACTCCGCCATGGGCGAGTTAAGACTGGCCATCACGATGTGATAATTGTGCATCTGGCCGGCATGCGGAATGACTGGCACTGAATGGGCTTCGGCTAACGCAGAAATCTTGCGCGCTTGCGAGATGCCACCCACGCGATTGGTGTCGAATTGAATGTAGTCGAGTGCACGTGCCTCGAGTAGGTCGCGGAATCCGTAGAGAGTAAATTCGTGTTCTCCGCCGGCGATGGGAATTCGAGCACAGGACTTCAACTCTGCGTAGCCTTGAATGTCGTCTGGAATGACTGGCTCCTCGAGCCAGCGAAGGCCGAACGGCTCCAGAAGCGGCAACATTCGTTTCGCGTAATCGAGGGTCCAGCCCATGTAAGCGTCGGCCATGACGTCAATTTCGTCACCCACCGCTTCGCGAACCGTCCGCACCAGCTCGAGATTACGTTGAATACCGACGGCACCGTCGCCCGGTCCCCAGCCGAAGCGCAGCTTCATCGCCTTGTAGCCGTCGTCTTGGTAGTGCTTCGCCTCGGCCGCGAGTTCACTTAACGCAACGCTGTATAGACGGGACGCATACACGGGAATTCTTTGCTTTGTTTTGCCCCCAAGTAGCCGGTAGACGGGCTGCTTCGCGGACTTGCCGAGGATGTCCCAAAGCGCAATGTCGATCGCGCTTATGGCGGCCATGCCAATACCCTTCCGGCCGAACGCCATCGTTTTGCGATACATGTGTTGCCACAAGAATTCGGTGTCCCATGGATCTTGGCCGATCAAAAGAGGCTTCAGATGGAGATCGATGACTTGTTTAGTGACCTGGGGCGCGAGGGCGGCGTTGCCAATTCCGACATGGCCCTGGTCGGTGAAGACTTCGACGATGAGCCAGCCGTGAAACGTGAACGTTTGCATAGAGGCTTCGGGCAGTTCCAACAGATCCAAGGGATTGGTGCAGAAATGAGGTGGCAAAGGCACCGTCTTGCCTCGCCATCGGACGACACGACTGCGCACATCGGTGATCTTCATCGAACTCCTTGGTAGCTCAATTCCTGTTCGAGTTTGAGGGGCATGATCGTCGGTATGGCAAATTGAATCGCTAGGAACGCAATCAGGTGAAGGCTGCCCGCTAGCTGGAATACGATGCCGTAGCCAAATCCATGGTCGAGCAAATAACCCACGATTTCGCCGAAGGCGATGCCTCCCATTGCTCCGCCGAATCCCACCAGCCCTGCTACCGAACCTACAACATTGGGAGGAAACAAGTCGGTCGGGAGAACCATAACCAGCGTGGACCATGACTGCTGCCCGAAGTAAGCGAGACTGAAGATGACAATCGCCCACGATACCGGGATATAGGGAACGAAAATGACAAACGGCATCACGGCCGCACTTAATCCCAGAGCAAGCTTTCTTGCCATGTCGATGGAAAACTGACGACGTACTAACTCACTGGAGAACCATCCTCCCAGCAAGCAGCCGATCCCCGCGGCGGCGTACGGGATCCACGCAAAAGCGCCAACCGCTTTCACGTTGAAGCCCCTCGCGTCGTACAAATACTTCGGCAACCAGAAGAGGTAGAAATACCAGGCGGCGTCGCTCAGGAATTTGGCGGCGACCAAGCCCCAGGACTCGCGAATACGGAGCAGGTCAAGCCAGCGGAGGCTCTGGACGGCGGGTAAATTCTCTGCCACTCGAATCTGCACTCTGTCATTGAAAGAGGCGCTGCGCTCACTGGGTGTGACGTAGCTCATCGCCCACCATGCCGTCCACAGCAGGCCAAGTGATCCCGCGAAAACAAAGATCCATCGCCAATTCAAGTAAGTCAGGATGACTGCAATGAGCGGGGGTGCGACCATTGCGCCGATGGCGGTTCCGGCATTGATGATTCCCATGGCGGTCGCTCGTTGCGCAGGAAAAAACCATTCCGCCACCACACGCGTCGCGGCAGGAAAGCCACCGCCTTCTCCCATCCCAAGCAAGAACCGGCTCGCGGCCAGCATGAAAAACGTGGTGGCCAGCGCGTGGCTCGCGCAGGCCAGAGACCAGAAGATCATGATAACGATAAATCCTCGGCGCGTGCCAAGCGCATCAACCAGCTTTCCTCCACCGGCATACATGAATGCATAAGCAAGCAGGAAGGTGGATTGAAGCGCCGAGAATTGCTGGTTCGAGAGTGGAATCTCCCTTGCGATAGCGCTCACGGCCACGGGCAACGTCTGCCGATCCAGGTAGCTGATAGCGATCGCAGCGCTCACCAGAACCGCAACTCTCCATAGCGGCGACCCAGCCTCAAGCGGTGTGGATTCGAAGCGCTGTGTCAATCTGCCTCCACGCTGCGCCAATCAAGCCTTATAGAGTGGAGTCCACACCTGCATGGCGGTGGCCTGCCGGTTTGCCCATGCGTAGTACGGAATGAAAGTTAAGGGAACCTGCCTGGTCTTCACCGGCTGACCGGTATAGCGTGGATAGAGGCTATTACTGGGGGCCCGATCGTAAACAAGGCCCTTATGACGAAGAACAACCATCCCATCCAGGAGGTCTTTTACATATTCATTCTTGAACTGCCAAGCGGACTTTTGTCCAACATTCAGAGCTACGTCGGCGAGGTCAACATCATTCGGCTGATCAAGACCTTCCAGGCAATATACGAGCGGACCGCGTTGAAGGGCAACCCGTCCGGTATCGTCGGCGACTCGCGGGTTCGCTTCGAGAACCTGGGGCGGCATTTCCATACTTAGTCGAACCACATCACCGGATGTCCACCGCCGTTCGACGGGAAGATATTCGCCGGGCTTGATACCGACGACAGCTTTGCCGTTCACCGCGACCTGCGCGCTGTCGGCCCATCCCGGAATTCTCAAGTGCAAGGTGAAGTCCGATGCTCTCGCAGGTGTGACCGCGATTTCTACCTCGCCATCCCAGGGATAATTCGTTTTCTGACTGACTTTAAGCCCGGTTCCATCTTCCAGATGCCAATCCAAGTCGGAATTGTCATAGAGGTGAACATAAATTCCGTCGCGACTGGTGCTGTAGAAGTATCCCGGCAGCGACGCGAAGGTGCGCTCAAGGTTGGGCGGACAACAGGTGACGTCGTACCAGGGATTACGGATTTTGTCGCCCGTTGTTGGATCGAACGCCAGAGGATTGCGGTAGCAATACATCGTGCCGTCGAGCGACATGCCGGAGTTGATGCCGTTGTAGAGCGCACGTTCGATGACGTCAGTAAATTTTGCGTCGCCGGTAGCCGAGAGCATGCGCCAGCTCCACATCATGTTGCCGATGGCGGCGCAGCTTTCTCCATAAGCGCGGAAGTTTGGCAATTCGTAAGCATCGCCAAAGGCTTCGCCATCGGATCGCGAGCCCACGCCCCCGCTGACGTACATCTTAGTGCTGACCATGTCCTGCCAAAGCGTGTTCAGCGTCTTCCAATAAGCGTCGTCACCGGTCTCCATGTAGTAGTCCGTCGCTCCGCAGCAGGCGTACATGGACCGCACCGCGTGCCCTTCCAGCTTCGTGCGAGAAGTAAACGGTGTCCCGCTGAACATGTAGATCGTTCTGCGCTCCGGGAATTTGGCGCGCTCATCACCCTGCAGGATGTAGCCGGCGAGGTCGAGTTGTCGCTTATCGCCAGTGATGCGGTAGAGTTCGATTAATCCCATCTCAATTTCAGGATGCCCTGACACGATTGGCTTTTTGGGAGCGGTCCCGTAATTTGCCAGCAAGAAGTCGTTTACGAAGCGGATGCCTGCGTCGAGCAATTTCCGATCTCCGGTGCCGCGGTAGTAGGCGATCGCTCCTTGCAGCATGTGGCCAATGTTGTACAGCTCATGGCCGGTCGATTGGGTTTCCGGAAGCATCCGCAGAGACTTCCGATCTTCGACGTAATACGTGTTGAGATAACCGTCCGACTCCTGCACCGCTACAACTTCGTCGATAGCTTGCTCGGCCTTTTGTCGCACGTCCGGGAGGTCGCCGGATTGAAGAGCAAAGCCCACTGCCTCAGTCCACTTGTAGACGTCAGAGTCGGAGAAGACCGGGCCATGTTGGGGCGCGTCACTTTTTCCAACGAGGCGTCGAAAATTATTCATGCGACCGTTGGCTTCCAGCAGATCGTGCATGGTGGGAATGCTTTTCGTGACGTTGATCTCGCGCCGCCGTCCCCAGAAACCGTTCTTGATGGTCACCGCATGCACCGGAATTTGCCGCAACTTGGCGTGCGGAGACTTCGTGAGGTTTTCGATTGCCTGATCTCGCCACGGGGGCATATCTGTCAAAGTGACTTCTGCGAGGGATGAACGTCCCGTCTCGGAAACCCTGCTAAACATCTTTGGCACTCCCACCGAAGCGACAGCGGCGGCGGACATAGCGGAGGTCACAAACTGGCGACGAGAAAGTTTTCTGGATTTGGGCATGTCGCACTCCATGTGTTCTGAGAAAGGCGTGTTAGGGAATCGGGACGGAATTATAGCGCGGTTTCAGTAATCGTTTACTGACTCATGCATCTTTGCGCTATCATCGATGCCGTTTGGATGGCTTATGAAGAAACTGCGCAGCCAGGACTGGTTCGGGCCTCTGGATAAGAACGGGTTCATCCACCGCAGTTGGATGAAGAACCAGGGTTGGCCCCACGACCTGTTTGACGGCCGGCCCATCATTGGGATTTGCAACACGTGGTCCGAATTGACGCCATGCAATGCGCACTTCCGGGAACTCGCGGATTTCGTGAAGCGAGGGGTTTGGGAGGCTGGCGGCTTCCCTCTTGAGTTCCCTGTCATGTCTCTCGGAGAGACTGTACTGCGCCCGACGGCGATGTTATTTCGCAACCTCGCCAGCATGGACGTAGAGGAATCCATTCGTGGCAATCCGCTCGATGGCGTCGTTCTACTTATGGGCTGCGACAAGACCACGCCGTCGCTGCTGATGGGCGCTGCTTCCTGCGACCTTCCAACCATCGGTTTGTCCGGCGGCCCGATGTTGTCGGGAAAATTCCGAGGCCACGATCTAGGCTCTGGCACCGGCGTGTGGCAGATGACAGAGAAGATTCGCAGCGGCGAAATGAAGACCGAGGAGTTTTTCGAAGCGGAAAGCTGCATGCACCGCTCGAAAGGCCATTGCATGACCATGGGGACTGCCTCCACCATGGCGAGCATGGTCGAGGCCCTGGGCATGAGTCTGCCTGGAAATGCGGCAATTCCAGCGGTCGATGCCCGTCGCAACACACTGGCGCAAATAAGCGGGCGGCGCATCGTTCAGATGGTGCGCGAGAACCTGTGCATCTCGCAGATTCTCACGCGGGCGGCGTTCGAAAATGCAATCCGTACAAACGCCGCCATTGGGGGATCGACCAATGCTGTCATTCACCTGATCGCTATCGCGGGCCGCATCGGCGTACCGCTGTGCCTCGATGACTTTGACCGCCTCGGGGATGGGTTGCCGTGCCTGGTCGACATTCAGCCGTCTGGGACGCACCTGATGGAAGACTTCTTCTACGCAGGAGGCGTACCGGCAGTTTTGCGTGAAATGGGCGAGGCAGGGGTCCTCAAGCGTGATGCCTTGACTGTCAATGGGCGTTCTATATGGGACAACGTCGCCGATGCGCCCTGCTGGAATCGCAACGTCATTCATCCTTTTGCCCAGCCGTTTAAAGATAACGCCGGAATCGCGGTCCTCCGTGGCAACCTCGCGCCGGACGGCGCGGTGATCAAAATCTCAGCGGCGAGTCCGAACCTCTTACAGCATCGCGGCCGAGCCATTGTGTTTGAGTCCATTGAAGATTTTCACGCGCGCATCAATGACGAGGATCTCGACGCCGATGAAAACTCGGTGATGGTCCTGAAGAACTGCGGGCCTC
>DASRDJ010000057.1:0-4209 GCA_035652655.1 Terriglobales bacterium
CGCCACGTTCAGCAGAATGAAAAACGGATGATCAAACACCCACTTGCCGCCCTGCGGAACATCCTTGGGGGTGTGCGTCGAATACAACTTGTCGTCCACATAGAAGCGGACCGCCGAGGGCTCCCATTCCGCGGCAAACACGTGGAAGTCGTCCGCAAAATTTCCGCTGGGAAGAGTGAAGATCGCCGTGAGCGCCGAACCGCCGGAATAGCCTGGGCCGTGCATGCTGCCGTGGTTCTTGTCGGGCTCGGAGCCGATGTTCTCCATGATGTCGATCTCGCCGCAGGTCGGCCAGCCTGCGCTATCGATGTTGTCGCCCAGCATCCAGAAAGCCGGCCATACTCCCTTGCCGGTCGGTATCTTGACGCGAGCTTCAAACCGCCCGTACGCCTGCGCAAAATGATTTGCGCTCTTCAGGCGGGCCGAAGTGTAATCGCGGCTCACTCCGTCGCTGCCCGTGAAGGTTTCCTTGGCCGCCGTGATGACCAGGTTGCCGTCTTGAATGGAAGAGTTCTGGGGGCGGGAAGTGTAGTACTCCAGCTCGTGGTTCCCCCAGCCATTGCCGCCGGTTTCCTGTGTCCATTTGGAGGAGTCGGGCCCCGAGCCGTTGGCGCTGTTAAACTCGTCGCTCCAACTGAGGGTCCAGCCGGCTGCCGGTACGGGCTCAGGCGAGCCACCGCAGGCCAGTCCGGCCAGGAACAGCGAGATGAACGCCACCTGCACCGCGAATTTCATGCTTCCCCCGGGGCACACTTTCCTTCGGCTTGCCTTCCTGATACGCAAGTAAAGCGCTTTACTAAATGCGAAAATCATGTATCATCCACAACGAAGGCTTGTCAAGAATAATTGTTTTAGTAAAGCGCTTTACTAGGCGCATCCATTTGACTGGGCTCTGTTCCGAAAGTCTGTGATGGGCCACACGTCGAACTGTGACCCGGCGCTCGCCCGCCGCTGATTGAGCGGCCCAACGGCGTGATTAACATGAATTTATGACCCGTTCCTCAAGGCCAGGCAACAAGTCCGCTGAGTCGGTGGTGACCCTCAAGTTTCTCGCCGAATATCTGAACCTCTCTCCGGCGACGGTCTCGCTGGTCATCAACAAATCCCCCTCTGCGAAATCAATACCCGACAAAACAAAAGCCCGAGTCTTGCGGGCTGCCGAAAAATTCGATTACCGTCCGAATTTTTATGCGCGGCATTTAAGCAAGAAGCGGACGTTCACAATCGGCGTGGTGGTGCCGGAGATCAGCGAGGGCTACGCTGCGCTGGTCATGAGCGGAATCGAGGACCGCCTCCTTCAGGACGGCTACTTCTATTTCGTCGTGAGTCATCGGGGCCGTCAGGATCTGATCGAGGAGTACCCGCGCATGTTGATGGATCGCGCCGTCGAAGGCCTGATCTTGGTGAATACCCCCTTGCATCGCGTAATCACCGTGCCTACCGTGGCGGTTTCACCGCATGGACACTTGAAGGGCGTCACCGCCATCACTCTCGACAATCACAAAGGTGGCTGGCTCGCGCTCGAGCATCTAGCTAAGCTGGGACACAAACGGATTGCGTTTTTTAAAGGTCAGCCGGGGAGCGCCGATACCGAGTCGCGCTGGTTGGGAGTCTGCGAGGCCGCCGCAAAGTTCGGAATTGAAATTCGTCCGGAACTCACCGTCCAGCTGCAGGGGAAGAGTCGCCATCCCGAGCCCTCCACTCCGGAAGAGGGATTTCTGCATGCGGCCAAACTTCTGGAAACCGGCGAGCGGTTTACCGCCCTGCTCGCCTTCAACGATATGTCGGCCATTGGTGCCATCCGCGCGTTTTGTGACGCGGGATACAACATCCCACAGCACATCTCCGTAGTCGGGTTTGACGATGTGCAGACCGCGGCGTATCAGAATCCGCGCCTCACCACGGTTCGTCAGCCTCTTCGCCGAATGGGCGAGGCGGCGGCCCTCTCGTTGCTCGAGCGCATCGCGAATGCCGACGTACGTCCCAGAGAAATCCTGGTAACGCCGGAACTCATCGTCCGCGAATCAACCAGTGCGCCTGCCACCGATGAGCCTGGCTCGCCGACGGTGCTGGCTTCCCGGGAAGCCTTGGCTGAAAAATAGCCTGGGTGGTGCTGTTGTTAACTAACTAGTTATACAGTCATGTCTGTATTCGTTCGCCGGCAGTATTGAATGATGAGTGTTTCCAGCCATTCGTTCACCCCAAAATGACCGTCAGCTGCTTTAAAAAGGCGCTTCCTTCGGGCCAACTCAACATCAATGATGTTGTGCATCCGATTACTCGCGGATAGAATTTCAACGCGACGATGGCGAGGCGCAGACCGACTTGCTTTTTGCGTACTTTCCTCCTGCCCTCCGTTCCGAGGGTGAAAAGCTGATATCAGACTTGCAGACGTGTACTTGCCGATGACTCAGCAAGCGAAAATGAAAGCCCTGTTCTTCTCTGTACTGGCGTTCCTATCGCTGTGCGCGATCGCCACCTACTTGTCGTTCCTGAGTTCGCGGACCGGCGAGCGGTGGGTAAGCCATACCCATGAGGTTCGGGCCACGATCGGGGATGTGGAGGCCGCCGTCAATGCTGCCGCGCGCTTCCGAACCACGTATCTGATGTCGGGAAGTCCCAGCGATCTGAGCAATTACCAGGCAGCCACGGCCAAGGCACTCGAAGAGTTCAACCGGCTGAGATTCCTTACGCGCGACAATCCGGTTCAGCGGGCGAATTGCGAGCAATACGAAGCAGCTTTCCATGACCGGCTGCGGGTGTGGGGCGAGGCGGTATCGGCCAAGCAGGCTGGACACTCTGTCGACCTGGCGCAATTGCTACCGCAAAACGTCGACCTGGCAACGAAGAGCGCTGCGGTTGCAGAAGACATTCGTGTGGAAGAGAGTCGCTTGCTGATTCAGCGGACCCAGATCGCTCATCAGCGATTTGTCGTCACGGCGTGCGCCGTCATGGTCAGCTTCGGCCTGGCCATCCTTCTAATGGGTGTCTACAACCGTTTGCTGAATCACGAGCTGCGAGTGAGGGAAGTAGCCGAGCGGAGCGCGCGCGACGCCTATGCTCGCGAGGTCGTCCTGCGGCAGGACGAGCAGCGCTTTCGCCTCTTTATTGAAGCAGTGAAGGATTACGCGATCTTCACGCTCGACCATCAAGGACATGTCAGCAGCTGGAACGAAGGCGCCGCCCGCTTGAAGGGTTATGCTGCCTCCGAGATCATGGGGCAGCATTTTTCCTGCTTCTACTCTCCCGAAGACAATGCGAACGGGAAGCCGGCCCGGGAACTGGAACTTGCGACACGCGACGGCCGGGTTGAAGACGAAAGGTGGAGCATCCGCAAAGACGGCTCGCGTTTTTGGGCGAATGTGACCATCACGGCGATCCGCGACAAGACCGGCACACTCATCGGATTCGCCAAGGTTACGCGCGATTTCACCGACCGCATGCGCGCGCAGGAAGCCCTGCAAGTCGCCAATGCCGACCTGACTGCAGAAGTGGCAGAAAGAAAATCGGCCGAAGCCAAGCTTGCGACTTCCGAAAAATCGCTGCGCGACCTGTCACTTCACTTGTTGCGTACGCAGGATCAGGAAAGAAAACGCATTGGACGCGACTTGCACGATAGCTTGGGCCAATACCTCGCCGTCCTCAAAATGAATCTGGAATCTCTTGAGTCTGGCGTGGGCTCAGGATCCAACGGGCTTGCCGAACAACTGGCGTCCTGCGTCCGTCTCGCCGACGATGCCCTCAAGGAAGTTCGCACCATCTCCTATCTTCTTTATCCTCCGTTATTGGAGGAAATGGGTCTAAAATCGGCTATCCCGTGGTATCTGGATGGCTTTTCAAAGCGGAGCAATATTCAAACAACATTCGAAGCCGATCCTGATTTTCGTCGAATTACGCCGGAGGCGGAACTGGCTCTATTCCGGATTCTCCAAGAGAGCCTTACGAATGTGCATCGGCACTCCGGAAGCGCGTCGGCAGCCGTCAAGCTGTCGCAGGTGGACGGAGAAGCAGTCCTCGAGATTTCCGATAGCGGTAAAGGAATTTCGCCAAAACTTCTGCAGGAGTTTGGTGACGAGTGGGCCGGATCCCTGGGCGTCGGCCTGCGCGGCATGAATGCGCGTGTCAGTCAACTGGGGGGCAAGCTACAAGTCGAATCTACCGGCAAGGGCACGGTTGTGAAAGCACGCGTTCCCGTCAGTGAGACCTTGA
>DASRDJ010000058.1:0-9036 GCA_035652655.1 Terriglobales bacterium
GTTCGTGTCCTTACGTGATATTTCTTGTTTTCCTCCCCAACCAAACGTACTGCGATCGCCCGCCAGCCCCGATTGGTATTGGCGCGTGGGTAGTAGCTCAGCGAATACAGATGGGCAAGGTCGTCGCGAATCGACGCGAACGCGCGCTTCTCATCTTTCCAGTTCTTCGCAAAGTAAGCCTTCCCGCCGGTGGCCGCGGTCATGCGCTCAAAAACAGCAGTCGAGACTGGCTCCAGCTTGGCCTGCTGCGTGCTGATCATGTAGACCGAGATGCCTGCGGATTGCGCCAATTCGGCGACGTCTTCCGGAGGGATGACGCTGGAATTGTCAGGGCCGTTGGAAAACACCACCACGACCTTCCGGCCTTTGTACTGCGATGCATCGCGCAGAGTTAACAGCAGCGTGTTGTAGAGCGCCGCTTCGTCACCAGCCACCGTAGTGCGAACAGCGCGTAGAACCTGACCGCGATCGGGCGTGAGTGTGGCCACCCTTGAAAGATCGCGACTGTAAGAGTACAGAGCGATCTTGTCAGCCGTGTCGAGAGAACGTACAAAATCTGCGATCGCGTCTTGGGCAAACACAAAGCCGCGATACATATAGTTGCTCGTGTCAAACAGAATGAAGACGTTTGCTCCCGCCACCAGGGAATCGAGCGTGATCGGTCCTCCCGCAGCTTCATTCGGACTCGGCGGATCACCGCTTTCCGAGCCCTTGCCGGCCTTGTCTCCTTGAGCAAGCTCAAACAACGCACGCGTGGGACCGTTGCCTTCAGCGAATGTGGCAAGCTTTTCCGGAATTCCGTCTTCTGTAATCGAGAAGTTCTCCGGTCGAAGGCCGGTGATGTAGTTCCCATTTTTGTCAGTCACCGCCACGTTGAGCTGTACCATGTTCACGATAACGTGGATGTGAGGACTGTCCTGCGCAGCGATGCGATCCCCCGAGCCAGCCAACAATAGAAATACGGTTGCTGTCAGCAGCGCCAGACGCGCCGCCAGTTTGATTCTGCGGACCCGTTTCCCCTGATCTTGCCTCATCGGAACTCTCCACTCCAAGCAACGTGTCAACGAGCGGATGAATTTCCGCCCGAGTTCACCAACGCGACCTTATTGTGACGAAATTCGTCGCCCGTCTCACGCAAAGCTCGCACTAGGGCGGGCCAATCCTCAAAATCAGTGGCAAACACTTTTTCCACCATGCGACGCGTCAACTCCGGCACCAGCTGGTTGAGAGCTTCCGGAGAGGCCCCAGTTTCGTCCGCCAGCCGTGCCCAGTACAAGTTGCCCGAATCCCACGACTCGGCCAGCAGCCGGCTTGAGTACCCGGCGAAAGCGGGCACGGGCGCTATGTTCAACAGCTCCCGAGTGTACGTCTGCGCGAGCGTCGGATGCGGCACTCCAAAATCCCTCGACAAACGCGCCCAGTCAATCTCATCAGCGTGGTCCTGGGAGAGCGAGTCCAGTTCCTTGCCCGCTGCGCCCCAGACATCCTTCATCTCCGGCGAGCGCCGCCGGAATTCTGCTGCCAGGTACAAGGTGTCAGCGGGCGTCACCTGGGTCATGGCTGCGTCCACGTGTCCATTCCGCAGTTCCCTTTCCACGCGCTCGGAACGCTGCGGCGTCATCCGATCCGCCAGGATAACCATGACTTTCTCGCGCAGTTCAGGGTTCTGTGCTGCAGCGGCGAGCAGTTCTTCGCCGGACTTCTGATACAACGTGATGGCGTGCAGTTCATTCCCTCCGATTCCCCACCAGCGAGGCAGAACGGCACTCGTCATCAGCCCTGGCACCAATTCCCGCCAGATCAAGGCCTGAACGTTTTCAGGAACGATGAAGTCCTGTTCGATCTCCGCGAGCACATAAGGAAGATCCGCCAGGGACCCGACTAAGTGCGCGCCTCCCCCTGCCGGCGAGCCCTCGCCGAACAGATGTGACGACTGCCACACGGCCTTGATGCCTCCCACCGTCTCTGCCGAAAAATCATGCGAACGCACCAGCAGCGGATTGTTATGCAGCGCTTGCGCCCCGGGCGGCGCGTAGTACGCGTAGTTCAAACCAACGAGCGTGTCGCGCTGGAACGACGCGAGTTGACCGAGTGCTTCTTCGATTTGCCCATGAGACGCATTGGAGGAAAGGACCTTGCCCACATCTGCGCGCATTTCAGCATCGGTGTGGCTGTTGTTGTAGATGCCTGCCGCCCACTCGCTGCGCTCACTCCCCTTGAATATAGGCCGCGGCATCTCGAATTCTCGAAGCTGCTCGGCGAATGCCTGCAGCGAAGCATCCACCGGCTTGCCTTGCAGCTTGTCCTCGAGGCCTTGACCAAGCCCGTGAATTACGTCCAGCGATACCAGGCGCTGACTATCGAGCACTGTTCGCATCCCGCTCGCGACGTCGTCGTGCGCCTTCTTTCCGTCGGGACTCGTTTGCCGTGGGCTGGCCAGCAATTCGATCAGTTCACTCTGGGAAGTTTTCGGCTTGCCAGTGGCCGCGCGCAAGACTTCGCCGATTGCTATATAGCCGGCCTCGTACACTTGCGCCTGATTGCGGATCTTGGCAAATGGTTTGATCGCTCCCTGCCACGATTCATTCAGCCGCGCAGTCGGAATCTGTCCCTGACGAGCCAGGATTTGCCAGATTCCCAGATTGGCCTGCAGCGTCCCCAGCGCGTTGCCCCGCAGCGCCGTGTTGTCGATGTGATCCACGCTGTTCGCGACATCCAGAAACTGCTCGAGCGAGGCATCCGTCAGCGCGGGGAACTCTGCAAAAACACGGTACTGATCGCTGAACAACTCGAACCTGCGAGCCAGCAGTTTCACGGTTTCGGGTCCCAAGCGGTGCTCTTCGGACCGCCGCATGTCCAGTTCGCTCAGCATGAGGTATGCCTGCAAGGGACCGCTGTCAGTCGTAGCGCGGGTAAGAGCGAACATCACTTGCAGGAGTTGTTCGGGACTGCTTAACCGGTTCGCGCGCTTCCCCAATCACGAACCAGCTTCGAGTCGCTCTTCTGGCGAAGAATGTCTTTCCAGACCGCGACTCCACCCGGAATGTGTGGCTCGCCGTCAGCATCCCATTGTTGCCGCGTAACCAGCAAGAGCAACCCGGGCGCCGGACGGAACGCCCCTCTGGTGGCGCTGGCATTGGGATCAGCCGCGCGCAAAGCGTCATAGAAAGTCCGCAGCCTTTTCCCTTCCGTGAAGCGCGCTTGCTGGGCGCGGCTTGCTCGCGACAAAACATCAAAGTAGGCCGCCATCCACCCCATATCTTTCGAGAGGAGCGCGTGTACGAATTCCTTAGGCGAATCGGGATTCGCTCCCACCAGGCTCTTCCACGCCGGAACAGCGCTTTCACCGCCCGGAACGATCACGTGGCCGGAGCGCAGGCAGATGTAACTTCCGTAGAAATCCAGAACCGCCGCATCGGGCATCAGTTCCCGGAGTCCGACGGTGTGTTGCAGCGCGTCACGCGTCTCCGGATCAAGCCGCGAGAATGCCCAGTACAGTCGCGCCATCTCGGGATCGTGCAACAGAGTGTCGATGAGATCCTGGCTGTAGCGCTGATCTTTCTTATTGCCCGCCGACAGCCAATCCGCCTCCGAAAAGAAAATCGGCACGCGCGTCACCGGATACGGATATTCAAATGCCTTCCCACCCTGAAGCGTTTGTTCCAGGGCAGCCAAGGGAAATCCCGAATCGATGGTGACGAAGGCGCGCTCAGGTTCAGCAGTCTCCAGGGCGGTATCGTTCTTCCCGCACTCTTCGCGCACGCGGTAGCCAAGAATCTTCAGCAGCGGCCTGGCTTCCTCGCAATTCGCAACCCGGATCACACCGCCGTTGGACCCGAGCGTAGCTAGTTCCCTGGCCTGCTGTACGTAGCGGTTCAGAAGGACAAGAAACTCTGTGGGACGGTTTCCGCCCTCATAGCCCTGCATATAAATGTTGCGGGCCAGCAGCGGCACGACGTCGACAGCCGTAATCTTCTGGCTGATTCCCGCCATTCGCAGAAAAGAGCGCAGAGGCCCGGGCACGCCAAGCTCGGTTACATTCCCGACCATTTCGTTTTTGGCAACCGGGGCAGAGCTGTGAGAATCGTCAGCGGTCTGAGGCGTGAGAGCGGGAAGAGTTCCGCAAGACACAACAAGAGAGACCACCACCAGAAGCCGGAGACGGAAAGGTGATTTCACGGCTGGAACCCTCTGGGACCTCGAGGCTGCGCGGTCGGAGTACCGAATCGCTCAAGGGGAGAGAGTGTGTCGTTGGGCTTGGATCGGCGAATCGGCGTGAACCCTGAAACGCCGCGTCGCCTGCCGGATTTAAGCTAACTGGCCACTCCAGTGCGTGCGCCCCGTGATCCCCAAAAATCTGATGCCCGAGAAAATAAATCATCCTTGGCACTTGTCCAAGCCTTTTCTCGGCCTCAATGCTTCAACTATGTAAATTTTTGCTCTTCACGGGTTTTGGCGTGATCTCGGATCAATCCAAGTCCACCATACAAACGTATGATTTCGCACTCCCGTGAGCGTCTCGAAGCCCAGGCATCTCTTATCCCAAAAACGTCAAAAAGGGAGTACGGAGAAACCTGTACGTGGAGCAGGGTTTTTGCCCAAGTCGAGGATGGACCGAGCAGAGGCTGCACTCGGAAAGAAAAGAATGGCTCCTCAGGTAGGACTCGAACCTACAACCCTCCGGTTAACAGCCGGATGCTCTGCCATTGAGCTACTGAGGAGTGTCGTAATGCAGTCTTGTTGTTTGCGAACATCCTCATCATACCAAAGCAGTTGCCTTCTGAGAATACTGATGCGCATTACCTTCGGTTGAACTTGTTTTCCCGCATCCAACTTTCCCTTCGATTCTTACCTGCCCGCAAGCATGAATACGATAGTTCGGTCTCCTTTCGAGGGTTTGACCCGCCTCTGCGGGCATGCTATAAAAATCCGTTTGCGCAAAGGGCTGCCTCGGGACCGTTTACCTCTTCCTGAAAGCCGCCCGTCGCAGACGGAAATCCGACGCGGCCAAGCTCAGCACTCCTAATTCTTGTCTTGCAGTGGAAGCGTGTTCGGAACCTCGGCCATGCGAATGCCCGGCGCCAACGAAAGGCGTCCGGGGACTTCGCACGTCGGGTAAAGAGGCACTAAACACCTTTTAATCCCGCAACGCTTTTCATCTCGGAGGACTCCTCGATGCGCACCTGGATAGCTACCGCTACGTCCGTAGGTTGCCGAATTTGCAAGACTTCCACCTGGGTTCTGGCATTTTTCCTGTCGTGTACCGCCGCTCTTGCACAAACATCCGGAGAAACTGCCGGAGGCGAAGCTTCGCTTAAGCTTCCCGATCTTTCGCAGGTCACCTTTGTGGGCGGAATGGACGGCCACAAGCTTCTGATGATCGGCCTCTTATTCTGCGTCTTTGGCCTGTTGTTCGGCCTGGCCATCTACACCAAGCTAAAGAACCTGCCCGTGCACAAAGCGATGCTTGAGATCTCGGAGCTGATTTACGAGACCTGCAAGACCTACCTTTTCACCCAGGGAAAATTCATCCTTCTCCTGTGGGGCTTTATTGCCGTCATCATCGCGGTGTATTTCGGATGGCTCTCCCCGGTACCCGGCAAATCGATCGGCGTGACCCTGCCTATCATCCTGATGTTTAGCCTCGTGGGAATCGGAGGAAGCTACGGTGTGGCCTGGTTCGGAATACGCGTGAACACCTTTGCGAACTCGCGGACCGCGTTCGCCGGCCTGAGAGGCAAGCCCTACCCGATTTCTCACATCCCCTTGGAAGCCGGAATGAGTATCGGCATGATGCTGATCAGTGTCGAGCTGCTGATCATGCTGTTCATCCTGCTCTTTATTCCCGGCGACTACGCGGGCCCGTGCTTTATCGGCTTCGCGATCGGTGAATCATTGGGAGCTGCGGCGCTCCGTATCGCGGGCGGAATCTTCACCAAAATCGCCGACATCGGTTCCGACCTGATGAAGATCGTTTTCAAGATCAAGGAAGACGATGCCCGCAATCCTGGCGTCATCGCGGATTGCACAGGCGACAACGCCGGCGATTCGGTTGGGCCTTCGGCCGATGGCTTCGAGACATACGGTGTAACCGGGGTTGCGCTCATCACGTTCATTCTTCTTGCCGTCAAGAGTCCCACGATTCAGGTGCAGTTGCTGGTCTGGATCTTCGTGATGCGCATCATGATGTTGGTATCGAGCGCGGCAGCCTATTTCATCAACGGCGCCATCGCCAAGGCGCGCTATGGCAATGTCGACCGCATGAACTTCGAGGCGCCCCTGACCTCGCTGGTTTGGATCACCTCAATCGTTTCGATCATCCTGACCTACGTCGTATCGGCTGTAATTATCCCGGACCTCAACGGCGATTCCACGCTCTGGTGGAAGCTGGCCTCGATCATCTCCTGCGGAACCCTGGCCGGGGCCGTAATTCCTGAACTCGTAAAGGTCTTCACGTCTACCGAGTCCCGTCACGTGCGTGAGGTGGTCACGTCTTCGCAGGAAGGCGGGGCTTCGCTCGGAATTCTCTCCGGTTTCGTGGCTGGCAATTTCTCCGCGTATTGGCTTGGGCTCGCCATGGTCTCGCTGATGTCGGTTGCGTACTACTTCAGCACCATGTTCCCCGTGGCCTTGATGCTGGCTCCCGCGGTGTTTGCCTTCGGCCTGGTGGCGTTCGGATTCCTCGGCATGGGACCTGTCACCATCGCGGTCGACTCGTATGGCCCAGTTACCGACAATGCCCAGTCAGTTTACGAACTATCGCTGATCGAGCAGGTGCCCAACGTCGAGCAGGACATTCGCAAGAACTTTGGATTCGACGTGAATTTCGCGCGCGCAAAAGACATGTTGGAAGAGAACGACGGCGCGGGCAACACTTTTAAGGCCACCGCGAAACCCGTGCTGATCGGCACCGCAGTCGTGGGCGCTACCACCATGATCTTCTCGATCATTATGGCGCTCACCAATGGACTTACTTCGAACGTGAACAACCTCTCTTTATTGCACGCTCCCTTTGTGCTTGGCCTGATTACCGGCGGTGCCATGATTTATTGGTTCACGGGCGCCTCCACACAGGCGGTTTCCACTGGAGCTTATCGCGCCGTCGAATTCATCAAGGCCAACATTCGGCTGGAAGGCGTGGAGAAGGCTTCCGTGAGCGACAGTAAACGTGTCGTGGAAATCTGCACGCAGTACGCGCAAAAAGGAATGTTCAACATCTTCCTGGCCGTTTTCTTCGGCACGCTCGCGTTTGCGTTCGTGGAGCCATTCTTCTTCATCGGCTACCTGATTTCGATCGCGATCTTCGGCCTCTACCAAGCAATCTTCATGGCCAACGCCGGCGGCGCATGGGACAACGCCAAGAAAATCGTCGAAGTCGAACTCAAGCAGAAAGGAACGGAACTGCACGCGGCTACGGTCATCTGCGACACCGTGGGCGATCCCTTTAAGGACACGTCCTCCGTCGCTTTGAACCCCGTCATCAAGTTCACGACCCTTTTTGGACTGTTGGCGGTGGAACTGGCAGTTTCACTCGCCGAAAAAGGCACGGCTCTCACCCACGGGCTGGCGCTCGTATTCTTTCTCATTTCCGTGTCATTCGTGTACCGGTCGTTCTATGGAATGCGCATTGGCGCAGAAAAAGTCGAACAAAAGGCTGCAGCCCACGCCGCTGCGGACTAGGCCCTCCGCACTACTGAACCGAACGCCATCCTTAGGGATGGCGTTTTTTTACGTCTGTGCACGGCTGAAGAAAGCAGCATGTTAACGTACAGGTCATGTTCATAGGGCACTTCGGCGTAGCTTTGGCCGCCAAGAAGCTGACGCCGCGCACTTCACTAGGATCCCTATTCTTTGCCGCACAATTTCTAGATCTTATCTGGCCCATCTTCCTTTTGGCAGGACAGGAACATGTACGCATCGCTCCCGGAATCACCCGTATGTCCCCATTCGACTTCTATGACTACCCAATTACACATAGTCTGCTGATGGCGACATTCTGGTCAGTCGTCGTGGGAAGCGGATACTATTTGCTGCGTAGAAGCGGCCGCGCCGCCTGGGCCATGGGAGTAGCAGTGATCAGCCACTGGGTGCTCGATTTTCTCGTGCACCGTCCCGACCTCCCGCTCTGGCCAGGTGGCCCGAAGGTGGGAATAGGCCTTTGGAATTCCTGGATACCGGAGATTTTGCTCGAGGTCGCGATTTTTGTGGTTGGCTGTGGGCTCTATTTTTCAGTCACTCGCGCCCGCGACAACATTGGCCGCTACGCGTTCTGGGCGCTGCTGGCTTTCCTGTTCGCCGGGTGGGTAGCCAGCCTGGTTGCCGGGGCGCCTCCCAACGAGCGGGCGATGGCGTGGGGAGGCTTGAGCATGTGGATCGTTGTACCTTGGGCGTGGTGGGCCGATCGCCATCGAGAGCCCATCGTGTAGCTACTTCGAAGAATCCTTGGGGGCCCCACTCTGCACGCTGTGCAGCGTGCGCAAATAGAGCACCAGTTGCCAGCGCTGCAGGTCCGGCAATCGGCTGAATGAAGGCATACCGCGATCGGTATTTCCATTCGTGAGTTTCCAGAAAAGGGTGCCATCGCTCTGGGATTGAACCTCCGGCAACAAAAGATCCGCCGAATTTTTCTTGGCGAGCCCTCCCCCATCTTCTCCGTGGCACTCGACGCAGTTTCTTTTGAATAGTTTCTCTCCTCCGGCGGCGGTTTCCGGTTTCCGTGCCAGTGGATTGGATCGGGAGGCTGCGTCAGCAGGTGCGCGCCAGTTGGGATCTTGATGGTACCCAGAATTCTGCGCCAGGAGACTACCCACCAGTAATGTAAGCATGGTGACAGCCCACAAATACCCTCGCATCAATGCTTGCCTCCGAACACTTGCGCGAGTTTACTACCGAAACCCCTCACCTCGTAGGTGTAGCCGAACCGAAGCAGCACAGGGCTGCCTTCGTGCGTAAGCGCAAATGAGGGAGAAAAGCGCAGCGAACCGTTGTCGCTTATTTGCCATGAGACTACTGGGGCAACGTAGTGGACGGTGTTGT
>DASRDJ010000059.1:0-4288 GCA_035652655.1 Terriglobales bacterium
CTCACTTCCAACACTACGTATCGGCCGGCCGGCACCACAGGATGAGTCGCGACATACTCGTCATCCAGGTCCACATCACAGGTTGCAATCGTCAGCTTGCCGCCTTGCGGCATGGCATCGCGGGCATTCGCCGCCAGATTCATCACGACCTGTTCGATCTGCACTGGATCAAGTTTCACTTTTCCCGTGCCGTCGTGGGGCAGGATCGACAGCTCGATGTCTTCTCCGATCAGGCGGGGCAACATGCGCGAGATGTCTTGCAGCACACAATTAAAGTCGAGCACCTGCAGGGACTGCGTTTGCTTTCGCCCGAAGGCCAGCAATTGACGGGTCAGATCTGCCGCTCGCCGCGACGCGCTCAGTACCTCTTGCACGTTGCGATGCAGCCGGTGCTCCGGGCCGATGGCGTCCTGCATCAATTCCGCGTAACTGCTGATCACCATCAGCAGATTATTGAAGTCGTGGGCCACACCCCCGGCCAACTACCCGATCGCATCCATCTTTTGCGCCTGAAAAAGCGCGGACTCCAGCCTCCTCCGATCGCTGATGTCCCGGTCATTCGAGATGAAATGCGCTACTTCGCCATCCGCGTTACGGACGGGCGTGATGGTCTTTTCCACGATGTACGATTCGCCAGTCTTTTTCCGGTTCACGACCACGGCGCGGAAAGTTTCGCCGCGGCGAATGGTGTGCCAGAGATCCCGGTAAAACTCCGCGCTCTGCTCGCCGGACTTCAAGATCCGTGGAGTCTGTCCCACCGCTTCCGCTCGCGAGTAGCCGGTCAGCTTCTCGAAAGCCGGGTTCACATACTCGATCGTGCCACAAGTGTTGGTGATCACAACCAGGTCGGCGGCCTGTTCGACCGCGCGGTACAGCGTGCGGAGCATGTCTTCGGCCTGGCCGATTCGCTGCTCTGCCGAACCAAGCCCGTCGCCGGCTTGCACAGCCCGGTTGATCCAGTTGTCCGCTGTGCCGAGTTCGCTGGCCTTCGGTTCGTATGATTTTTGCTTCGACTTTCCTGTTTTCATCTGCCACTCCGACAACTCATACATCGGAAGGCAGGCGCGAGCACTGGGCGAAGTGACGGCAGTAACCGAAATAACTTTGGTCATTTTCCCAAGCGGAGAATAGTCCCACAGTGGGCCGCAGTCCTGATCAGTTGAACCTGTCTTTTCTCGCTCGCGGGCAGCACTCGGCTAAGGGTCGCGCAGGACTATGGCGCGGTGTAGTATCCCTCGCGCGACCGAACGTGCGCGCCGCCCTGGGTCGGAATCACATGCACGCGCCGAAAGGTCCGTACCCCGGGCTGCTCGGAAGCGCGGTAGTAGAGCAGGTAGGAACTCCGCAACTCTCCGTTGATCTCGGCGAGCGCCCTTTGTAGTTGCGCGGCATCCTTTACCACAAAATCTTTCCCACCGGTCGCGGCCGCAAGATCGTGCAGCACGACGTCGCCTTGCATCTTCTTCTTTGGATTGTGGGTCGCGACCGTGTAGATGGCGACGCCGGCCATCTCGGCGCGTGCAATTGTGTCACTCAATCCGTGTAAGCTTAAATCGTCTTCCCCATCGGAAAATAAAATCATGGCCGAGCGATGCGGCTGACCGTCCGGCACAAAAACGGAGCGTCCGCAGATCTGGTAGAGCGCGTCGTAAAGTGCGGTCAGTCCGCCGCTGCCCGGATTTGTGAGCGCGGACTCAAGTTCGCCCGGACTTTTCACCCAGCGCTCCAATTCGATCCGGCTGTTGAAAGCCAGAACCATGACCTCGTCGTCCGGCCTCATCACGTTCTGAAGAGATTGGCTGAGGGCCGTGCGCACGGTCGTCCACGACTTCCGGGTGGAGTCGCTCAGGTCAACCACAATCGCGACCCGCAGGCGCAGATCCGCCGCCGTCCGCAATTCGAAGCGCGGGACCGGCTGCCCGTCCTCCAGCACCGTGATGTCGGAAGGGGAGAGCGTATCCATAGGACGATCGTTCAGGTCGGTCGCGACCAAGGTGAGTTGTACTTCGCTAACGCGCTTTTGAATGATGATCTCAGGCCCGGCAGACCAGGCGGCCAAGCTGGAAGTGGCAAGCAGCAGGAGAATCGCGGTTATGTGCCTCACCCCTTGGCCATCGGCACGAAGAGGGTCCGCCTTTGGTGCCTGCTCAAACCGAGGTAATGCGGCGTCGCTTTCCCTGCCCCCGACCGGGACTGCCTTCCGCCCGTGGACCACGCGCCAAATCCCCCGTTCCCTGTGGGGAAAGCCGCGCTTGTCACCCAAGACAGTCCACTGTGCGGCTGCGCACTTCCGCAAGTCATTGTAAACAGGCGACATCTCGAACTCGTTCCCGGACCGTTTTGGCAACGCGCATGCCTTATCACCTCGGTGAGTGGCTTGGCCCGAGGTCTGGAGTTTTCGCGAATGCCCCAACATCCGAGGGATTTAACGGTTCACGATGAGTTCTGGCGCCCCAAGGTTGTATACGGAATGGCGACGGTCTGCCTGCTGCTGGGACTGGCCATCGGCTACCTGCTGCGGGGATCGGAGTCGCCGGCCGCAAAAGTCAGGCCCGCGGTGCAACCCAGCCCAGCCGACTCATCTGCTCACAGGTCGCAGATGCCTAGCCTCGAACAGATGAAGGAGATGGCGGACCGCAAGGTTGAACCGCTGCTGGCGAAGTTGAAGAGCGATCCCAAGAATAAAGACCTCCTGATCGAGATCGCGTCTTTCTACAAGTCAGCCCACCAGTTCAAGGATGCAGCCGGCTATCTGGATCGCGCGTTGCAGATCGATCCGAAGAACGTTGCGATTCGCACGGAGATGGCTTCCTGTCTTTATTTCGATGGGAACGTCGACGGCGCATTGTCGGCCCTCGAGGAGTCGCTTCATCAGAAGCCCACCGACGCCAACACTCTTTTCAACCTCGGCCTGATTCGCTGGAAAGGAAAGAACGACGCGGCCGGCGCCATTGCCGCGTGGAAAGAGTTGCTTAAGACCAACCCGAAACTCGACAAGAAGCCCATCGTCGAACACATGATCGCCGAAGCTCAGGGCAAGTCGAGTTCGCTGCCTGCGCAACAACCAAATTGAGGAGTGGCAAGAAAATGTCAAACAGCGAGAAACTTTCCCCCACCACCTGGACCAGTCCCCAAGCCTACGGGCTTTCCGTGCTGTGCCTCGCGATTGGCCTCGCCAGCGGCTGGTTCATTCGCGGATCGCAATCTCCCAGTGGCACGCCCGTCGAGGCAGCGTCGGCAGCGACATCGCAGGATGGTTCCGGCGCGGGGCAACCGACCCCCGAGCAACTCCGGCGTATGGCCGACAAGCAGGCCGCGCCTCTGCTCGAAGCGTTGCAAAAGGATCAGGCAAATCCCGAACTCCTGGCCAAAGTCGGGAACGTGTATTACGACGCGCAGCAGTTTCCGGTCGCCATCGACTATTACCAGCGCGCCCTGAAAGCTAAGCCGGCCGATGCGTCCATCCGCACCGACATGGCAACGGCTTACTGGTACACCGGCAGCGCCGACACGGCGATTTCAGAATTCAATCGTGCGCTCGCCGATGAACCCAACAAGCCGAACGCCCTGTTTAATCTCGGCATCGTGCAATGGCAAGGGAAAATGGACATCCAGGGCGCACTCGCCACCTGGCAGAAACTGCTGGATACCAACCCGGACTACGAAGGCAAATCGAAAGTCGTTGAGTTGATGGCGCAGGTGAGAAAGCATTCTGGCATCAAGCCCGGGGAGCAAGGGAAGGAATTGACCAACTAAGCGGACGACTCTTAGAAAGGTTCGATTGGTGTAAATAGGGATGTTACGCCGATCATCGGGATGGGCCGTTCGAAAAGACGCGATGCTAATCTAGGTCCGTGACGAAAATCCAAAAGAGCCTGGCAATTGCGAGCGGTCTCGTTGTAGCTATCATTCTGGCGATAATGCTTTTGCCCGACTCGATAAAAGTCCGTCTACTGTACGGGATGCAGCAGACTACGCAACGAGAATTGGAAAGAGCTTGCCAGCAGAGTTCACCCCGCAGAAGCGCTGAGGAAGTCCTTGGCTTTCTAGACAGTCAGCAGCTCGAATAAACCAGCCTCGAACCACTACCGGAATTCGATTCTGATAGTCGCTATTATCCAGTAGGAACCCTCCTGATTCGTGCGACAAAAAGGCACACCGCATCGGGTATGTTTGGATTTGAATCACTAAAACTTATCTTCGTCTTCACCGAAAACCATAGATTAACCCGATTTGACGTCAGACCTGGATATACAGCGCCTTGAGTTATATTGTCGTTAACAGGGGA
>DASRDJ010000060.1:0-5126 GCA_035652655.1 Terriglobales bacterium
CGCATGCACCCGAGCGCGCGCAGCTGGGTTTGTCGATGACCCTTCGCCCGTCGCCCGTCGCGCGCGCCGGGTGATGCTCGACGTTCGGCGGACCCCCACCTCTGGTATTCAATGAGATGGTATCTGTGAGGCTAGGCATCGGCTGGCCGTCTCTCGCTATCCGAACTGGCAAGAAGCTCCGCTAGAGAGGTGAACAATGACATATGTGCGATATCTCGTGACCGACGTGCAGAAGGCTGTCGACTTCTATAGCACTCACCTCGGTTTCACGGTCAAGCAGCAATTCCCCGCCATGGCGATTCTGACGCGTGGCGATCTAACGCTCTGGCTTGCTGGGCCCCATGCTTCGGCTTCGCGGCCGATGCCGGACGGGCGCAAGCCTGAGCCGGGGGGCTGGAATCGGTTCGTGGTGGAAACTCACGATCTGGCCGCTATGGTCGCGAAACTGAAGACGGCGGGCGTACGATTCCGCAACGAGATCTTATCGGGCCCTGGCGGGCAGCAGATCTTAGTGGAGGACCCATGCGGAAACGTCGTGGAGCTATTTCAGCCCGCCTAGCCGAGTCCAATGAAGCGCGGCGAGCTAGGTCGAGCGGAAGACGCTCCGGACGCTGCTCGGCGCGTGTAGGGAGGGTCCCGGGGCCGCCTAACAAAGCGCTGAATCGGACGACCCTATAACGCGCGGGCGGGACCACGCCCGCTCGTAATAGGGATCGCCGCTCAGCCGTAATGTTTAGACTTCACGAGGATACACGATGCATCCCGATAAGATTTGCCATATGTGCGGAGGCACGGGACGCAATATGGATGGTGACACATGTCCAATGTGCGGTGCACGAGTGAGCTACGGACGTGGAAGAATCCGAAAGGAAATCTTCGTGCAAGGAACAAATCATGACGAGTGGCCGATCGCTCACCCGAATCTGTTTGGGTTACCGTCACTGGGTGCTATGGCGACAACGTGTTCGGCGGTCGTGTGCTGAACCCACCGCAACAATTTATGGGTTATGCGGTGGAGTTCAGGTTGCGCAAGATGCGATGCAGAGTTTGAAAGCCAGCCGCAGCCGAAAACATGGTGGCAATTCTGGAAATAATCCCCGCCTAACAACAGGCTGCATAAGAGCGGCGGCAACGTTTAATTGCGAATCAGAGTCGTTCACCGCCGTGCGGTGAACGCGAGCGATTAGACGGCAGGGAAGATCGGCCATCGTCGTGGCCGCTCGGAAAGGTCAAATGGAGGCGCTGAAGTTTCGGACATCGTTTGCGGGTAGTATTGGCAATCTCCTCGAGTGGTACGACTTCGCCGTTTTCGGCTACTTCGCACCTTTTATCGGCGCGCAGTTCTTTCCGACGGATGATCCGATGTCGGCGCTTATCAACACGTTCGGCGTTTTCGCTGCCGGCTATCTTGCACGTCCCATTGGGGGCGTGTTGTTCGGCCAGATCGGAGATCGGTTGGGTCGTACGCGCGCGCTTCAGCTTTCCATCTTTCTAATGGCTGTGCCGACGACGCTTATCACGTTCGTTCCCACTCATGCGACGGTTGGCGTTCTGGCTCCGGTGCTCCTCGTGATCCTGCGCCTTGCGCAAGGCATTTCAGTCGGGGGAGAGTTCATCGGATCATGCTGCTATCTCGTCGAAGCCGCGCCTTCTGGTCGACGGGGATTCTTCGGAAGCTGGTCGACGTTCGGCACCATCGGCGGGATGCTGCTCGGCTCGGCGGTGGCGACACTACTCCAGGACGTGCTTTCAACGGAGCAGCTTCACGCATGGGGTTGGCGTCTGCCGTTCCTCGGCGGGCTACTGGTTGGCGTCGTCGGATGGCAGATGCGCCGCGGTACGCAAGAGACGCCGGAATTTGTTCGGTTGCAGGACGCCGGACAGATTGAACAACGCCCGGCGCTCGAGGCGCTGCGGGAGATGCCGCTCCGTGTACTGCAAGTTGCAGGCATCGTGCTGCTTTTCGGAGTCGGTATTTATACGTTATTCGTCTGGATGCCGACGTATCTTACGCATTTCGTAAAGCCGCCGGTGCCCCATGCCTTGCTCATCAACACGCTTTGCATGGTCCTGCTGATTGCAACGATGCCGATCGCGGGATTGCTCGCAGATCGGTTCGGGTACAAGAGCATTCTTGCGATCGGGGCGCTCGCGACAGGCATTCTGGTTTATCCGCTCTTTAGGTGGATCGATTCCGGTACAACAGTGGGCACAGCGGTTTCGCTCGCAATCTTTGCTCTCATCAACGGCCACATCCAGGGAGCGATGCCCGTCGCAATGGCGGAACTATTTCCTGCCCGTCTGCGGTACAGCGCCATGGCGATTGGCTACAACATCACGCTCGCTCTCTTCGGTGGCACAGCTCCGCTCGTCGTCACTTGGATGATTAAGACATCGGGCAATCTCGCCGCGCCCGCTTGGTATCTGCTCGTGGTTGCCGCAGTCACGTTCGTCGTCTCTCTTACGATCCGACCCCACCAGGAGAATCAAGTAAGCGCCGCCATCGGCGTCGAGATGCGCTCTACCGGTCACTAACAGAGAACGAGCAGATAGCGTGCTGCGAGGCTGTAATGAAAGCATTGGATGGTCTAACAAACGGTTGCAGCGGACGGTGGTGATGGATAAAGTGCCAGGGCACGAAGTTCAGCGCGCCGCCGCTGAACCGGAACATTAGGCCGACAGATGCAAACTGCCGCAATCCGGAAAGCCACAGTTGATGATGCTTCCGGGATTGCATCAGTTCACGTGCGCTCATGGCAGGTCGCTTATCGAGGGTACATGCCCGATGACTTTCTCGACGGCCTTGACGTGGAAAAACGAACAAATATGTGGCGTGAATTGACCCAGGATCCGGACAAGATCATTTTCATCGGTGAATATACCGAAGACAACATAGTGGGGTTCTCTGCGCTCGGCTCTTCACGCGACCCAGATGCTAATCCGAGCACGGCAGAGGTCAGCGCAATTTATGTTCATCCGGAGAAATGGGGAAAAGGAATTGGTCGCGCATTGCTCTCCGCGTCACTCGGCGAAGTTCGAAAGCGCGGATTTGACCAACTTACTTTGTGGGTATTAGAAGCAAACCAACGAGCACGTACTTTTTACGAATCGTTTGGATTTATCCAGGACGGTGCCGTAAAGGATGACGACCATTGGAAAAACTTTACGATACGTGAGATTCGTTACCGGCTTAATCTGCGAGCGACCT
Source organism: Terriglobales bacterium (assembly GCA_035652655.1). Taxonomy (GTDB): domain Bacteria; phylum Acidobacteriota; class Terriglobia; order Terriglobales; family Acidobacteriaceae; genus Gp1-AA133. The sequence goes on from DASRDJ010000060.1 coordinate 3,209, forward strand.
AACAATAGGCTTGAAACGGATCTTCAGAAGCTGCTCGCTTCGCTCGCTGGTCTCGTCCGTTCAGCCTTGATCGTTAGAAGGCAAGAGGATCGACGCGACGGAAGAAGGGGTCGAGCGGGATTGGGGCGGCCACATTGAAGGAGGGAAACTATGTGCAGGATTAAATCTGTTCTGTTGAGTCTACTAACTGCCGTGGTCGTTGCCGGGTGCGCGGCGTCGGCGGGCACCCGGCAAGACGCTGCCGTCGAAGCTAATCGAGGTCTGATTGGGGCGTGGATCGTGACAGCCAGTCGGCCGGCTGGTGTAGGAAAGAACCTTCTTACGTTTTCGTCGGATGGCACTTTTTTTCGAAGCGGAGATACACATCCGGTACTCAGTGGCGCGCATGGTGCCTGGAAAGGTGTGGGCGATAAAGAGTTTGACGCCACCTATATCGCGTTCCGATTCGATCAAAGCGGAAAGTGGGTCGGAAGCACTAAGACTCGGATACATATTATTCCTGGTCCTGGAGACAATGAGTTTACGGGCGTAGCGAAAGTCAGCACACTTGACTTGCAGGACAAAGAGGTTGGGACGTCCGAAACACGTCTAGAGGGAAAGCGCATCCAGGTTGAGCCGTTTTGAGATTGCGGTTTACACCGTCGCATAGGCAAGGCGTAACATTGTCTTCTAACCCTTGGGTTGAGAAGGACGCTAAAAATCGCGCCTCTCACCCAAAGCGTTAGGCGCGCCGCAGGTCCCATCAACCTCAGTACGGAGAATTGGCCCCATGCGTACGATCCTGTTCCTAGTCGCTGGCTTGTTCCTAATGGCTTCACTTCTCATCGTGGCGAAGATGTTCTCCGAGCATTTTCCTTCGGCTCCGAACTGGGCAGTCGCCCTTGGACTAAGTCTGTGGCTGATGATCACTGCCACCAACATGTGGATAGGGGTTTCAAAGGCAGGCTACTCGGTGGCCGACGAATTGCCCATATTGCTCCTGCTGTTCGCGGTTCCCGCTGCTGCGGTGGTGCTGGTGCGTTGGCGTTTCCTCTAGGCTGCCTCAAGGGCAAACGTATGGGCAAGAACCGACTCGAGGCCTTCAGCGACGGTGTCATCGCGATCATCATTACGATCATGGTGCTGGAGATGAAGATTCCGCATGGTGACAGCGTCGGAACGCTGGCACCCCTCCTTCCGGTATTCATGAGCTACGTTCTCAGCTTCGTCTACGTCGGCATCTACTGGAACAATCATCACCATATGCTGCACGCCTGCACTCGGGTGACCGGTGGCATCCTTTGGGCTAATCTGCATCTTCTTTTCTGGCTGTCGCTCTTTCCGTTCGTTACGGGCTGGATGGGTGAGAATCATTTCGCGCCTGTACCGTCCGCGCTTTATGGCGGCGTCCTCCTTGCAGCGGCCTTCGCGTATTTGATTCTTCAGCAAACAATCATTGCTTCGCAGGGCTCGGAGTCGCCACTCAAGGCGGCGATCGGCGGCGATTGGAAGGGGAAGCTCTCGCCTGTCCTGTATTTGTGTGCAATCATCTCCACGTTCCTGTGGCTGTGGGTGGCTCAGGCGCTGTACGTGGTGGCAGCGATCCTGTGGTTGGTGCCTGATCGACGAATTGAGAAGTCACTGCATGGCGATCGCGCCTAACCGCCCGGCCAACCCGGACGCGCGCGGAAACGCCGCGCCTTGCAAACGTCGCCGGACGTGCGCCGGTTGCCGGGACCGTTATGCCCTACAATTGAATTTGATTTCTGCATCGAGAAACTGCCGTAAAATTTGTCCAAGGCGTTCAATGGATATAATCCTGCGGAAAAGCTAGAACGCATCCGATCAACGGCTTAACTACAAATACTAACTTGACATTCTGTAAGATCTCTGTGAAAGAGCGCACTCAATGAAAATCACGCGCGTTTATACTGGGGCG
>DASRDJ010000061.1:0-4357 GCA_035652655.1 Terriglobales bacterium
ATCGAGGACGGGCCCTTCCAGCCGAAGATGATGCGCTGGCAGACGGCCTCGCCTAACGGACACAGTCTGGTGTTTCAGGCCGTCGGAAAGCTCTGGATCATGGACTTACCTGGGGGAACGCCCAAACGGCTGACGGCGGGCTCCTTCACGCCGAGCGAATTCTCGCCGTCCTGGTCGCCAGATGGTTCAAAGATCGTCTTTGCGACCTGGGACGACGACGAACACGGGCAGCTCTGGACCATCCCGAATTCCGGCGGGAATCCGGCGCAGTTCACCCGCGATCCGGGCGAGTACCTTAATCCCGTTTGGAGCGCCGACGGCAAAAAACTCGTCTATTCGCGGGGCTCAGGCGCCACCTTGCGGGGACGCAACTGGGCGCGCAATGAATGGTATGATGTCGTCATTCAGCCCTTGGAAGGCGGCCAGGCCAAGACCGTCGCAAGAGTCGATGGCATGGAGTCACCCGGCCCCCACGCGCGCTTCGGCCCCGACGGCCGCATCTACTACCTCGCGCATCGCGTCGAAAAACCGGGTAGCTTCCTGTCGGTTCCCATCGCTGAATTGTTCTCGGTGCGCGAGGACGGAACCGACAGGCGGGTCCATGCCAGGTTCACGAACGCCACCGACGCCGAACTCTCTCCTGACGGCGCGCGCGTGGTTTACGAGGAAGGCGACAACGTCTACGTCGCTCCTCTGCCCCTCGCCGCCACCGGCGACCAGGCCGTTTCACTCGACAAGAAAATGCCGGCGATGCCAGTGAAGGCGGCGAGCCAGGATGGTGGGCTCTTTCCTCGCTGGCGGGATCCGAACACGGTGGAATTCGGCATCGGCAATAAATATTCCGTGTTTCATGTCGATTCCGGAAAGACGGATTCGACTGACATCAAATTGAGCGTTCCGCGAAGGCTGGCTCAGGGCACGATCGCGCTGACCAATGCGCGCATCATCACGCTGTCGAACCGCAAAGTCATAGAGAGGGGCACGATCGTGGCGAAGGCCGGCCGCATTGCCTGTGTGGGAACGTGCAGCACGGCAGGCGTCGACAAAATCGTCGATTGTAAGGGGAAGACGATCATTCCCGGATGGGTTGACGTGCACGCCCATCACCATCGCGAATCCGCGGGGATCACTCCCTCGCGCAATTTTGAATCGGCCGTCTACCTGGCCTATGGGGTGACCACCACGCTCGATCCGGCCGCTTGGACCCAGGAGGTTTTCTCTCTCGCCGAAATGATCGAGGCCGACCGCGCCTTGGGGCCGAGAACCTTCTCGACGGGCGACCCCCTATTTTCCGGAAACGGTCCTCACCGAAACGAACTCACCTCCTATGAACAGGCCGAACATGACATTACGCGCCTGCAGGCTCTCGGAGCCACGGCGCTCAAGCAGTATCTCCAGCCGAATCGCGAGCAGCGCCAGTGGATCACCGAGATTGCGCGTAAGAAGGGACTGCGGGTCACCGGCGAAGGTTCAAGCGATCTCGATCACAAGCTGACCATGCTGATGGATGGCCAGGCCGGCTTCGAGCATCCGACCCCCTACGTGCCGATGTATGAAGATGTTGCGAAGATCTTCGGCCAGGCGCATACCGTCTACTCACCGACGCTCACCGTCGGCGGCACCGCCCCATGGAACGAGGAGTACTTCTTCCAACTGAGCGATGTCTGGAAAGACGCGAAGCAGCAGCGGTGGATACCCTGGCGTCAACTCATGCCGCATCTGAGGCGCCGGTGGCTGCGTCCGGTTACCGACTACCATTTCGCTGTGCAGGCACAGAGCGTGGCGGACATCATTGCAAACGGCGGCTACAGCGCGATAGGTTCCCACGGCCAAGCACACGGCATCGGTTCGCATTGGGAAGTGTGGATGCTCGCTTCCGCACTGGGCCCGATGGGAGCTCTAGAAGTCGCGAGCGTACACGGCTCGCATTTTCTCGGCGTGGACAAGGATTTGGGGACACTTGAGCCCGGCAAGCTCTCCGATCTTATAGTGCTCAACGCAAACCCGCTCGACGACATCCACAACACCATGAAGATCGCTATGGTCATGAAGGCCGGAACGCTCTTTGACGCCGACACGCTCGACGAGGTCTGGCCGGAAAAGAAACCGTTCGGCGACTACTATTGGATTAACCTCGACGAACTGCGAAACGATACCCGGGCAGTCGATGTCTGGGACAAGGCAAAATGACGTCAACAGCCCGTGCGGTCCTGTCCGGCCCCGAGATCGGCGGATCGCGGGGCCGCCCTGAGGCCAGTCAATCCATGTGCGGGCTAACTCCTGCTTCCGTTTTGGTTATTGACTGTATGCCCGGCTTTCGCGGCGTTTTTCGAGTTCCGGCATGCTAAGTGCCGGGTTGCTCTCTTCGCAGCTTGTGCCACCCGCGAGTCCTAGCCCCAAAACAAAAGCGACGTTACCGGCGCAGCGTGGTGCTGTTTTTGCTCCAAAGCAACTTCGTACTTGCTCAGGGACAATAAGCGAAGGGGAACAGATGCGCTCTGAAGTACCTGCCAGGCATGAAGACCAAAGGAATTCCGAGATACGAAGAAGAGGTCACGGTTCAGCGCCTCTTTCTTTGAGAGTTACTAGGGTACCGGGTTCGAATTGAATGCTCTGTTGAAACGCGGCGGAGTTGAGCGATTGTGCCTGCTGCGTGGCTTGCCCCAGCTCTTGCTGATCGAGAGTGGCTCTTAGCGTCGCAAGATAGTCGTCGCCACGATGATCGCCAGCCTTGGATGCAGCGAGGAACCAAGCGTAGGCCGCGACTGGATCCTTGGCGGTACCGAGGCCGTTCATTAGCAGGAAGCCGAGGTCGATGCGGGCGCCGGTGTTGCCTTGCTGCGCGGCCTTCTCGAACCAGTGGAAGGCTTCTTGATAGCTCTGGCGAACACCCTGCCCGCGGAGGAACATAACGGCGAGGTTGTGCTGGCCGAGAGCGTAGCCGTTTTCGGCGGCGAGGCGATACCAGTGTACAGCCAGTGCGTAATCCTGGACCACGCCAAGTCCGCCATCGTAGAGATAACCTAGGTAGGACTGGGCGCCGGAATCGCCGCCATTGGCGGCAAGCTCAAGGTACTTGCGCGCTTCGGCATAGTCGCGGCGTACGCCCCAGCCGTTCATATAGAGAACGCCGAGATCCGCGTAGGCTCTCAGAGCGCCTTGTTTTGCGGCCGCCATGAGCCAATTGAGAGCCGCACCGTAGTTTTGTGCTGTTCCCCAGCCGTTGATATAGATCACCGCGAGATTCACCTGGGCCGGGGCATAGCCGCGGCGGGCAGCCTTCTCAAACCAATGGCGGGCCTGGCGGATGTCGTTTCCCTTTCCGAGATCGAGAGCGGAAACCAAACCGAGCTGGTTTTGAGCATAGACCTGGCCCTGGTGGGCGGAAGCTTCAAGCGCCGAGATGTCACATTGAGCCTCGACGAGGGACCTGCCATTTTCGGCGGTGCGGAAACAGGCGTTCGAGGCGGTAGCGTCCTTCCTGATTGCATTTCTTTCGGAATCGTCTGCGGAAGCAGCAGCGTCAGGCGCAGTGGGCAACTGACAGGGACCGCTGCAGTCACTGGTGGTGAATACCGGAGTGAACGTCGCGGCGTGGGTGTTGTGCGCTACAAAACACAAAACGAAAATCGGATACAATACCGCACCGAGGGCTTTGAATGGTCTGGACATTCGAAACCTCTCAATCAACCTGATTCCGAACGAGAGCAAAGCTGCGATTGGGGCGACTTTATATTTCCGAAATATAAATAGCAACTTAATTCGCCGTAAACATTAACTAATCTCCTGCCCGAAAACGAAGCAAGGCTTCTACCTTAGTGTCTGCTTCGATGGCTAGTCTCGGGCCGTGGCGTGGGATCGGCCTTAGTTATTCTGCCCGGGACCGCTGGATCGCGCAGACGCCCCGCAGCGCCCCGCGCAAGGCTTTCTCGTTTTTTTCATTTTTTGTGCGTGCAGCCGCACGGGGAACGAAGGTCGTCGAAGGACGGGCCTGCAGGGAATCGCGCGGCTCCGCTGTCTACCGCACGTCCTGGATCATTCGGAAATCGGCCTGTCATAGCTTCGTTCTCGAAGTCAATCACTGCAAGCGATATAATTTAGAAGGGCAGGACGGATCGCGACCGATTTGAGAAGTCGGACGCAGCGGATCACCTGGTGGGTCTTGAAACGGACTGCAAAGGCAGGTTCGCCCTGATCGAGCACAAGGAGCACACGAACATGAAGCCAAAGAACACGATCTGCCTCTGGTTCGACAAAGACGCGCATGAGGCGGCGCGCTTCTACGCCGTCACCTTTCCGGATAGTAAAGTAACTGCCGTTCACGAGGCTCCCGGCGACTATCCGGGCGGAAAGAAGG
>DASRDJ010000062.1:0-17867 GCA_035652655.1 Terriglobales bacterium
GAACTTCGATCTACCAACCTTCCGCATCCGTCGATGTGGACGGGCGACTTTTCTGGGGTCAAAGATTCGTCCAAGCCGGTTATACCCCAAGACGTGTTCGACCAGATGACGCCTGAGGAGATCGCCAACGATACGGTGAACGGACGGTTCATTACGGTGCCATCGCGGTTTTTGAATCCGACAGTTCAGAATCTGATTGGAACGTATTTTCCGAAAATCGGACTCGGTGCAGACATCAACAGCACCAGCGGCCGCGTTCGCTATACCACCAATGTGTCCCAGCCCTCTGTTCGTGACACAGGATCTTTCCGTTTGGATCACGACTTCACCGACCGAGATCACGTTTTCGCCGTCTATAACGGATCGGCGGCGACATTTGGCCAGAACTTGGTTCAAAGCCCCTACACCGGACTTGGGCTGAGAGAGAACTACCGCCGAAACAATACCGTCGCGCTTTCGTACACTCGCGCTTTCACGAACAATATTGTGAACGAGGCCAGAGGCGGGTTCAATCGGGAGCACATTTACAGGCACAGCAACACCAGCTTGGAAGGTTTCCTTTCGGGGATTGGATTTGACCAGTCCGACATCGACGCGTACGGAGCCGTGGTTGGCCCGAATTTGCTGGCGACCTTGGGACACCCTGCGATCAACTTCAGCAATCGTTTCGCTACCTTCAATAACGGCAATCGCGATACGGATCGATTGCTGGACTCCAACCTTGCCACATTCGGAGACACTCTGAATTGGGTGGTTGGCAAGCACAGCTTGAAGATGGGCGCGGACTTCGTACGGAATTCTTTGTCCGATGGATTCTCGAAGAACCGCGGAAATGTGCGAGGCTTGATGACCTATACGGGCTCCACCACCACCCCGTTTGGGAAATTTATTTTGGGCGAGCGGCCTGACAGTGTGAGCTACGTTAACGTGCAGCGCGGTCCGCTCCAGGCGTACAACTGGGAACAGGGATTCTTCTTCCAGGACGACTGGAAGGTGACCCCCCGCCTGACTGTGAACCTCGGATTGCGCTATGAACTGGTCACGCCGTTTATTGAAGACAATAATGAACTCGTTAACTTCGACCCGAGTTTTGTGAATCCCGACACCGGAGTCCGCGGACGCTTCCTGGTCCCCTCCGCCAGTACGCTCGCGCTTCTCGACACGCGAATCGTCAACTACGGGGGCGGTGTCGCTACCGCCTCTCAATCGGGACTGGGCGTTGGACGCGCACTAATTCGCTCCGACAAGAACAACTTTGCGCCGCGAATTGGTGTCGCTTTTCGCCTGACAGACAAATCCGTGCTCCGGGGTGGGTATGGCTTCTACTACCCCACCTCCGCCGCGCAAGGCATGCGTGATGCGATTGCCACCAACGCGTTCAATCAGGGCTTGACGAAGAGAAACATCGACGACAATGGCGATCCTCTGCCACCTGATCAATTGCTCAATCCGTGGCCAGGATTCAGTCACGGGTTCAGTCCACTCACAGGGGGTCACATAACCTCGGGGTTTGGCGGATTCCCATCGGTGAATGCCGTCCCAATAGGCTTGCAGCAACCTAGAATTCAGCAATACAACGCGACCTATGAGCGGGAGATTTTCCGCGATACCTCCTTGCGGTTTTCTTATCTGGGCAGTACTTTGAGCGGTTTAATTGCGGGCCGCGATTTGAACGAGATCAGGCCCAGCGATACCCCGATCGGAACGACCATTGGCGATGGTGTGACGGCCTGCGATCCAGTGAACAATGGTGATTGCACATTTTCGCCTGCGGATTTCGCACGACTGCCATTTCCCGATCTCGGTGATTTCCTGCTCACGTACGGCAACTTCGGACACGGCCGCTCAAACGCATTCCAGACCCAACTCGAGCACCGCTACTCTCATGGCTTGATGTTGAGCCTGTCGTATACCTATCTGGACCAGAGGTCCAGCGGTCTGGACACGGCCAACGCCAGCCTCGGTGGCATTGCTTACAACCAGTTCGAGCCGAATAACGACTATGGCCAGGAAGCGTTCGTTCCGAAAAACCGCTTCGTGGCGTACGGGATATACGACCTGCCGGTAGGCCGCGGCAGGCAGTTCGGATCATCCTGGTCACGGTGGGCGGATGCTCTCCTGGGCGGATGGCAGAGCTCGTTCAACATGTTCGCCAAGACCGGAACGAGTTTTACTCCCTTCTGGCTGTGCGACAACTGCAGTACGATCATACCGGGCAATCTCGCCTCGGAGTCTATCGACGCTGTGGGCGATTTCAATGCTGAGCCCTCATTCCGACCGATCGTGGTCGGAGATCCCAATCACAAGAGCGGCAATCAAATCTGGGACCCGAATGCGTTTGCACTGATGCCGTTCGGCGCGGATATTTTCGATAATCCTAAGATTGCAAAACGGGGTCTGTTGCGAGGACCGGGGACGTGGGGAGTCAATCTCGGTATACACAAGGACTTCCATTTCGGAGAGCGTGTGGTTGCCACATTTGGCGCGGATGTCGACAACCTGTTCAACCACCCATTGTGGTCGCCTGACAACGATAACGGTGGCGGAGGCGGAAGCTTTGCATTCCTGGGCGACTTCAACGTCGCTGTGGACCAAGCGACCTTGCAGCCGATCATAGCGACGAACCCGGATACCGGCCTGCCCGATGTCACTCCCAACGAGGATTTCGGGAAAAAGCTACAGACCTTCTCGCAGGAGGGTGTCGACAGCCGGCGCACCATCCGTCTCCGGTTGAGGATTACGTTCTAACTCACCCCGTCGAGGAAACCGGCCGCTCTGGTCACACAAGTGGACGGGCGGCCGGTTCCAGTTCGATTGAATTTCATATTGCCGGGCGGTCATCTCGCGCCGCTCTTCACAACTCAGGCAGGGCCGATGAAACTCCGTCTTCTTCCCGCATTTCTCGTCGCAGTGTGTTTATCGAGCTTCGCCGCCGAGCGCCCGGGCGATTTTCGTATCATTGGGCCGGGCGGGGGCGGTGCAATGTTCAACCCCACCATCAGCCCGCTCGATACAAACACCGTGCTCATCTCGTGCGACATGACCGGCTCTTACATCACGCACGATGCCGGACAGAACTGGCGCATGTTCAGCCTACGCGGCGTGGTGGATTTCTTCGTGTTCGATCCCAAAGATCCGAAAACGATGTATGCGCACGCCACCGCGTTGTGGCGCAGCACCGATGCCGGCGAGCATTGGGAACTGGCGTATCCGGCGCCCGACTCGGTGAAAGGCGTGAAGATGGCCTCCGACCACGCGGACGAAATCATCCAGGCCGATCCCGATCCTCTCGGAACGATTTCCGCGATGGCGATCGATCCCACCGACTCCAAAACCTTCTACGTGACCGCTGGCGAGAAAGATAAAATCGCGCTTTTCGTCTCGCCCGACGCGGGCAAGACCTGGACCAAGAAAGTCGATGTTCCCGGCCGTCCTCGCCGGATATGGGTCGATCCCCACTCGCCGGAAGGCTCGCGCACCTTATTTATGGCGAGCGCGCATGACGTTTTCATCGCGAGCCCATCGGGGATTAAGACTCTGCCCTTGCCTGCAACTGCCAACGAAACGTCTCTCGGTTTCGGCTCCGGATCGCAGCCGACCCTATATACCACGTCAGAGAAGGGCGCCTTCGTTTCTACCGACGGAGGCGTGAATTGGAAGCAGACGAATTTGCCGGGGTCGGGCGCGAAAGTGCGCGCGATCGCAACCAGCCTGCATCATTCCGAAGTCGCGTACGTTTCCTACGACCATCTATCGCTCGACGGCAAAAACTGGATCGGCGTCGCCAAGACCACGAACTCCGGCGGCGATTGGAAATTGGTTTGGAAAGAAGCCGACACGGCCGCCAAGAATATTCACGATGCTTGGATCACCGAGCGTTTCGGGCCGGGATGGGGCGAGAACCCGCTGGCCATGACCGTTGCCGATCAGGATCCGAACTTTGCGTACGGAACTGACCTGGGCCGCACCATGCGCACCGCTGACGGCGGCGCAACCTGGGCCGCGCAGTATTCCCGCAAGGTCAACGACGCCGGGTGGACGACCACGGGCCTCGATGTCACCAACAGCTACGGCATCCACTTCGATCCGTTCGACTCCAAGCGTGTGTTCATCACCTACACCGATATCGGACTGTTTCGCAGCGAAGACGGTGGTGTCTCGTGGACTAGTTCCATCCCCGGCGTTCCGCGCGAGTGGCAGAACACGACCTACTGGATTGTTTTCGATCCGAAAGTCAAAGGCCGCATGTGGAGCGTGAACAGCTACACGCACGATCTGCCACGCCCGAAAATGTGGCGGCATAACTCTCCGATGAACTTTAAAGGTGGCGTGTGCCGCAGCGACGACGGGGGCCGCAACTGGACGAAATCGAATAAGGGCATGGACGAAACCGGGGCAACTCACATCTTGCTCGATCCCGACAGCCCGGTCGACAATCGTGTTCTCTACGTGGCGGGATTTAACCGTGGCGTCTACAAAAGCTCCGACGGCGGGCGCACCTGGACCCTGAAGAACCAGGGCATCACGCAATCGCAGCCCTTTGCCTGGAGGCTGGCCAGAAGCTCGGATGGCGTTCTATACGCGTTGATCGCGCGTCGTTCGGAAGATGGCAGCATCGGCAATGCCGGAGACGGTGCGCTGTATCGCTCCACCGATGGCGCCGAACATTGGCAGCCAGTCCAACTTCCTGAGGGATCGAACGCCCCCAACGGCCTCGCAATCGATCCGCGTTCGCCCAATCGCCTGTACCTCACGGTGTGGGGACGTGCCGCGGGAGAACACGGCGATGGCGGGGGCATATTTCTCTCCGAAGACGCGGGAAAGACCTGGAAGCAGGTGCTGGAAAAAGATCGGCACATCTACGACATCACGATCGACCCGGCGAATCCCGACGTCCTGTATGCTGCCGGATTCGAGTCGTCGGCCTGGCGCTCGGCGGATCGCGGTCTCACCTGGACTCGAATCCCGGGCTTCAATTTCAAGTGGGGCCAGCGCGTGATCCCCGATCCGCTCGACCACAACAAGATCTACATCACGACGTTCGGCGGCAGCGTGTGGCATGGCTCCATCAATGGAGAACAGAAGCCGGTGGACATTGCCACGCCCGCCCTCGAACCGGGACAATAGCTGTTCGCGAACTCAGGGCAACGCAGGAGGTCCAAGTTGATCAATCGCCGTCAGTGGCTCTATGGCGTTGGCGTCATGGCCGGTGTCGGAATGCAGGCCGGCTCACTATCCGCAGAAAATTCCATAACCGCTGAAGATCAAGAGAGCAAGAAGGCTCCTACTCCGCTCGACCTTTCTCAATACGAACCGAAGAGCATGCTCCAGGTGCACGAGACGCACGTGGACCGCGCGAAATTTCCGGTTATCGACTTTCACACTCACATCTCCGTCTCCGCCAAAGCAGAGAAAGGTGTTGCCATCTCGCCCGATCGTGAGTATCTGGGCACGCCGCAGGAGTGCCTGGCGGTGATGGACAGCAAGAACATAAAGCTGATGGTCAACCTGACCGGCGGCTACGAGAAGGGACTCGCCGAAGCCGTTGGCAAGTACGATCGCGCTTATCCGGGCCGCTTCATCACCTTCACAGAGCCTTCATACAGTCACTTCAAAGAATCCAACTATCCGCAGTTGCAGGCGCAAGCCATCGAGCAAGCGCACCGGGATGGGGCGCGCGGGTTGAAGATCCTCAAGACGCTGGGCCTTTACCTGCGCGAGAACATTACGTCGGGCCCGCTCGTAAAGATTGACGATCCGCGCTTTGATCCCATGTGGGATGCCTGCGGGCAACTCAACATGCCGGTCGCGATCCACATCTCCGATCCCGCCGCTTTCTTCACGCCGACCGACCGCTTCAACGAACGTTACGAAGAGCTAAACAATCATCCGGACTGGTCTTTTTACGGCGCGGATTTCCCAAGCAACGCGGAATTGATTGAAGCGCGCAACCGAATGATGGCGAAGCATCCCAAAACGCAATTCGTGACGTTGCACTTCGGAAACTTTTCCGAGAATCTGCAAAACGTTTCGGAGAACCTCGACAAGTACCCCAACATGCACGTCGATATGGCGGCACGCATCGGCGAGTTAGGACGCCAGCCTTTCACTTCAAAGAAATTCTTCGATAAGTACCAGGACCGCATCCTGTTCGCCACGGACGCTACCCCGCATGGCGACGCATTTCCGCAGCAGGTCTTCAACGGCCAGCTTTACGAAATCTATTACCGCTTCCTCGAGACGGAAGACGAGTACTTCGACTACGCGCCAGCAAAAATTCCGCCGCAGGGACGTTGGCGTATCTTTGGCATCAACCTGTCGGATCAGATTCTGCGCAAGGTCTACAACGAAAATGCCGCAAGACTCCTCCGGATTTAGCGTGCGACACATCTGCTGCGTTCTCTTTACAGGACTGGCGCTCCTGGCGCCCATGACCCAGGCACAGGTGCGCGTCTGGCAGGGAACGCTGAACCTGCCCACTTATGAAGAGGGATTGCCCGATCCGAATCCTCCCTTCGATCAATTCACCACCAATCGCTTCAACTACCCGTACACGCTCCGCAACAATCTCACCAGTAACCGCGTCGATAAGAGCTGGAGAGCAATCTATCTCGAGAACGAGTATCTGAAGTGTTCGGTGCTGCCCGACATCGGCGGCCATCTCTACACCTGCATCGACAAGATTTCCGGCAAGCCGATGTTCTACGCGAACCCGTCGATCAAGAAAGCTGCGATTGCCTATCGCGGCGCCTGGGCGGCGTTTGGTGTCGAGTTCAACTTCCCCGTCTCGCACAACTGGATGACGATGTCGCCGGTGAGCTTTGCTTTCGCACAGCACGACGACGGCAGCGCCTCCGCCACTGTGGGTAATGTCGATCGCGTTTACGGCATGGAATGGGCGGTGGAGTTGGTGCTACGTCCCAAATCCACTGTGCTCGAAGAGCGCGTCACGCTGGCCAACCGCAGCGATGCGCGGCATCGTTTCTACTGGTGGAACAACGCCGGGGTAGAAGCCTGGGACGACACCCGCATCGCCTACCCGATGCAGTTCGCAGCGACACACGGCTTCACTGAGATTCATACGTGGCCCGTCGATCAGGACGGCGTCGACTACAGTCTGCTGCGCAATCACACGAAGGGCCCGGTTTCAATGTTCGCTCACGGCAGCCGCGAGCCCTTTATGGGTGTGTGGAATCCGCATACGAACACAGGAACGGTTCATTATGCGGTGTATGAAGACTTACCCGCGAAGAAGATCTGGTCATGGGGAGTCGATGCCGACGGCCTCGATTGGCGCAAGGCTCTCTCCGACAACGAGAGCGGCTACCTCGAAGTACAGGCCGGCCTCTTTCGTAACCAGGAGACTTATGCCTTCCTCGAGCCTCGCCAGGTACTGCACTTCTCCGAATACTGGATGCCAATGCGCGAGATTGGTGGCATCTCGCGAGCGAATCTTGCAGGAATCGCGAGCTTAACGCGCCAAGCAGGGAATCTTTCTGTCGGATTTAACGCCAACCAGGCCATTCCGCAAGCGACCGTCTCGATCTTAAAGGGGAAAGAACAGATCGTTCACGAGAGGGTCGAACTGACTCCTGACCGCGCCTGGACCCACGCAGTTCCGAATGCCGATGCGCAGTCGAAGTACACGATTGAAGTGCAGGACGCCAAAGGGGCCACCCTCTTACGCCAGACCGAAGGCGAATACGACTGGGCGCCGGCATCAGAAATTCACGTCGGGCCGCAACCCTCCTATCGCATGCCCGATCCTGACAAGCGCAACTTCGACGATTGGATTCAGTTCGCCAAGGACGAAGAGCTAAACGGCAGACTACTGAGCGCACTCGAGGCTTACCAGCAGACTCTGACGAAGTTCCCCGACAGTTTTGTGGCAGGCAAGGGAGCGGGCCGGCTTGCAGCGGGTTTGCTGCGTTACGAGGAGGCCCGAAAACTTCTGGAGCCTCTGCATCTGCGCGATACGACTGATACGGAAATCTCGTACTACCTCGGCCTCGCATACGATGGGCTAGGTGACGCGACCCGAGCGCGCGCCTCGTACGAGCAAGCCGAACGGCTGCCGTCGTTTTATCCAGCGGCTGCGTTGCGGCTCGGAGAATTGCTGGCACGCACCGGCGATCTAGCGGGCGCAGAGCGCCATTTGGCGGATGCCGCGCACGCAGCCCCGGGGGATGAGCGCCTTCTGGAGGAACTTGTAGCCGTGAAGGGGGCGACCGGCACGGTCGAAGCGCGGAAACTGGCGCATGAAGGATTGTCGCGCTTCCCCCTCAGCTACCTTCTTCAAAATGAAGCGGGAAGCCCCAACCTTGTTCAGCTTGCGAACGATCCCAATCGTGTTCTGAACTTGTCTGCACAGTACATACGGCTCGGCTTGTATGCGAAGGCGCTCGCCGTTCTTGACCGAGACTATCCATTGCCCGCGCCCGATCAGAGCGAACCGGGGACGGTCGCTCCGCAGAAGCATCCGATGGTCGCGTATTTTCGGGGTTACTGTCACCAGAGGCTGGGACAGTCGGCGGAAGCCGACTACAGCGCAGCCTCGAAACTCTCCACCGCGTTCATTTTTCCGAACACTGCCGAGGAATTCGCCGTTCTCGGAGCAGCGTTGCAGGCCCATCCCACCGACGCCACCGCGCACTACCTCCTGGGAACGTTTTACTTTTCACGCGGCGCAACCGATCCTGCCTTGCAAGAGTGGGCCGATGCTCACAAGTACGGTCCGGACATTCCGGTGCTGAGCGCGAGCACGGGCCTGGCTCTCCTTCATATCAAGAATGATCCCGAGCAGGCGCTCGCATCGTTCCGCGATGGACAGCGCAGCGATTCGTCGAACATTGCGATCTATCTGGGGATAGACCAGGCGCTCAGTCTGCTCCATCGGCCAGCAAGTGAACGTGTCGAGGCTCTGGAGAAATATCCGCATCTCGACACGGCTCCGCCGTCGCTGATATATGAACTGATTCTGAATCTGGCGGAAGCTGGAGACTTTGACCGCGCCACGGGACTGTTCCACAACCGTTTTTTTGCGCGCGAAGAAGGCGGAACGAATGTTCGCCAGGTGTGGATCGAAGTGCAACTGCAGCATGCCGTGGCTGCCGCGAAAGCGGGGCATTGCGATCAAGCGCTGCCGATCGCGCAGGACCTGGGATCGGCGGTGCCGGACCTGGTCTTCACGCGCGACGGCCTTGAGCCGATTCTTCAATCGGCGCGAACCGAGTATCTGCTCGGCACGGTGTACAGCGCCTGCGACAAATCCGCGGAGGCCAAAGCAAAATATCAGGCAGCTGCGGCCGGCTCGGCTCCCGACCAGATCCGCTGGGCGTGGCTCGCGGCTAAGCAGCTTCCCGGCTTTGATGAGGCGCAGTGGCAAGCTCGCCTGCAAACCGCATTTGATCAGGCGGCCAGCCGCAGCGACACCAGCTCATTTCCAAGCTACTGGAACTACACTACAGGTTCGCTAGCGAAAGAGTTGGGGAAAGCCGATGAGGTGAGCGCGCGCTTTCGCAATGCGCTGTTGCTCCCCGATCGCATGCTCGCATACCACTTCACGCGATTAGCGACTGAAAAATCTACGCCGTAATAACCTCGATCTTTGACTTGCGCAGCGCCTCGGTAAAGTCGGCCGGAGCGCGCGTGTCGGTGACTAGTCGATGAACGTGTGAAAGAGGACAGATGCGCGAGACGCTGCGGCGCCCAAGCTTGCTGAAGTCGGCAACCACATTCACCTCTTTCGAATTGCGCACCATCAGGCTGTTCAACTGGGCTTCCAGCACATCGGGAGTCGATGGCCCGATCTCCAGATCAAATCCATCCACGGCGAGAAAGAGGCGGTCGGCATGAAAGTCCTTGAGCATCGACTCTGCCTGCGGCCCGACCAGCGAGCAAGACACGGGACGGAGCAGTCCGCCGATCATGATCACGGAGATGTCGGGCGCATCCATCAATTCGTACGCGACGTTCAAGGCGTGCGTAATAACGGTGACCGACTGCAGGCGCCGGACTTTCAGATGCCGCGCGATCTCCGCGGTGGTTGTGCCGGAATCCAGAACGATGGTCTCATTGTTTTGAATCAGTTCCGCCGCGGCGCGCCCGATGCGTGCTTTCTCCGCATGATGCAGCGTCTTCTTCAGCCGCAGAGGATAATCTTGGCTCGCTTCCACCTGGCGCACCGCTCCGCCGTGCGACCGCACCACCATCCCTTGCGACGAAAGCGCGTCCAGATCGGCGCGCGCGGTCACCGCCGAGATCGAAAACTTCTCCACCAGATCGCGCACCGTGACCTGGCTCCGCTGTTCGATGAGATCCAGAATTTTCCGGCGTCGTTGTTCCGACAGCAATCGAGAATCCTTCGGGCCACGCATCAATCTAGTCCTCGCGTTTCAATGCACGATGGGAATCGTCCCGGCTGGCTTTATGGAACACATCATTTATACACTTGCGAAGGCCTTTCAGAAGAAAGAAAATAGCAGGAAAACGAAAGTGCCAAGGAAAGTGTGGGAAAATTCAATAATGCCGCGATTTAGTTGGCACTTTGCCGAGTGTGGCAGCTTGCGTACCCTAGGAGTTGGATTGCGTTTGCCTTCGTTTGTCTTCTCGGGTTTTCGGGCCGATTTGGACATCTCGCGTGCCCAAAAAGGGCGCAGTGGCCGAATCGCACGGGAAGGTCATTTCGCATGAAGCGCAGAGACTTCATCGCCGCACTGGCCGCGTCCGCATTCGCTTCGGCGTGGCCGATGAAGGCTGAGTCCGCACCCCGCCGTCCACGGTTGCTCATCGCCGACACCGATCCGTTTACCGGGTTGCCATTGCTGAAGTCTCGCTATGCCGCCGGACGCCGGCCTTCCGACGATATGGAAGGCTGGGCACTCTCGTGGCTCATCACGGGCAAAGACGAATTCGCCGATCGCGCCTTGGCCGACATGCGCTCCAAGCATATCGGCGCCGGAGGCAAGCCGTCGCGCTCGTGGGTGGATTACGCACGATGGTCCCTCGCTTTCGATTGGCTCTTCGCGTATCGCGGATTCGACTCCCCCTTGAAAGATCGTGTCGCCGGCGAATTGAGTGCGGGCTTTACGAGCATGCTCGCGACCCCTGATTTCGCCGACCCCAGCCAGATGTCGTATCACAACTACGCGCTTCGCTATCTGGCGTTCGCAGCATTTCCCGCGGCCGCGGTTGCCGACTATCCTACGTGCGCAGACCGTTGCCGGGCGTGGCGAGAAAAGCTTTCTGCGTGTCTCGACAACATTCTCGACATTACCGAGGTTGTCAGCCCCGAAGGCAGCTATCACGAGTCGATGGACTACATGCGCATCACCTGGGCGTCCCTCGTAATGCTTGCGGAATTGCAACGCACAACCACGGGGGTTGATCCCGCGCAGCACTTTTCGGTCTTCAGCAATGTCGGAGCGACCTACCTGTATAAGCTCCTTCCCGATGGAACTCCGTCTCGCGAAGGAGACAACGAGTACCCGGTCCTCGACAATCGTGACACGGC
Source organism: Terriglobales bacterium (assembly GCA_035652655.1). Classification (GTDB taxonomy): domain Bacteria; phylum Acidobacteriota; class Terriglobia; order Terriglobales; family Acidobacteriaceae; genus Gp1-AA133. Next base: position 11,513 of record DASRDJ010000062.1, read on the forward strand.
CTTGCTCGGTTACGCCGTCAATCGTTTCAAGGATCCTTACAGCGCGTGGCTTCTGCGCGAAAGCGGCTTCGCCGGCAAGGAGTGGGTTGTCCCCGTGCTGCAGTTTCTTTGGGATGATCCCGAAGTCGCGCCGCGCAATCCCGCGCTCGCCGTGGAAAATGAGTTGCCGCGACAACGTTTCTTCCTGGGCGTTGGCCATCTCGTGATGCGTGATGGCTGGACTCCCGAATCCACCTGGATCGAGTTCGATTGCGGCCCGTACTTCGCCAAACATCAGCATCTCGATCAAAACCAGTTCACGATCTACCACCGCGGCTATCTCGCCATCGATAGCGGCGCGGACTACACCGACACCGAGAGCCCGCACTACCTCAACTACTATCGGCGCACGGTCGCGCACAACTCGGTGCTTGTCTACGATCCCGCGGAACGATTCTTCTGGTCTGACAATTTGTGGACCGCCGTGAACGACGGCGGCCAGCGTATGGATTCCTCGCGGTACTGGAACACGATCCGCAGCCGCGAAGATTGGAACCGCACCCGCGACTTGTGGGACCTGGGAACCATGCGTGTGGTCGACTACGTTCCCGGCCAGTATCACTATGCGCTCGGCGACGCCAGTCGTGCGTACTCGCCGAAGAAACTCCGCACGTTCACGCGCGAACTCGTCTACATACCGAGCCGCAATCTCCTCTTTGTCTTCGATCGCGTCGTCAGCTCGGATCCTTCGTTCCACAAAGCGTGGCTGCTGCACGGAGTCAATCAGCCAAGTATCGATCAAGAGTCCGGCAATGCCGCGCCTGGCGCCCAGGACTTTCGGCAAGCCAAAACATTCCGCTTCTCCGAGGGACGAGGCGAACTACTCGCGCACTGCCTGCTGCCAAAGGAACGCGTCGTTACCCGGCGTGGCGGGAATGGACACGAATTTTATGCACCCGGCGACGACCGCGGAGGCGCATGGGGTTCGGGGGAGAACTGGCCGCTCGAACCGCCTAAAGGTGCTCCTCTTCCTGAAGATCCAAAGCTCCGCAAGATGTGGAAACTGTTCTGGGGCGATGACTTCGATCGCATCCTGCCGTCGAATCGCAAAAACGTTGTGCCCGGCGCGTGGCGCGTCGAGGTCTCCCCAGCGGCGCCAGCGGAGGAAGATGTGTTCCTGCATGTGTTCGAGATCGGCGATAAAGGCCAGACTGGCCAAAGTCGCGTCGAACTAGTTGAGGGCTTGGGCGTGCAGGGCGCAGCCTTCGAGCACGGACCGATCGTTCTCTTCAATTCGACCGGTGCGCCCATTACGAACGCCGAAGCCTCGCTGCCCGACGTCGCCAGTGATTCCATCCTCCTTAGCGGCCTGCAGCCCGACGCCACCTACGAACTGAATCTGGGAGGACTGAACGCGACCAACGTGAAAGGCGCCGTCCTCCCCGGCGTCTCCGCAGGCACCGAGAGACTGCGCACCAACTCGAAAGGAATTTTGCGCATGCAGCGTGGCGATCTGAAAAATCTGCGTTTGCGGATCGCCCGCATATGAGCCTTTCCGAACGTCCTCAAGGCATCACCCCTTTTTCTGTCCGCCGACCCATTTCAAGCCTGCGCTGGTGGATCGGCGGAATTCTGTTTGCATCTACCATCATCAACTACATCGATCGCCAGACGCTGTCGTTGCTTGCCCCATTCCTGAAACTTGAATATCACTGGACCAACACCGACTATGCCAACCTCGTGATCGGCTTTCGCATTGCCTACTCACTCGGGCAGACGATCTTTGGCCGATTCATGGATCGCATCGGAACTCGGCGGGGGCTGTCTCTGACGGTCGCGTTCTATTCTGTCGTCTCAATGGCAACTTCGCTGGCCCGCGGTTTTTACAGTTTCGCGGGTTTCCGGTTTCTGCTCGGCGCGGGCGAATCAGGCAACTGGCCCGCCGCTACCAAAGCGGTCAGCGAATGGTTCCCGAAACGCGAACGCGGACTGGCGACTGCCTTATTCGACAGCGGTTCTTCCGTGGGCGGCGCCGTCGCTGCCTGGCTTATCTTGGGGATCTACGGTCGCTGGGGATGGCGCCCGGCGTTCGCGATTCCCGGCACGCTGGGCTTCTTGTGGCTCATGGTGTGGCGGCGCTGGTATTACCCGCCCGAATCGCATCCGCGTATCAGCGATGCGGAGCGCGCAATGATCCTGGCCGACAAACATGATGAGCACGAGCAACTCGCCACCAAGGATCCGCTGCGATGGCAAACGCTCCTTCAATTGCCGCAAACCTGGGCGGCCATTGTTTCCAAAGCGCTTACAGATCCTGTATGGTTTTTCGTCACCGACTGGTTCCCGATCTACCTGGTTGCGAAAGGAATCGAATTGCGCACGGGACTGATAGCGATCTGGATTCCGTTTCTCGCGGCCGATGTCGGCAACTTTTTCGGCGGCTGGGTTTCCGGCTACCTGATCAAGCGCGGATGGTCTCTGGGCGCGGCGCGGAAAGCGGTCGTCGTCTTCGGCGGTATCGGCGTGACGATGCTCATCCCGACTGTGTTCACAAGCAATCTGTCGCTCATCGCGCTGCTGTTTGCGATGGCTACATTCTCGTATGCCGCCTTCTCCACCATGGCCAACGTTTTGCCCTCCGATCTTTTCCATAGCGAATCGGTAGCTTCGGTTGCTGGCATGAGCGGGACGGCTGCTGGATTGGGCACGATCGTTGCATTCAAATTGATCGGTCACTTCTCCGACGCGCGCCAGGCAATGGGAGGGCATTCGTTCGATCCAATCATCATCGTGGCCGGCCTAGTGCCGTTCGTCGCGATGATTCTTACGCTCGTGTTGATCCGCAATACGGAAGCGACCGAGCGCGGCCTGGTTCGCCCAGTCTGAGCAAGAACAGAAGACCACAAGCTGAAAGCGAAATTCTTGTGACTGATTTGCAAACTACGGTCGAAGGACGCAACAGCGCCGCGCAACCCGCGGCCAGCGAGTCAGTTGGTCCGGAAGCCCTGAAGGTTGCTGGCACGTCGTTCGTCGTTCTCTTCTCAATTGTGGGCCTGGCACTTTGGGGCCTGCCATTTTTTTACGACTTCATGGTGCAACAATTCGGATGGACACGCGGCCAGGTCACATCCGGCAACGCGCTGAGCAAGCTTCTGGTGGGACCTCTGTTCGGCTTTTTTGCAGGCTGGGTGGTCGACCGCTTTGGACCGCGCCGCATCATGATGGCGGGAATTCTCATGGCGGGAATCGCGCTGATCGGGCTGGGCAGCATTTCGACTCTCGGTTTCTTCTATTTTTTCTACATGTTCAATGCGCTGGGCTACGTTTGCGGCGGCCCGTTGCCGGTACAAGTTCTGCTGTCAAACTGGTTCGACAAATCGCGCGGTAAAGCAATGGGCTTTGCTTATCTCGGCATCGGCTTCGGCGGAGCGCTGGTCCCATTGATTTCGCACGTACTCGTTCAGCACTTCGGATGGCAGGTCGCTCTGCGCATTCTCGGTCTTCTGATTATCGTGCTGTCCCTGCCACTGGCATTTTTCGTCAAGGAATCTCCTAACAGCGAGCGGAAACCAGTACACATCACCCCGCCCGACGCTCGCTGGGCATTCAAAAACATCTACTTCTACTTGCTCACCATCGGCAGCATGTGCTCGATCGCCGCCGTCGCTGGTACCCAACAGAATCTGAAGCTCTATCTCAGTCTCGACCGCCACTATCCGCAATCCGCCGCCGCGCATATCCTTTCGATGGTTCTCGGCTTCAGCATTGTCGGCCGCGTCCTGATGGGATGGCTCGCCGATCGCTATCCCAAACGCAACGTGATGCTGTTGATCTACCTGCTGGTGGCGATTGCAATTCCATTCCTTTTCTTCGGAACCAGTCGCCTCGCCATCTACACGTTCGCCGTGATCTTCGGCATCGGACTGGGCGGCGATTACATGATCATCCCTCTCATGACCGCCGACATTTTCGGACTGAAGATCCTGGGCCGTCTCATGGGCGTCATTCTTACGGCGGGCGGCATCGCTGACGCCCTCGCGCCTTGGTTGATCGGGCACTTGCGTGACGCAAGCGGCTCCTACAGTTTGGCCTGCTTTGTGCTGGTCGGATTCGCACTGCTTGGAGCGCTCGCCGTGCTTCCGTTGCCGCGACATCGGAAGGCAACATGAGCACTACGCCTATCCTGCGACTAGGAACCGTCAAGCACGTCGCCCGCTTCAAAGAGCACTTGCGCGCCCTAGGCCTGGCCATTCCTTGCGACGACGAACTAGTCTCCGGCCCCGCCTCACCGCTTCACAAGCCGCTCACTCGTGGATCTCTGACGATCGGCAATCGAATTTGTGTTCAGCCGATGGAAGGCTGGGATGGGACACGCGACGGCAGTCCCACCGAGAACACCTTTCGCCGCTGGCAACGATTCGGACAAAGTGGCGGCAAGCTGATCTGGGGCGGGGAAGCGGTTGCAGTATGCCACGAAGGACGCGCCAATCCGAATCAACTCGTCATCGCCGAGCACACCGCTGCATCGCTGGCGCGGATGCGTGCCGTCCTTGTTGCCGTACATCGCAAAGTCACCGGTTCCGACGATGGGTTGCTGATCGGACTGCAACTCACCCACTCGGGTCGCTTCTGCCGCCCGAACGCTCACGATCGTCCCGAGCCTCGCATCCTGTATCGACATCCGCTGCTCGATCGCCGCCTGAAATTGCCGGACGACTATCCCGTTCTTACCGACGCTGAGATCGAAATCATCATCGGGCACTTTCACCGCGCCGCGGCACTCGCGTGGAAGCTCGGCTTTGATTTCGTCGATATCAAGCACTGCCACGGCTATCTTGGTCACGAATTCCTCAGCGCGCACACTCGCGGCGGGTCTTATGGCGGAAGCTTTGAAAACCGAACGCGCTTTCTCCGCGAAGTCGCGCAGGGAATTCGCTCGAACTGTCGAGGTCTCGGCATCGCCGTGCGACTGTCCGCGGCGGACACCGTGCCGTACATCCCCGATGCCAGCCGTTCGACGAATGGCAAGCTGGGCCCAGGCATCCCCGAAACGAGCGATGGCCTGATCCCTTATCACTGGGGATTCGGAGTCGATCCGCTCCATCCGGAGAATGAGGACTTGGACGAGCCGATCCAGTTTCTAGCGCTTTTGGAAAAACTCGACATCCATTTGGTGAACCTGACCGCGGGTAGCCCTTACTACAATCCGCACGTGCAGCGCCCGGCATTGTATCCGCCTTCAGATGGATATCAGCCGCCCGAAGATCCACTCATCGGCGTGGCGCGGCAAATGCAAATGACTCGCCAGCTCAAGCAGCGTTTCCCAAATTTGATTATCGTGGGCTCGGCTTACAGTTACCTGCAGGATTTCCTTCCGTATGTGGCGCATGCCGCTTTGCGCGAGGGCTGGGTCGATTTCGTCGGATTAGGAAGAATGGTCTTAACCTATCCCGAAGTTCTTTGGGATGCGGCGGAAGGCAAGCCCATCGACCATAAACGAATCTGCCGGACCTTCAGCGATTGCACAACCGCGCCTCGCAAGGGATTGCCTTCAGGGTGCTATCCGCTCGACAGCTACTACAAAGAGTCGGAAGCGGCCGCACGACTAGCACAGTTGAAAAAGAACTAGACAAGTGCGAAAACGGGCGATCAAGAAGCTGCAGCCCAGAAAATAGTTCTCGAGATCTAATGAAGAACGATCTGACAATCCTGTCCATGGCCGCACGGCGCCAGCCAGGCCGCCAAGTGCAGGGAATCGCCGCTGCGTTGTTGCCCTTCGAATCCGACGGGAGCATCGCAGTCGACGCGTTCCAGCGACACCTGGTCGCTACACATCGTGCCGGCTTGATGAATGCGGTCAACATGGACACCGGATACATCAACTACCTCTCCGAATCTGAAAAGAGAGACGTCTTGCGCTGGACGCGAGAAGCCCTCGGCAACGTCCCATTCGTGGCGGGCGCGGACATCGCGGGACTCGAAGGTGAAACGGTCGCACTCTATCGTCAGCAGATCGAGGCAATCGCCAGTGTCGGTGGAACTCCAATTCTGTTCCAGACCGCGCGCCTCAAAGGAAAGTCCGGCGCGGAATTGGCAGCTGCGTACCGGGCCTTCTGTCGTGGCTACGAGAACGTAATCGCATTCGAACTCGGCTCGATGTTCGCACCGAATGGCGAAATCTTCTCATCTGAAACCGTCGCTCGCTTGATCGATATTCCCGAGATAAAAGGCATGAAGCACTCTTCACTGAATCGGATAGTCGAATTCGAGCGGCTGGCTCTGCGGGACCGGCTTCGCCCCAACTTCCGAATCTACACAGGGAACGATCTCGGAATCGACATGATCGAATATGGCTCCGACTACCTGCTGGGCTTGG
>DASRDJ010000063.1:0-12603 GCA_035652655.1 Terriglobales bacterium
ATAGGTTTGATTCGAGAGGAAAGCGCAAGACGATCCACCCACCGGTGACATCTCCACAGGGGCAAAAGAAGGCGGCTCGAACAATTTCGAGCCGCCTTAAAGAAACGTCTAATTCCTGATTCCAAAGACCTGAAGCCGAGAGCCCAGAGCCGTCAACCTTACTTCTTCTTAAAATCCTGACTAATCTGCCCGACCCGCTCCACATCAGCATTCGTATACGTGCGAGCCGCATGTCGGCCGCTCTTTGCGGCAGCCGATGCTGTCACGGGGCTCTCAGTCGCAGCGGATCCAGCATAGTAGGTCCAGGCCTGGTGCTCTTCGCCGCGTTGGTGCTCCATGTGCATCATGTGCTCGGCGTGCATCCCCATCGCCGGGCCCTCCGGATGCGGCAATCCTACCGCCGGCGACACCAGCGGGCTTCCTCCACCCGAGTACCACACCACCTGCGTGTGCACCGCATCGGGATTTCCGTCGACGATCGACAGGGTTGAATTGCGGGCGCCCGCGTGCATTCCACCAGTCGCATTACTGGCTCCAGCACCTGAAGGGGACACTGTCTCGAACCTCACGCTGGGTGTCGAAATCAGCGGAATGTAAGGCCCGCAATTGTTCGAACAATAGCTCGGAACCGGTCGGACGCCGGTCTGTCCAAGGGCCAATGCCGAGAACGCCACCACCGCCATCCCTATCGTGAATACGCGCATATCCGCCTCCGGGAGAAGCTTCCTCCTTCTATGGAAGCAGGTAGCGTGCCAGTAGCGGCCAAACAGCGGAATCATCCATAATTTGCCACGTTTTTCAGAGTTTCTTGGGAACACGCTTTGCCCAGACGATCAGGCAATGCGCAAGAAAATGCCGACTAATCGCAGAAAAGAGCCGTTTGGGAAGCTTCGCATCGCAGCTCGCTGCGCTCTCGAAATCCAGCGATGGAGGGACGGGCGTCTTGCTTGTCCGGCGGCCGGGGACGTCCGCGGCTCCATCGGGAAGAAGAGACTGCCCATCAGCGATCAGCCATCAGCTACGAGCCAGCGGCTACCAGCTAATTACCCACGAACCGCGCATACAAACTCCGCGCAACTCCCGTGTCCGTTGTCCCTTTGATAATCGCCCGCCCGTCGCTGAACAGCGTCATCTCATAGGGCTCGCGCCAGAACTTCAGTACGAAGTCATTGTGTCGCACGGTGCCGTGCGGTTTCAGCCGCTCGCTCATCTCTCTGAAGTCCACCAGACGATGCCGCTCGTGAATCTGCACCGAGTTCCTTCCGCACAGCGTGATGTGCGGGCGACCTTCGCCCTCCAGGTGAACAAAGTCGCGTTCCCCGCAGGCCCGACAACCGACCCTTGGTCTGCCCGCCTGAATCTCAGCCCGTTCGTCATTCCACACATCCCAAGACAAAAGCGTGCGCCGGATCTTCTCCGTCGCTACCACCAGAAACTTGAGTGCCTCCGCCGTCTCAATCGACGCCACCAGGTTCACGGCCGAACCCAACACTCCAGCCGTCTCGCAGGTCTCGACCATCCCGGTCGGCGAGTCGGGGAAGATGCACGCCAGGCACGCGGTCGTTCCCGGAATTACATTCAAAGTGGCGCCGTAGCTTCCCACCGCGGCGGCATAGATCCACGGCACGCCGGCCTTCACTGCGAAGTCATTCACCAGATAACGCGTCTCGAAATTGTCGGTGCCATCGAGAATCAGTTGGACACCTTCGAGCAACGGCTCGATGTTCTCGGGCGTCAAATCCGCGACCTTCGCTTCGACCACGATCTGTGAATTGAAGGCTGCAATTTGGCGCGCCGCCGCGATGGCTTTCGGCAAAGACTCGCGTGCGTCCGCCTCATCGAACAGAGTCTGGCGCTGGAGATTGCTGGGCTCGACATAGTCGCGATCAATAATGCGGATCGTCCCCACGCCCGCTCGTGCAAGCAGGGAAGAGACGACGGACCCGGTGGCTCCGCAGCCTACCACCGCCACCCGCGCAGCAGCCAAGCGCTTTTGCCCTTCAGCGCCCACGCCTCGAAACAAAATCTGTCGGGAATATCGTTCGTCGTGATCCAAAGACATTACCAATCCCAAGCCGCGAAACCTTTATTATAAGTCCCGTGTTTCAACATAAGGGTCCGCTCGGCCGTGTTGGCGGAGATCGGCGTCATCGGTAGCACACGGGCAGCACTCGTAGACAACGTTGCTTTCCAGCCATTCATCGAAACAGTGAGCCATCCAACGGGTCGAGGAGTCTTTTTGCGAGCAAGGGCAACTCTGTGCAGCGTTGCGTTCGTGTGGCTGCTGCCCGTGCTCGTTGCCGCGCAACAGACTCCGCCGGCGCAGAATGTCCCTCCCCTCGGCAATGAAGCTGCGCAAACCCCGAATCCGGCTCTGGGCGCGATTTCTGCTTACTTAGGATTAACGGTTCGCCAGATCCGCTTTACCGGCGTCCCCGTCCGTGAGCAGGAGCATCTGCGCGAGCTCCTTCCGCAAAAAGCCGGCCACGCCCTAGACCGCGACCTGTTACGCGACAGTGTCAAAGTCCTTTTCGATACGGGTCTGTTTGCCGACATCCGTGCCGAGGCTGAGAAGGCCGACGCCGAAGTCATCCTGACGTTCACCACGGTCGGCAACTACTTTGTCGGATCCGTCACTGTCGAGGGCGACCCCGGACGTCCCAGCGCCAACCAGTTGGTGAGCGCCAGCAAGCTGCAACTCGGCGAAATCTTTGCTCCCGAGAAACTCGAGCGCGCTACCAAAAACATTCAGCAGGTCATGTCCGACAACGGCTTCTATCGTTCCGCGGTTACACACGATGAGCATCCCCATCCAGAGACGGCGCAGATGGATGTGGTGTTTCGCGTGACTGCCGGTTCTCCAGCGACTGTTGGCGAGATCACCATTAACGGCAACTCGGGTTATTCGAAGGGACAGGTTGAAGACATCGCCCACATGCATCCCGGCGACCGGGTGACCGCCGACCGCGTCAGCAGCGCCCTGCAGCGCATCCGTAAGAAATACCTGAAGCAGAATCGCCTGCTCGCCCAGGTTTCGATTGCTTCCCGCATCTATCGTCCCGATACCAACAAACTCGACTTCACTTTTCTGATCGATCCGGGCCCCAGCGTCGACATCGCAGTCGAAGGATTCAAAGTCCGCAAATCCGTCCTGCGTAAACGCGTCCCCGTCTATGAGGAGAACGCGCTCGATGACGACCTGCTGAACGAAGGCCGCCGCAATCTCCTCGACTACATGCAGTCCCGCGGATACTTCGACGCCACCGTCGGCATCAAGAAGCAATCCGATTCCGGCAAGAATGAGTTGCGCGCCCTCTACGTCGTCGATCCCGGTATCCGCCACAAACTCGTCAAGGTCATCATTACCGGCAATAAGTATTTCGACCAGCAAGCGCTGCGATCCCGCATGCAGGTGCAGCCCAAAACTCGCGTATTCAGCAATGGACGCTTCAGCCAGTCGCTGCTCGCCTCCGACCTCAATGGACTGCAGGATCTCTACCGCGCCAACGGATTCCGCAAGATTCAAATCAAGAGCACCGTGCAGGATAACTATCAAGGGGTAGAGAAGCGGCTGGCCATCACGCTGGAAATCACCGAAGGCCCGCAAACGCTCGTCGCGGACGTGAAGATTCTCGGCAACTCCAAGGTCCCAACTGATGACCTGCAGAGCCGCATTGATACGGCCCCCAACCAGCCGTATTCCGACTACCGCTTGGCAGGCGATCGCGACACAATCCTCAACTATTACTTTAACAACGGATTCCCCGACGCCACCCTCGAAGTCTCCACTCATCCCGTCGCGGGGGCCGAAGATCGCATCGCCGTGACTTTCAGCATTCAGGAAGGCGGCCAGTTCTTCGTCGACCAGGTGCTCGTGTCGGGACTCGTGCACACGCGCCCCTACGTCGTGCAACGAAAACTTCACATCACACCCTCCAGTCCCTTGAGCCAGGAGGACATGCTCCGCACCCAAGCCTCACTGTACGATCTGGGAATTTTCAGCCAGGTCGATACCGCGGTGCAGAATCCGAATGGACAAGATCCCTCTAAGAATGTGCTGATCGACATCCGCGAGGCCAAGCGCTACACGTTCAATTACGGACTTGGACTTGAAGTGCAAACGGGGCAACCCTCGACCAGCCCGACTGTTCCCCAAGGCAAGACGGGCATCAGCCCGCGCGTCTCCCTCGAAGTGACGCGCCTGAATTTTCGTGGTTTGAATCACACCATAATTTTCAAGGGACATCTCGGCCGCCTCCAACAGCGCGCGCTGATCAGTTACAACGCCCCAGGCTGGTTTAACAATGACAAGCTCTCGCTATCGTTTACCGGCTTTTACGACAACACGCTCGACGTCACCACCTTCACTTCCAAGCGCCTGGAAGGCTCCGCCCAGATCCATCAGTGCTTCGGCAGCAATGACCAGTGCATTGTGTCGGGCCGTCCACCCACTGAGGCGGTCTACAGCTTTACCTATCGCCGCGTGCAGGCCAGCAATCTCGTAATCAGCCCCAACCTGATCCCGACACTCTCGCAGCCGACTCGGGTAGGAATTCCTGCCCTGACGCTGATACGGGACCGTCGCGACAGCCCACTGGAATCTACGAAGGGCGCCTACACCACGCTCGACGCGGGAGTCGCCGCCAGCTACTTCGGTTCGGAAGCCGACTTCAGCCGCATCCTCGTACAGAACTCGACCTACTACACGTTCGGAAAGAACCGTCCGCCCGAGAAGCGCTTCGTCTTCGCGCGCTCCACCCGCATCGGCATTGAGAATCCGTTCGGCAAGACGGTAATTGTCGAACCTGACGAGTCCGTTCCGGCTGGGGCCACCCTGATCCCACTCCCCGAACGTTTTCTTTCCGGAGGCGGCAACTCTCATCGCGGCTTTGGGTTAAACCAGGCAGGTCCGCGCGACCTGAAGACGGGCTTTCCGCTCGGAGGCAGCGCCTTGTTCCTCAACCAGCTCGAATTGCGCCTCCCCCCGGTTGAACTGCCGTATGTCGGAAACAACATCAGCTTCGCCGTCTTCCACGACATGGGCAACGTTTTCGCCAAGCCCGCCGACATGATCGACAAGATTTTCCGCTGGCGCCAGAAGGATCCCGACCTCTGCCTGCACGAGAGCACCTACACGCAATGCGACTTCAACTACGTTTCGCACGCGGTCGGGGTCGGGGTGCATTACAAGACACCTATCGGCCCGATTCGACTGGATTTCGGATACAATTTGAATCCGCCTGCTTTTCCCAGTTTTCAAACGGTGGTCAACGATGTGAACGACGTCACGTCGTCCACGCAGTTCGTTCCACAGCGGGCCAGTCACTTCAATTTTTTCTTTAGTATTGGACAGGCATTTTGATGCGTAAGCTCCCCCTTCTGTGGATATTCATCTTGGCCCTCGCTCCCCTCGGACGCGCTGCCGACGTGGTCGATCGCATCGTCGCAACCGTCAACGGCCATGTGATTCTGCAGAGTGATTGGGACGACGCCATCCGCTTCGAAGCCTTCGTCGAAGGTCGCCCTCTGGACCAACTCAGCGACCAAGACCGCAATCGCGCACTCGACCGCCTCATCGACCAGGAACTCCTCCGCGAACAGGCGCAGGGGGTGGAATCTTCTCAGCCTCCGGTCGAGGAAGTGCAACAGCGCATCATGGATTTGCAAAAGGAGCACAAAGCCACGACTTCCTCTGCGTGGCACGCCGTACTCGCGCACTACGGCCTCGCTCAAAGGCAGGTCGAAACCTGGCTCGCGCACGACATCGCGGTGCTGCATCAGGTAGAAGCCCGGCTGCGCCCGACAGTTCAAATCCCGCCGCAGACTATCGAGTCTTATTACCAGCAGACTTTTCTCCCGGAGTTGCGCAAGTCTGGAGCGCAGGATGTTCCCCTCGCACAGGTCTCCGGCAAAATCCGCGAGATCCTCACCGAGCAGAAGGTGAATGAGCTGTTCACTTCGTGGCTGCAGACGTTGCGCTCGGAAAGTAAGATCAACACTTCTGCTCCCACGCCTCCTTCGCCCACCGGAGGCCAGGGTTCGTGACCGACGACGACGCGAAGCCAACGCGCCGCAAGCGGTGGAAATACCTGCTCGTCCTCTGTCTGCTGGGCCTGGTCGCGCTTGGAGCGGCCGCCTGGTACATGACTTCCGATTCTTTCCAGGCCTATGTGCGCGCTCGCATCGTCGCCGAAATTGAAAAAGCGACCGGCGGCCGCGTCGAACTGGGCACGTATCACACGATTCCGTTCCGCCTGCAAGCCGAAATCCGCGGGCTCACCATCCACGGTACCGAATCCGCCGACGATGTTCCGCTCGTTCACGCCGATCGCGTGGTCGCCCGCATCCGGATCATCTCGCTGCTGGAAACCGAGTTCGGTTTCAAGTCGATCGTGATCGAACGCCCCGTCATCCATCTGATTGTTCATCCCGACGGCTCAACCAACGTTCCTGTTCCTAAGGTGCAGCGCGCTTCCAGCAAAACTCCTGTCGAGGAACTGTTCGCCCTCTCCATCCGCAACCTGCAAGTGCGCGACGGCAATTTCCTTTGGAACGATCAGGCCACGCCCTTCAACTTCGATGTGAACAACGTTTCCGCCAACATGACCTACTCGTATCTTCGCGGACGTTACGAAAGCACTCTGAATCTGGGTCGAGTGAGTTCCCGTTATCGCGACTTCCAACCCTTCGCTTGGACAGCCGCTGCCCGTTTTAATCTCAGTAAGAACGAAGTGGAAGTGAGTTCGCTCAAGGTGGACACCGGCCGCTCCCACGTCGATGCCAGTGGCCGCGTTCGTGACTTCGCCAACCCCGTCATCAGCGCCGACTACAAAGGCGCCATCGATCTTGCGGAACTCGCCTTCATCACGCGCCAGCAAGAACTGCGCACAGGCTTTGTCGACATCAGCGGGAAGGGAACGTGGACGGCTGAGAAGTTTGCCTCAGAGGGCAAGTTCGCGCTGAAGAATTTCGAATACCGCGACGATCAAGTCTCGCTGCGTGACGCCAGCCTGAATTCTGATTTCTCCGTCAACGATCGCCAGCTCAAACTCAGCAAGGCGCAAGGTCGCCTGCTCGGCGGGTCGATAGCCGGCGATGCCGAGATTACGAACTGGCTCGATGGAGTGTCGGGCGTTCCCGCCCGACGGACGAGCGAAAAGCCAGTCCCTCCAAAGTCAGGCTCTGAATCGAAAGAACGCAGCCAGCAAAGAGCCAAAGAAAAAGAGCGAGCGAAAGAACGAAAGATGGAAGAGCAAAAGGGCGTTCTGCGTGTTCGGCTGAAAGACATCTCCGCCGGCGCCCTGGCCGCGGCAATCAGCACGCGTCAATATCCCCTCGATCGCTTGAATCTTGCCGGCAACGCCGACGGTACCGTCGAAGCTCGGTGGACCGGTTCTACCAGCCGTGGGGAAGCCGAATTCGCGGTGGCCCTTGCTCCTCCCGCCAAGCTTCGTGACGGCCAGATACCAGTCACCGGCAACGCCCGCGGCACCTATCGAGCCTATGCCGACGAGCTAGAACTCGCGCAGCTTGACCTGGCCACGCGCGCCACTCAAGTACACGCGAACGGGAAGTTAGCTGGAACTTCGACTCTACAGCTCTCCGCTTCCACGTCCGACCTCGCCGAATTGCAGCCTCTGATCATGGCCCTTCGCGGCCCCAGCCGTTTGCCGGTGGCTCTCCACGGTAGCGCGCACTTCACGGGTGCCGCCAGCGGGAAAGTTTCTTCTGCAAGCCTCTCCGGTCACCTGCAGGTCCAGGACTTCGATTCCATCCTGCCCGCGACCAGCCGCACTCCCGAGCAGAAGGTGCATTGGGACACGCTCGCCGCAGACATCCAAATCTCACCGCGGGTGCTCGCTGTACGTCGGGCCTCGGCGGTACACGGCGACACGACCGCGCAATTTGACGTGTCCGCCAACATGACTCGCGGCAGCTTCACTCCCAACGACGCCTTCACCGCGCACATCGATCTGCATAACGCCGACATTGCCGAAGTGCAGGCCATCGCCGGATACAACTATCCAGTCCGCGGCAAGGCGAACCTCACTGTGCAAGCTTCCGGTACCCGCGCTCAGCCCCACGCCGAGGGACACCTGCAGGTCGCCGATGCGATCGTGTACGACCAGCCCTTGCACCAGTTTGAATCCGACCTTCGCGTGAACGGAAGCGAAGCGTCACTGAACAACATGCACGTCGCATACTACGACTCGCAGGCCAGCGGTGGCGGTGCCTACGACCTCGACACGCACACTTACCACTTCAATCTCACGGGAAAGAATTTCGATCTGACTCGCATCCCGCGTCTGCAAACGACGCGCGTTCCCGTGGAAGGCCGCGTGGACTTCACCGCGCAAGGCTCTGGTACGAAAGACACGCCCGTCATCAACGCCAACATCCTGGTGCGCGATCTCACACTCGACCACGAGCGCGCCGGCAACCTGAACATCGACGCGGTCAGCGAAGGCGAGACCATCCATCTCACCGCCCGTTCCGAATTCGAACATGCGCAGTTCAATCTTGACGGAACCGTGCAGGCGAGCGACGACAACCTCGCGGATCTTACCGTCCGCTTCAACCACTTCGACCTCGATTCCATCTTTCGCGAATACCTCAACGGCCGCATCGCGGGACATTCCGGCGTCACCGGCGTAGTCCAGGTGCGGGGCCCGCTGCGCAAGCCGCGCGATCTGACCGTCGCGGCGAATCTTGACGGCTTCGACGTAACCGTTGACGAAGTCGCTCTGAAGAACGAAGGCCCGATCAAGCTGTCGATGGCGCAGGAGATGGTGCGTCTCGAACAGTTCCGCATCGTGGGCGAGAATACGAATTTCTCTGCGCACGGCACCGCATCGTTGGTTGGCGGCAACGATCTCGATCTCGCCGGCGAAGGCCACCTGAACCTGCAACTGATCCAGACGCTCAATTCCAATTTCACGTCCTCCGGCCAGGTCGATCTTTCGCTGGCCGTCACCGGACCAGTGGCCGATCCGCTGTTGCAGGGCAAGGTCAACGTCAGTCACGGATCGCTCGCCTACGCCGACTTGCCCAGCGGCCTGAGCGACATGAACGGGACGCTGACGTTCAGCAAAAATCGTTTGCAGATCGACAACCTCACCGCGCACAGTGGCGGCGGCACCATCACGCTCACCGGCGGCGCGACGACCTACCAGGGTCAGATCAATTTCGACTTCAGTGCCAACGGTGAGGACGTGCGCCTGCGCTACCCGCCCGGAGTGAGTTCCACGGCCAACGCCGACCTCCGCTTCTACGGAACGCGCGAAGCTTCCACACTGAGCGGTGACGTCACCATCACGAAACTCGCGGTGACTCCCGGATTCGACTTCGCGGCCTATGCCGCCAGCAGTTCGCAGTCGGTAGTGGTGCCGCCGGCAACCTCGCCTCTCTATCGCGTTAAACTCGATGTGCACGTAGTCACGGCCCCGGATCTCCAGATGCAGACTGCGATCGCCAACCTTTCCGGCGATGCTGACCTGCGCCTCCGAGGCACCGCCGCCAAACCCGCGTTGCTAGGCCGCGTAGAAGTTCTGGAAGGTGAAATCAATTTCAACGGCGCGAAATATCGGTTGGAGCGCGGCGAAGTATTGTTCCAGAGCCCGGTCAGCATCAAGCCGGTTCTTGATCTGCAGGCCACCACGCGCGTGCGCGACTACGACATCACAGTCAGCATCAACGGTGACACCAGCAAGCCTCTGAGCGTGAAGTACCGCTCCGACCCACCCTTGCCGGAAGCCGACATCGTTGCCCTGATTGCCGTCGGACAGACCCGCGAACAGTCCGCGCAGATGGCGCAGTCCGGAGACTCCGCCTTCAGCCAGACCGCATCGAACCTGATCCTGAGCGAGGCGCTGAACTCGACGGTGAGCAACCGCGTCCAGAAACTGCTGGGCATCAGCAAAATCAAAATCGATCCGCAAGGCTTGAGCACGGAAACGAACCCCACCCGTGGTCCGCAGGTCACCATCGAGCAACAAATCTCGAACAACTTCACGCTGACATACAGCCAGAACGTTTCCCAAGCCTCGCAGCAGATCATCCAGGGCGAATACTACGTTCGCCGTAATGTATCCATCGTAGGCACCCGCGACCAGAACGGCGTAGTCAGCTTCGACGTAAAAATTCGCCAGCGCAAAAAGTAGGATGTAGCGCCGGCGTCCCGCCGGCAGTCGCGAGGGCATCCTGCTCTCGCCGCCCACAAAACCGGGAAGGGCACGGCTTCAGCCGTGCCGAAAAAAGCGCGATATAGGAAGAGGCTTTAGCCCCTGAGGTGCCCTTCTCTCCGCACGCATCGAGTCAATGCGGTTTTGCCATCCTCACGCCCAACCCCTGCATCTAACGCCGAAAAAGACATCCCGAGGAGGAAGTCGTTGTGTCCAGAAAATTCATCGCACTCTTGTCTTTTCTAACCTTGTCTTGTGTTCTGTCTTCTGTTGCAGTGGCCCAGGTTCCCAAGGGCAACATCTTCGTCGGATACTCCTACGGCAGCGCCGACCTCAACCACAATAACCGCTCGAACCTGAACGGATGGGAAGGATCTCTGGAAGGAAAATTCCTGCCCTGGGTGGGCATCGTCGCCGATTTCAACGGCCTCTACGGCACCAACAATTTTCCGAGCAGCACGCAAATCTTCAACGTAGACGCGCGCGAACATAACTTCCTGTTCGGACCGCGAGTCTCCGTCTCGGTAGGCAAGATGCGCCCGTTCGCGCACGCTTTATTCGGAGCAGGTCACGTGAGTGTCAGCACAACCGGATACTCTGCCTCCGACACTTCGTTCGCCGAAGCGCTCGGCGGCGGCCTCGACTACAAACTAGTCCCGCTGATCTCCTGGCGCTTCCAGGGCGATTACCTGCAAACACGCTTCTTCGGCAACACCCAGAACAACGGCCGCTTCTCTACCGGAATCGTCCTGAACTTTTAGTAGGCAGAGACAGTTCCGAGCGGCGTGTGTTGCTTCGAACGAGTATGCACTACTGACTGCTAGGTGTCCCAATCCGACCCAATCAGTGTCCAACAACTCGCAGGTGCTCGACATCAGCGAAGATGTCGCAGCGCCTGCGCAACCTTGCGTGACGATTCATGAATTGCTCACCGAATGGGATGTGAGACCTTTGTTGCCGATCTGCGGCTTTTAGTTTGATGTTTGCTGTTCCTGAGCCATACCGAACGACGCACACTTGCCCGGGCACTCCTTCTCGGCAGTCTGCCAGTCCCAGTCATACTGCCAACTTATTCGTCCAAGCAGCAGGTGGGCTTCGCAGTTGCTGTCATCCAGCTCCAGGGCCTTGTGAACGGCTTGCTTTAGAGATGGCGATTTTTCACCAATTGAGAAATCACTCAAAGGCAAGTTGGCAGCGGGGATGCTCAGCATCCCTATACGCTAGCTAAGGGCGAACTGATGGCGGTTCCTCTGGAGGCCCGCAAAAAATTGCCCTTCCTCGATCAAGGAAGGGCGCGTGAGAAACTCAACTATTCAACACTAGCCTGAGATTTTTCTGCGTACAAAGCCCGCCAGGCCGAGCAGGCCCGTGCCCAGCAACGTCATGGTGCCCGGTTCCGGCACGGATGCCGAGTGACCGAGGATGAGCGCTTCCGAGTTGGGCGTGATGTACTTGATCTTTCCGTCGACCACGAACATGGCGTAGAGCGCAGTGCCTGCTGGAACTCCGCTCGCGGTTACATTCAGGCTACCGTTCGCCGCTAGTGCGCTGTGCAGGTCCACGTACCCGAACGACAGAGTGTTGCACGGGCTAGAGCAAAATCCGAGTCCCGCCAGGCTGCTACTGATGGCGCCGAGCGCGCCGCCTTCAGGGAAACTGCTCAAGCTCGTGAACGACGTGCCGTTCAATGAGCCGCTCAACGCCGAAACGGAAGCTCCGACAAGAATGACATCATCTGCCGCGCTGCCATTGGTGCTGAAGACTGAAAACTGGTTGGTGCCGTTCAGGACAAAGCCGATCGACTGGCCGCTTGCCGTTCCGCCGCCTAAACGAGCTGTGTTGGGTGTCGCTTGAGCGCAAGTATAGCTTGCGAAATTATTGCAAGTGTTGGCCAATGCCGAGCCGGCCATCCCAAGCAAAAGCAGGGATAAAAATGCCCCGCGGAAAGGAATCTGACGCATGACGAACTCCTCCGTACGGACAGTGTCAGTGCAGGTCAGATGCCAGGAGGGGGGACGTCGAACAAGATTCTTTTTCCCTTGCTTGTCGTTGAAAGACGGCACCTTACTGCATTTGTAAAAGCCTCTTAACGCGAGGCTTAGCGAGGATGGGAGGGGTGAAGCAACTTTCGTGCATACCGATGACTCTTTCCCTTCATACGGCATCGCTTTACCAAAGCAGCAAAGCAGCAGGTTTTACGCTTGTTGAGCGAAGGCCGTCGTGTGCGGCTGGGATGACCGACACTTCGTTCTGTCAGTTCATGTAATCAGCCGATAACACTCAGAACCATCGCAGCCACCGCTACCACGTGGGCAGACGGCGCGCGACCGCTGCGAAGATTGCTCCCAAGATGAGGGAGTGTAGTAATAAGCGCTTGATACCATCCCTTCCGCGGTACCACTTACTCTCGCCAACGTCGAGT
>DASRDJ010000064.1:0-66754 GCA_035652655.1 Terriglobales bacterium
GGAAGCCATGACGAACATGGAAGCACTGTGGGCAACCGACCGGTATTTTGACTTTGCCAGATTTCAGCAGACCGCAAAGAATGTTGCGGAGATGATGCGGCAGGCAGGACTGGACGACGTCCAGATAGGCCAGGGGCCCGCGGACGGTGTGACGCAGAACAGCTTTTGGACGCAGCCGATCGCGTGGGACGCACATTCTGCCACGTTGGAGATCGTCTCGCCTCACGTCCCAGAGGACATGCGCGTTCTTGCCGACTATCAGAAAATTCCTACCTCGTTGTGCCAGTGGAGCGGACCCACTCCACCGGGAGGCGTAGAGGGTGAGCTCGTGCTGTGGCCGAAGGACATTCGCAATGCGGACCTGAAAGGCAAGTGGGTGCTTGGCCGCCGCATGTCCAAGACCGACTTGAAGCAGGCCGGTGCGCTGGGCATGGTTCGCGAGAGCGAGGTGAACCCGACGCTGTTGGATGAGCGCGACTGGGAGAATGATTTCGGAGATAACGGCTGGGCCTTCACCAAAAATGACACGCCTACGGTGTGCTTCTCCATTACGCCGCGAGCACAGCAATATCTTTACGAGTTGCTCAAAAAGGGGCCAGTGAAGGTCCGCGCCAATGTTGACACCCGTTACTACGACGGGAAGTATCCGTATGTGAGTGGCGCCATTCTCGGCACCGACGGTGCTGGCGCGGAGGAGGTGCTCTCACTCGGACATTTATATGAAGAGGGCGCCAACGATAACTCCAGCGGCGTCGCATCCATTCTTGAAGCCACTGCCACCCTCAGCCGGCTGATTAAGGAAGGCAAATTACCGAGGCCAAAGCGGACCATCCGCCTCCTGGCCATGGGCGAGCGTTATGGCACGCTCGCGTATCTCGATGCCCACAAGGATCGAACCAAGCGAACCATTGCCGCCATGTGCATCGACACACCCGCCGGATGGCAGTACCTGGCAGGAACGCAGTTCATCTGGTCCATGAATCCGCAATCGGCTAGTTCTTTTGTGGATGCATTCACTGTGCGCCTTGCCGCGGAATATTTCCCCATGGTGCGCCGCCCCCATTTATGGAGCGAGTACAACAGGGGCGCGTACTACGGCGGAACGGACGATGACCTCGGAGAGTCGATGATCGGTATTCCCACGACCTCGGTGAATAGCGGCCACGGAATCCCTGCCCACCACACCAGCTTCGATACCCCCGCCCAGGTCGACCCAAAATCCCTGCGCGACCTCGCTGTCATGAACGCGTCTTACGCATACTTTCTGGCATCGGCGGGACCGGAGCAGATGCACTGGATAGCTGAGTTAGCTGTGGAGCGCGGATACGATCAGATCAATTCGGGGACGGCAAACAGCCTGGACCTGGTGGCTGCCGCAAAGGACGCCGACAGCCTGGGCCATCTGTTCTATTGGGAGACGGCTCGCGTCGATTACAACCTAGCGCGCGAAACCAAGGCGGTCAAACAGGCCGCCGATCTCCAGCAGGAGCTGGCCGCGCTTGCCTCCTTTGCCGCTGCGCAGAAAATGCGGATCGAAGGCGCCGTCAAGGAGCGTGCAACGGGACTGCATTTGGGAACGATACAGCCGATGGCCCCCAACTTCGGTCCCGAAGCCGAAAAGATCGTCGTTCGCCGCAAGCGAATGGGCGCTCTCCCACTGGATGAGATCCCGCCCGCCCAGCGGGAAGGATTTCCTGACAGCGGTTTCTGGGCGCCAACTACCGCAGCACTTTACTGGTGCGATGGCAAACGCAATCTAGCCGAGGTCATCCAAAACACGGAAATGGAGCTGGGCCCCCAAAATAATTTTGACTGGGTGGGTTATTTTAAATTCCTGCAGCGGCACGGTTACGTGGACTTCGTGCAGCAGTGACCTGCTACAGCGTTTTCGAGTTAGCTCTTTACAGAAAGCAGGGAGTTGGGAGGGGTTTTACCTTAAAAAAACGCCGCCCTGCAACGAACCTGGCAAGACCGGGGCCCGCTGACGATCAAAGAACAGCGCAATGCAGTTTCCACACCTCTGAATTAAATACCTACTCGTCATCCTCATGCAGTGGAACGCGCGTTCGGACAGCCAAGATATAGGCCTGGCATCCGGTTTGTTCTGGTTGTAAAAGCCCACCGTGCAGTTGGGACGAAAGTAGTAGGCGTCTCCTGCCTTGGCGGCATAGCGGCCTTCGACGCCGTTTGTCCCAGAGCCGGCCACGATTTCGCCCTGGCCATCAATTACTAGATAGATTTCTTCCGCGGCCGCGTGGTGGTGAGGCCAGTTCGTACCTCCGGGCGCAAAATCCATCCAGAAAAAGCTATCCATCACATAGGCCTCATCGATCAAGTCTCGCTTTCCGGTGTGCAGTCCGATCAGAAGTTTGTACAGAACTGATTTCGGGTGGCCGCTGACCGTCTCTTCCTTGGACTCTGCGAGGTTTGCGACTTTCGCATGTGCCATCGGCGCTCCAATGGAAATCAATGCCGGAATTTTGAATCCCATTACCAGCACACGCAAGGGCTGGCCAGAATCGTTGGAAATCGAATGTTTCGCACCCGGAGGCAAGTACGTGAAGTCATGGTTGCGCAATGCCTGAGCCTGATCTTGGTAGTGCAGCACGCCCGTTCCTTCCACGACGAAATAAATCTCCTCCTGGCGCTCGTAGAGGACAGTTCGGCAACTGCCATTCCGATCCAAAGAGACTTCGCCGAAACGAGTGACGGCTTGGAGAGATCGGTTCTCTGTGTCTCCCTCGCCGAAAATAGCTCGATAGTGGCAAGTTGGAGAGGCGAGATCCGCATTGGTCTCGGAAAGGTTTGGAACGTAGCGATGCAGCCATGTGGGGTCTGTCTGCCGCTCTTGCGCGCGGAGCCCAGGTACCAGCAACAGCAAGAACAGCAAGGATTTTTTCACGTTCGGTGCTCCCGACTTGCTTGGATTTGATTTTCCGGTCTGCAGAGGAGTCTAGTCCAAAAACTTCTACTACCCTGGGAGGCTGGCCCACCTTTTGGTTTCGATTTCTTGTCCTTACTCCAAGAATGGCTGCCCCACTCTTCCCCGGTCTTGGAAAGGGTAGGAAAAACAATTCTCAGCGTCTTAAAGGTTTTGATTTATGTCACTGCCCAAATTTGGGCTCGAAATGTGTAATCCGATTCGCTGTGCACAGCACAGAATCCCATCCTTTAAAAACCGCAAAGAACGGGGGTGCCGCATTCAGATTTGAGCTACGCCACCATCGACATAAAGCTTTGTACCCGAGACATAGCTGGCCTCGTCAGACGCGAGGAATGAGACAGCCTTGGCGATCTCGTCCGGGTCTCCAACCTGCCGAGCGGAACATTCCTCTCCATTTCTTTTTTCATCTTTACGAGCTTATCGCCCTGTTGAAGGTCTTCCAGGATCGGAGTATCGATGTGACCTGGGCTGAGCACATTCACCCGGATGCGTCGATCCCGTAAATCGTTGATCCATGTTCGTGCGAACGATCGCACGGCGGCCTTGGTGGCGCTGTACACTCTCATCGCGGGAAAACCCTTGATGTCGGCAATGGATCCAGTCAGGATGATGGACCCACCGTCCTTCATCAAAGGAAGCCCTTTCTGAACGGAGAAGAACAGTCCTTTCACGTTTGCGTCGAAGTGAAGATCGAAAAACTTCTCGTCCACAGCGCCAAACGATGCCAACCTTGCGAGGCCAGCATTCGCGACGATAATGTCAATCTTGCGCTCGTGCCTTTTCACCGTGTCGTACAAACGATCAAGGTCTGCAAGACTGGACACATCGCCCTGTACCGCCGTCACGTTCTTTCCAATCTCGGCAGTTGCAGCATCCAGCGCGCCTTGACCACGACCTGTAATGAAGACGTGATCCATTCCTTCTTGAACAAAGCGCTTCGCGGTAGCCAGGCCCATGCCCGTAGATCCTCCCGTGACAACCGCGAGCTTTCCAACAAACTTCTTTGACATGTGACTCCTTCTTGGAAGTAATCGTCGGGAATGGCCTGTCATTGCGATAGCGCTACCAGTAAGGCATCAAGTCGTCAATTTGGATCCTTCGCCGACCTCACTCATCGGTCGTTGATACCGCGGTCGGTAGATCCCGAGACGCTTCATTTTGGACACTAGCGTTGTACGCTTAAGACCTAGCCTGGCAGCAGCTCCTTGAGGCCCTCCTATCATTATTCTGGCAGCCCGTATCGTCTCTGAAATCAGAGCTGCTTCGTGGTCCCGCAGTGTACCTGGTGAGGCAACCGAGGGTTTTGTATTCCCCTGCGGTTGTCGGGAGAGGATTCGGAAGCACTCCGTTGTCTGATCGGATTACGGCTCGCTCGATAAGGTTCTGGAGTTCACGCACATTGCCGGGCCACTCGTATGAAATGAATGCATTCATGGTTGCCTGCGATATTTGTTCAATGTGCTTCCCCTTGTGCCGCGAAAACTTCAACGAAATGCAGACCAGTTGTCGTATGTCCTCTCGACGCTCCCGCAGGGGTGGAACCAGGACGGGAAATACGTTCAGCCGATAGTAAAGATCACTGCGGAAGTCATTCCGCGCGACCATGTCATCCACATCGCGATGAGTGGCGGCGACCAGTCGCACGTTGATGTGATGCGTACGGCCGCTACCCAACCGCTCGAACTCTTGTTCTTGCAAAACGCGCAGAAGTTTCGGCTGCAGAGCCAGAGGCAAGTCCCCGATTTCGTCCAGAAAGAGAGTGCCGGTATCGGCCATTTCAAAGCGGCCGACTGTTGAGAAGGTCTGCGAATCAGCAGCTCTCGATTCAATAAAGAAGGGGAACTGTGAAGCCAGTTCCCCTTGTTGGACAGTGTTGGACAGTCACTACACTTTAACAATTGCCCGTAACGTTATGATTGCTTTGGTTGCGCGCGGAGGGGGGGGACTTGAACCACCGACCTTTGGGTTATGAGTTGCCCGGCGCGACGTAATTATAGGAAATCCAGCGGCACTGATGGCAACGCCGGGTAATTCAAACATACCCTCAGGACAGCCAATGGGAGCGGATGCGGAGTGTGGAAGCCTAGCGCAGGACTCTTAAGCAACATTGCCTACATCTGACAGATTTCTGAAATGCGAATAGTACGCCCACCCCTGCACCAGGAATTGACACCTCCGCTAGAATGATCGACGCACCCGGCGTTCTCAAGAAGGATCGAATGATCTCGCGCGCCTTTTGTATGGGTTGTCTCTTCGTCAGCTTTGCTCTCGCGACGCTCACAGGGCAAGCCTGCGCGCAGTTCATGGACAATTTCGACGGTCCTTCGGTTCAACTCGATCCCACTGGAACGGCGGGTTGGCTGTTTCAAGCTGGTGATGGCACCGCCACCATGGACCTCCACCAAGGCGGACCCGGTTATGCATCAGTCTTCGTGGACGGAACAACGGACAAACGAGGCATCTGGTGGGCGCTTATGGAGCGAAAAGCATCGGACAAGATGGACCTGAGTCTAATGCAGAAGCCCGGCCATGAATTCCGTATTGAAGCGCGTGTTCGCTCCAGCCATGCGCCCCGCCGCATCAATCTGCAAATCCAGACGCAGCGAACCACCGACTATGACTCCAACTTGATGGAGTTCGACATTCCCGATACCACCAACTGGCACACCTTCAGCATGACTACGCACGGCTTCGACGCCAAACCCGGCGATACAATTTTCGCCCACTTGGCACTGATGGATTGGGGACTGGAAAAATATCGCCTCGATGTGGACTACATCAAAGTGGACATAGTAGATGCAGCCTCCGCAGGTCCCGACTTGGGAGAAGCAGTTCCCTACCATCCCCCCATCGCCGATCCGAAGAGTTTCAATCAGAAAGTCAAGGTGGCAGCCGACAGTTCAATCGATATTGAAAACACCGATGTAAGAATGAATGACTGGTATGTTCAAGATGCAGCCGGCAAGAAAATCAACTTGCTTACGGTTGATGGAACTCACTATGTGATCTTGCGTTGGGATCTGCACCAGTTTGCTGGGAAGAAAGTGATCGGACATGGCTTGCTGGAGTTGACCACGCATTCCGTTCAGCAGAAAGCCGAACGCCTCAAAGATTTCGGAATCGTGCGAGTCGTGGAAATTCTCGGTGGTGATCCCAACTGGGACCAAACGACAGTGACCACCGACAGCTTCTGCCACTACGAACCTCTCAATCGAGCGCTCAACACGCAGATGATTATCGATTGGCCAATTACAGAAGGAGACAGCGGCAAAACATTTCTCACGATCGGTCATCCCGTCTTGCAGCGCCTGATCGATGGGAAGACGCTGGGCATTGCCATCAAGCCATTAGGTGCCCTGAATGCCTCCTTCTATTCCATGGAGGATGAAAACGGCAAGAATAGCGCGCAGCTCTACTTCAATATAGAGAAGTGAGTTCAGGAACGTGTTCGTTCGTACTGTTGTACCGGCGCGAAAACTCATTCCGTGAGGAGGTTTCTGATGACTGTTTTGCACGCAAGATTTTCGACAATCCTGCTGACATGTCTTGCCATGGTGCCCTTCGTCCAAAGTCAGCAAACTCCACCGAAGGAACCACCGCCGGCGCAACTGGCTCCGAAAACCGTGCCCGACCAGGTACAGCTATTCATCCCGTACAAACAATATTCTCGCGAAGACAACCAGCGCATCCTGAAGCTTTACGAGCCGCTGCGCGTCTCCGATGTGTCCGACGGAATGGATGTGATTGGTTTACAGGACATCGGAATCGTGGACGCAGCCATCCAGCCACTTTGGCGCGACACCGAGAAGTTTACCCACCGCATTGTTGGAATTGCCGTCACGGCTCGCTACGTGCCCACGAATAAGCGTCTGGCAAAAACCCCGCCGGAAGAGGTCGACAACTGGTATGCCAATATTACCGGAGAGCCCTTCATGGATGCGCTTTTCCCGGGCTGCGTCCTGGTGATCGATGCAGAGGGCGACGGAGACACTCGCAGCATCGGTTCAACCAACATTATGGACTGGCAAAAGCTGGGAATGTTGGGAGTCATCACCAGCGGCGGTCTGGCGGACAGCGATGAGATCATCTACCACAAGGTTCCGGCCTATCACAAACGGAAAGGCCGCGGATTCCGCCCGGGCCGCAACGAAATCGAATCTGTAAATCGACCGATCAATCTAGGCGGCGTTCTGGTCCGCCCCGGTGATGTGGTCATGGCGGACGGCGATGGCGTCATCGTCGTGCCTCGCGAGCACGCCGAAGAAGTAGCCAAGGCCGCCATGCAGTTTCTCGATAATGTCGGCCTCGAGCGGTATCAGAAGATGCAGAAAGGCGTGAAGCCGTGAGGCGCAAGCTTACACGTCCATCCCGCATCGGACGTGAACTGCGAGAACTCAGATGAACGTAGGCTTTATCGGCTTGGGGGCGATGGGTCTACCGATGGCCAGACGTGTCCTCAGCGCAGGCCACACGATGTACACGACTTTCCATCGGAGGCGCGAGCCTGCGGAAGAGCTTCGGGCCGTGGGGGCGACCATCCTCGCAACTCCTGCGGAAGTGGCCGCGGCTGCCGACGTCGTGATCACAATCCTTCCAGCCGATGCGGAATTAAGAGAAGTAGTTTTCGGAGCGACAGGAATTCTTGGGGGCGTGGCGAGCGGCAAAACGCTGATTGAAATGACGAGTGGGACCGCTTTGGCCGTGCAAGAGATCGCCGCAGCAATCGAAAGGAAGGGTGGTGCGATTCTGGATGCCCCAGTGAGCGGCGGGACACCCGCTGCCGAGCAGGGCACCTTGACGATCATGGTTGGTGGCGATGAAGCTCTGCTGGAGCGTTTCCGCCCGCTGCTCCAGGCGATGGGAACACGCATATTGCATGTCGGTAAGGTGGGCCAAGGCAAAATCGTAAAAATCGTGAATCAGATGATGGCAGCCATTCACCTCCTCACCATCGGCGAGGCTTTTGCGCTTGGCATTAAGAATGGCGCGGATCCTGATGTCTTGTACGAGGTAATTAAGAACTCATCCGGCTACTCCAAGATGATGGACTTGCGGCTTCCCGGATTCCTTTTGGAAGGTTCATTCGAACCGGGCTTTAAATTGGACTTGATGAAGAAGGATGTGAATCTGGCACTCGAATCCGCAAAGGCATCCAGCGCTCCCCTTCTCCTAACCTCGGCAGCGGCACAGGTGTTCGCAGCCGCCAGTGCTGCTGGCAAGGGGAGCAACGACTTTTCGGCAGCCGCACAGTTTCTAGCCTCGCTCGCAGGTATCGACATCAGCAAAGCCAAGGCTAAGTTGGCATGACAATTTCTTCCGAGATCATCCGGCAGTTATCCGAATTCGATGCCGCCACCCTGTACGAGGCAGCCGGGCAGCGAGGTATGGTGGATCCCGCCATCCGGCCGATATGGAATGGTGCTCATGTCTGCGGTCCGGCTATCACCGTGACTTGCCCTCGCTGCGACAATCTCATGCTGCACCATGCGGTAGCACTTGCCGCTCCGGGCAGCGTGTTGGTGGCCAATGCCGAACGATATCAACATGCCGGGGCTTGGGGAGAAGTTCTTAGTGTCGCGGCACAAGCGCGTGGTATTGCCGGGTTGGTCATTGATGGCGCCGTGCGCGATATCGAAGCCATTACACAACGGCGCTTTCCTGTTTTCAGTCGCGGACTAGCCATTGGCGCATGCAAGAAAGAAAAGATCGGCACATTGAACGAGCCCATCGATCTCGGCGGAGTGACCGTTCGTTCCGGAGACATTGTTGTTGGGACGGGCGATGGTGTAGTGATCCTCACCAGCCAAACGATCGAACAGGTGCTGCAAGCCGCCATCGCGAGAAGGGATCGCGAATCAGAAGTCTTTCGTCAACTCAACCAAGGCAAAACTACGATTGAGATCCTGAATCTTCCCAGATGGGATCCCCATGGTGGGAAGGCCGGCGAGTGACGGAACGGCAACGTTATCGCGCGGAGGATTTGCACGAGTTCTGTTGTGCCGTGCTGCAAAAACTGAATGTTCCGCGAGAAGACGCCTTGGAAGTAGCCGACTGCCTAGTTTTGGCTGACTTGCGCGGTGTCGATTCCCACGGGGTGATTCGCCTTCCCGTGTATGCCCAGCGCATTCGCAAGAACGTAGTGAACGCGCGCGCGATACCTCGCATTATCAGAACGCACGCAGCCGCCGTTCTTATGGATGGAGACAATGGCCTTGGCGCGGTCGTAGGCTCCCGGGCCATGGAAAAAGCCATCGAACTGGCCACGACTGCAGGCATCGGCTTCGTAGGCGTTCGCCGGACGAACCACTTCGGGATCGCCTCTTATTACGTGCAGATGGCCCTTCAACAGGGATTCATCGGATGCGCGGCATCGAACGCGCCTCCGCACATGGCCCCCTTCGGCGGCCGTGCGCGATTCCTTGGAACCAATCCCTTCTCCATCGGAATTCCAGCCAAGGAAGAAGCGCCTCTGCTGTTTGACGCCTCGACCAGCGTGGTCGCGCGGGGAAAGATCATCGTCGCAGCTCAGGAGGGCACAACGATCCCGTCTGGCTGGGCAATCGATCCGGAAGGTAACCCAACCACAAACGCAAAGGCGGCGCTTGCCGGATCAGTGCTGCCGTTCGGAGGCCCAAAAGGTTCGGCAATCTCTTTGATCATTGATGTTCTCTGCGGCGTGCTGACCGGATCTGCCTATGCCATGCGTCTAAGCACTCTCGAGAATCTCGAGGCAGAGCAAAACCTGGGGCATATATTTATGGCGATGCGCACCGACCTCTTCATGACCAAAGATGAATTCGCCTCGCGGATGGACGAGATTCTGCGCATGCTTAAGTCTTCACCGCCAGCTCCAGATACAGAAAACGTACTTGCTCCGGGGGACATTGAGAGCCAGAACGAGGCCAAAAACAAAGCGCTCGGCGTACCCCTAGTGCCCAGCGTCATCGATCAACTCGCGGCGCTTGGAGCAGAAGTGAATGTCAGCTTCCCCCATGCGATAAGCCAGAAAGCGGCGGAGGCCCGACCGTGATTCGATGCAATCCGGAACAGACGTTCAACTTCTATCCCGTTCCCACCGACATCCATTTCGGCTACGGAACGTTGGCCAAGCTGCCGGAACGAATCCATTCCCTTCCCGCGCAGCGCGTATTCGTAATCACCGACCCGGGGATTCGGGCCGCCGGTATTCTGCAGCAGGTTCTCGATCTTCTGCGTGCGGTAGAGATCGGCTGCGAAGTATATGACGAAGTGAAACCGGACTCGGGCTCAACGCTGATTGCCGAAGCGGCGGAGCAGGCTCGCCGATCGAAAGCCGAAGCAATCATCGGAATTGGAGGCGGCAGCTCTCTCGATACTGCAAAAGCAGTGGCAACCCTGCTGACAAATCCAGGTTCGATTCTCGACTACGCCGGCCTTCACAAAGTGAAGAATCGCCTCTTGCCGGTAATCGCAATACCAACCACCGCGGGAACGGGAAGTGAAGTAAGTCTGTGGTCCGTGTTCACGAATGATGATACGGGCCTGAAGATTGCGGTTGGCAGCGTCTATGTTTATCCGATGATCGCTCTGTGCGATCCCGAACTCACGCTAAACCTTTCCCCCATGATGACCGCCGCGACCGGCATGGACGCGTTGGCTCACGGCATCGAGTGCTACACCAACAATGCTTGCCAGCCCATCTCCGCTGCGTTGGCGCTGAACGCAATCGAATTGATTGGCAAGCACTTGAGAAATGCGGTCCAGCAGGGGCATCAGCGTGACTCTCGTTATGCGATGCTACTCGCCAGCACAATGGCGGGCATCGCGATGAACCCCACTCGCCTCGGTCTAGCGCACGCGTTAGCCATGCCGCTTGGAAGCTGGAATTTTCGCGTTCCACACGGGATTGCAATAGCGGTGACACTACCGCGTGTGATGAGATTTAACTGCGTGGCGGCGCCGGAGCGGTATGCCCATATTGCTCGGGCACTCGGAGAGGCTGTAGATCAACTTTCCCCGTCCGATGCGGCGCGGCGTGGAGTCGAAGCCGTCGAGGAGCTCGCTCGCGACATTCAGATACCCAAGGGACTGGGAAAGTACGGCGTTCATCCCAGCCACATTCCGCAAATCATCGATGAAGCCATGAAGAGCGGCAATGTGGTAGTGAATCCCCGGCCTACCAGTCGAGAGCAGCTGGCGGCTGTACTTGAACTGAGTCTTTAATGGCGCGACATCAAAACTACATTGCGGGACGGTGGATTCCTGCCGCGAGCGGTGGCCATTATCAAACTCACAACCCTGCCTGCCCGTTGCAAGTTGTGGGAGAGTTTCCTCGCTCGGGGCCCGCAGATGTGGAATCGGCTCTGGTTTCCGCAGAAGCCGCACGCGCGATCTGGAACAACACTCAGGCGCCGCAGCGGGCAGCAATCCTGTTGCGCTTTTCTCAGCTCTTGCTCGATTCGAAAGACGAACTGGCCAAGATCATCACACTCGAGCAGGGCAAGGCGTTGTGTGAATCGATGGGCGAGGTAACGCGTGCAGCCACCGAGGCAGCCTTTGCCGCCGGCGAAGCCTTGCGTCTGTCCGGACAAACCTTCCCCAGCGAACGCCCAGGGGTCACCTGTTACACCGTTCTGCA
Source organism: Terriglobales bacterium (assembly GCA_035652655.1). GTDB lineage: Bacteria > Acidobacteriota > Terriglobia > Terriglobales > Acidobacteriaceae > Gp1-AA133. The sequence goes on from DASRDJ010000064.1 coordinate 11,562, forward strand.
ACCAGTCGGCATTGTGGTTGCGATTACTCCGTGGAACTTCCCCGTAGTGAGCCCGGTGCGGAAGATAGCGCCGGCGGTGGCCTGTGGCAACACGGTCATCTTGAAACCAGCGTCATTGACTCCGTGGACTGCCACATTCATTACCAGTCTCTTCGAAAAGGCCGGCCTTCCACCTGGCGTTCTCAATCTGGTGATCGGTTCCGCCGATTGTGGGGAAGAGTTGATCTCGGATCCCCGCGTGCGTGGAATCAGTTTCACCGGTTCGACTGCCGTAGGCATCCGCATCGCGGAAAAAGTTGCTGGTCGCATGGCTAAGATCCAATTGGAACTTGGCGGCAAGAATCCCGCGATCGTCGTCCAGTGCAATGATCTGGACACGGCAGCACAAGAGATCGTAGGAGCGGCTTTCCTGTGCAGTGGCCAGCGATGCACCGCGCTCAGTCGGGTCATCGTAGAGGAATCCCAGGCAGATCAACTCCGTGAGCGCTTGTCGACACAAATCGCGAAGATACGCGTCGGCAACGGCCTTGACCCGCAGACCACCATGGGACCGGTAGTAAGCGGGGAACAATTGGGGACGGTCGCGGGTTACGTCCGCAAAGGTTTGGACGAAGATGCTACCTTGGTCTCAGGCGGCCGACCGCTGAATGAAAAACCTGAGAGTGAGGGCTATTTCTATGCCCCAACTTTGTTCGATCATGTCTCGCCCGGGTCCGCCTTGGCTCGCGAAGAGATCTTCGGACCAGTCCTGCCCATGATTCGGGTCAAGGGTGCGGAAGAGGCATTTGCAGTCGCCAACAGTACACGTTACGGCCTGGCAGCTTCCCTTTTCACAGCGAATCCACACCTTGTGAATGAATTCATTCAGAACGTGGAATCGGGGATGGTTCACGTCAATCATGGAACCGCCAGCCATGCCCATGTTCCCTTCGGAGGCGTGAAGGATTCTGGGCAAGGTGCCTTCTCCATCGGGCCTACCGTGAAAGACGCATTCACCACCGTCAAGACGGTTTACATCAAGTGGTAGGCGCGCGATGCAGCCATGAAGATCCCGTTCGAAAAAAGGCACTTCGTGGTGGGCGGGCTGTTTGTACTGTCGCTCATCCTCTATATCGATCGCGCGGCGATCTCCTCGGCCAAGGCTGCGATCGCCCATGACCTTGCCCTCTCCGATACCGCCATGGGCTGGGTCTTCGGCGCATTTTCGCTGGGTTACGCCTTCGCACAAATACCGTGGGGATGGTTCGCCGATCACGTGGGACCGCGTGTGGCGCTGGCCATCGTGGTGGCCTTGTGGAGTGCCTTCACTTCCCTGACTGGAACAGCCCACGCGCTGGCTTGGCTGCTGTTAGTACGATTTCTATTCGGAGTCGCGGAAGCTGGCGCCTTCCCCGGTTCCGCCCGGACGTTCTACAACTGGCTGCCGACGGAGGAACGCGGCCTTGCCAACGGTATTCTCTTTTCCGGCGCGTTGCTCGGGGGGGGCTTGGCCTTTCCTCTGTGTCAGTGGCTCTCGACGGCTTACGGTTGGCGAATTGCCTTTTACTTGCTGGGCGTGCCTGGTGTTCTATGGGCACTGAGTTGGCTCGTCTGGTTTCGTGACTATCCCGAAACCAGAGTCATTCCGAAGCCCGAAACCATTACTCCCATTCCACTCTTGCAAGCATTTTTTTCCTGGCCCATGGCCAAAGCGATGGCCCAGTATTTCATCGGCAACTTCACCTTCTTCATCTGTATTACCTGGATGTTCCCTTATCTGGCGGACCGGTATTCTCTGACGCCCGCGCAAGCCGCGCGATATTCCATGGTGCCTCTGCTCAGTGGCGCAGCGGCCAACTGGATTTCTGGTTTCCTTGTCGACCTGCTCTATCGTTCGAGATTCCGGCCATGGTCACGACGGGCGCCCGCGATCTTCGGCTTTCTTCTGGCGGCCTCAGGAATTTACACCGTACCTCTTGTCAACAACCCTGGGGCGGCAGTCGCAGCTTTTGCCGCGGCCACGTTTGGAATTGAACTGACGATCAGCCCCAGCTGGGCCTATTGCATTGACATCGGCCACAAAAACTCCGGGAGTGTTTCCGCAGCCATGAATATGGCGGGCAGCTTCGGTGCGTTGGCAAGCGCCAACGCCTTCCCCTGGCTTCATCGCTGGACGGGTGATTCGGGAACCTATTTTCGAATTGCGGCGGGCTTGAACGCGCTCGCCATCGTGTGCTGGTTCACCATGCGTTCGAACAGTTCGGAGAAACTATCACTTTCTACCGATATTCTCGTAGATCCGGCACCTCGGACTTGAACTCGTTTACTAGTGCCATCACTGCAAAGCGGACTCATCTACGTGTATTTTCTAAACGGCCTTCGCGTCGCCCATCTCCTGGCTAAGACTGGCTTTGACGGGTGGGAAGCACTCGCCTCGGTGTGGGCAGGTTGCCCAACCGCCCGAACATTGACCGCAAACGAACTCTGATTCAGGAAGGTCCGGGTCTTGTTTGCGGCTCGGGGCACCGTATCTTGAAGACAAGATTCCACTGCTTGCCAAGGAACCTTCTTGCTCCATAGAGGCGCACGTAGGCAACTGAAAGTTGTTGTGCTTCATGCTGACGTCGGAAAAGAGCGAGGATTTTATTGAAAGATGCTGGCGCGATAAAACGGAAAACTGCAACTGCAAGATCGACGATTGGCGGCCAGATAAACGACCAGATTTTGCCGAACTGCTTCCAGAATTGAGGAGATCTCCCGAGTTAAACCATTCTCGGGCGGAATCTTGGATCCACGGGGAAATAATTACAAGCTGCGCTCCCAGATGATGGACTTTGTGGGTTGGAACTGGCCATGGACGGGCAAAGTAGAGCGCATTTGCTGAGGGAGGAATCATGTCCGACATCTATTATGACCAACTATGCCAAAGCTACCGTTACATTGATGAATTTCGGACCAAGCTGCTTGGTTTTCTGCCATTGGCAACAGGCGCCGGAATACTTATAGCAACAAAAGAAGTTCCCGCATCCCTGTTGCAGCACTTCTCTCTGCCAATTGCGGTTTTTGGCTTCCTGATCACCTCTGGATTGTTTTGCTTCGAAATTTACGGCGTAGAGAAATGCGCCGAGCTGATTCGAACCGGAAAAAAGATCGAGCTCGCGAATAATCAAGGACAATTCGTCCGTCGTCCAAATGCCGTTCTTGGCCGCATCAACGAACCGCTGGCTGCTGGGATAATTTACCCGGCGGTCCTGGCTTCTTGGGTATTTGTGGCGTTCATGAAGGCAAACGACGCAGCGAGCGCCGCCACTCCTGGGTCCGAGCGTACAGCACAACAGTTTTCCTTTTACGAACCCTCTTGGATAGCCTGGGTCGTTTCACTCTCGGTTTTTGTGGGAGGGTTCACAATAGTGTGGAAATTGGAGAATAGGCTAAAGAAAATGGAGAAAGCGCTCTGCGACGGGTGCGGATGTGAACTCGAGTCACGCAAACCTGACCGAGCGCGCACTTGCGCATTAGAACCCGATTACTGCCTCTGCCGCAATTGCAGCAAGTCATTGGCTTGCTGGCTACAAACTAGACGCGCTCTACAGGGAGAAGGTGGTACTCAGAAACCTGACAGCGACTGATACAGCGGCACTCAGACCTTGAGAGCGCCGCCGGACAAATGAACTAGGATATGCAGAAATCAGCGACCGGAGGAGGCAACATGGCATGCCTATGCTGATCTGGGCGATTTCGCACGCGAATCTGACAACAACAAGCAGACATTGGCAATTGTTCTCCGACCATTGCCTGAAATCTAGAAAAATAATGGCCAGAACTGGAGAAAAGGACTGTGTTTTCAGACGAGAAAAGACATGATCGAGCGCTGGGCGTTCATCAACCAATTTGCCGGCGCGACTTCCTGAATTCAACTCTGCTGGCTGCTGGTGGTGTCTTGCTTGGTTCCCTCACCCCGCAGCAACTGCTGGCCACCGCCTCAGATGACTGGACGGGCTACGGCGGCATTGGGGACTACGCCAATTCAAACGGAAACACTCTGGAAGTGATGAACGCGGGCCACCAGATTCGCGATGGCATCTTTGAATCACTTCCGTCGGACACGGTAGACACAGGCGAGGTATTTGATTGCGTTGTGGTGGGCGGGGGAGTCAGCGGTCTCTCCGCAGCAGTGTTTTTCCAAACGTATGCCGGCCCGAAGTTCACTTGTTTGGTTCTCGACGATCATCCTGTGTTCGGGGGTGAGGCCAAACGAAATGAATTTCTGGTGGATGGGCAGCGCATCGTGGGTCCGCAGGGCGCGGATCATTTCCAGGTGCCCTTGCCGCACAGCTTCTTGGCGAGGTTTTTCGAGCTGATCGGCCTGAATTGGCGTGAGTTCGAATATCAGAAGTGGAATAGCTCTTCTCCGGAAATTCCTTTGGGGAATAGTTTTGAAGATGCAAGGGATCCGATCGGGTTTTACTTTGGAGCGAAGTTTGGGCATCAGCCGGGCATGTGGCTGATTGATCCATGGAGGAAAAAGCTGCAAGGCGCGCCAATTCCAGAGAAGATGCGCACTGAACTTCTCAAGTACAACGAGCAACAAAGGTCGGGTTTACCCTTTGCATATCCCGGCGATGAGAAATCGCGGCAGTTGGATAGTGTCACGATGGAACGCTATTTGATGGACACCTACGGCTTGAGCCGCGAGACCATTCAAACCTTTCTGGCCGAGGAAGGCGGTGGCTTCGGAGCGGGACCGGACGTGGTTTCCGCATATTGCATTTATGCCTTCGATGTGGATCGCTCCATGGATGAACCTGCGCTCTCGTTCCCGGGCGGAAACGATGGAATTGCGCGGCACATGGTGAAGAGACTCATCCCGGATTCGATTCCTGGTCCCAACTCGCTCGAGGCCGTGTGCCGGAACGACATTGATTTTCAAGCGCTAGATCGTCCCGGTCAGGCAACTCGAATTCGACTGGCGAGCACCGCGGTATGGGTGCAGCATGAAGGCAAACCGTCCACCTCGAATTTCGTTACTGTCGCGTACACTCGCGCCGGGAAGCTGTACCGCATCAAAGCGCGATCGGTTGTTATGGGGGGAGGCTGCTGGACGACGAAGCGCGTGGTTCGCGACCTGCCGGACACCCATCGCAAAGCATACGATCAGTTCTACCGTTCACCGTGCATGATGGCGAATGTAGCTCTGCGCAATTGGCGGTTTCTTTACAAATTGGGTATCTCGGGCTGCCAGTGGTTTGAAGGATTGGGGAGCTTTACGGCGGTTCGAAAGGTTCCGACATTTTCGACCGACACAAAGACACTGGGTCCGGACTCTCCCGTCGTGCTCACGCTTAAAGTTCTTTTCCCGCGCTACGGTTTGCCGCTCGAGCATCAGGGAGATTGGGGACGCCGTCAGCTGCTGACTACTCCTTTTCGCGAGTACGAGCGACAGATCCGCACACAATTAAGCGAGATGTTCTCGGCATACGGGTTCGATGCAGCTCGCGATATTGCCGGCATTGTTCTGAACCGCTGGGGACATGCATATGTGAGCCCTCAGCCCGGATTCTTTTTCGGCAGCAGCGGAAAGCCTCCAGCACGGGCCATCTTGCGGTCCGCACCCTTTGGACGAATCGCGTTCGCGAATACGGACCTATCCGGCACGCCAGATCATCGTACAGCCATCGGAGAGGCGCATCGCGCTGTCGGCCAACTGCTCGACCAGGTGCTGCTCCAATAGGTTACGGGTTTAACCATTTTCACGCGCAAAAATCCCGGCATTCCGTTCGTCTCCAGGCATCTTGACCAGCGTCGCGGAGGATGGGCCCGGCCGGATCCAATACTCTTCTCGTCCTACGGCATTTCCCTGCAAATAAGCTCGTAACTTCCCTTGTGGCCTGCTCAGGGGCGTTGTCGTGGGGAAGACGTCCCGACGTGGTGACGCCCTGGTATTGATCGTGCTGGTATAGGCTTAAGCCTTTGCGAGGGCAAGCACGCGGATGTCAAATTGCCATCCCCAACCACGTGGAAGGCAGCCCAGTGCCTGGGATTGGCAAACGGACGGTTGTCCCCATTCTCGATAGTGGTCATCGCGTCCGCCAACGTTTGGCGAGCTTTCCTAGTCACCGGTGATTTCAATTGCTTCAGTCGATCGCCTAACTTTTTGAGGTGGGATCTGCAGCCCAGCTTATCCAATCCTCGAAGCCATTCCACGGTTTGGCGTAGCGCCTCACTGACGCCGACCTGTCCTGTCCCCCAGCACCTGTAGAATTCCCCAACTAACAAGGCGGTTGAGAGATCATCGATCGCCCAGCGGGTTGCAACCACAGCCGAGAAGCCCGCTGCTAGAAATGCGGAAGGCAATGAGATATCTTCGGACACGACGTTGGGTCGCACTCTCCCCGTGTCACAGGCGGAGAGAAATGCCAATCGCCCCGCTACGGCTTTGACATCGCCAAACACCTCCGCGACCATCCACATCCCATCACTTCCGTCAGCTTCTGCGGCATAGATTCCTGAGCGATAGGGGCTGGCCTCATCGAACTCGCCGTGACTGATCAAATGAAACAAACCCACATCGCCCGCGGCTTCGCTGAGAATGGATTCATTTGCTGCGGAGCCAGACAGCGTGTTCATACTGAACCTGTTCGCTTCCAAAGCCACGACGGCGGCCTCCAAATGCGCGTATTTGAGAGTTCCAGTCGGGTCAGCAACGACCAAACCTCGCTGTTCCCTTTGCCGTGCGTGCGTTCTTGCCAATCTTAGACGACCAGCTCGATTGTGAAGATAAGGCACATCGGGTGAGACATATTTTCCCGCCCGGCTGAAGCCCAGCCCGCGAGCACCGGGAAGATACGATAGATTGATTTTCGATCTCCGCCATGATTCACAACTATCAATCGGCAGACTTGTAATCTCGGTGCCGGCCACGAGGAAGGCCATCCGCGCTCCCATCTTCTGCAGTGTCTCGACTATGGGAGAAGCCAGCTTGCCATCCAGTTCAGCCAGAATTTCCCCGACAACTTCCCCTGCTTCGCCCAAAGGAAAGGAAGGGGCTGTTGCGACCGCAGAATCGGGATCCGCCGGCCATGTCCACAACCGGTCCCGTATTTGAGATGAGATATTAGTCGTAAACGTCAAAACCAGCTTATAAACGATGGATCGATGCGAATCCATGAACCACAGTAAGGTTTGGTCCTGCATGGTTCGCTGAAATACCAGGACCTCGCCGGGCTGCAGGTTCACATCTCGAAGATGCTGCTCCAGGTCCGCCGGAAAGTGTATCCCTCGTCCGGCGTCGTCCAGAACGATAACCTCCGCATGAAAAGCCAGGTCTTCAAGATCATCAAGGCGCTGGGCCGCCTCCTCAGGTCGTCTCAAAGCCACATCAGTTTTCAGTAGTAGACGGCACAGGTGGTCTCATTGCTCTGCGAGATGACGGGAGATCATGCCGTACCACCGATCTCATTTGCGTGAACAAGGACGGGAGTATAACCAAGCAAGGACGGAGCCTAAACGGGGTAAGCTGTGCTCAACTCGCTCTCACGCCTCTTTGCTCTGATCTGGATAAGAGGGAGAATGACCCACTTGGAATACGGTGAACGGCGATTAGCGTCATTCGAAAGCGTGTTGGTTCTGTCAAGATTGTGAAGGGAAAAATGGATCCTGAAAGCAGCATTCGCTCAAGTCTCCTGCAAGAAATCGGCCAAAGAACCCGTTAGCAATTGAGCGGACCGTCGGGTCGCAATCTCCCCCTTTGCCGCTTTCCATTTCGCCCAACGCGCTTTCTGGGCCGCTGCGATTCTCTTCCTCGCAGAAACGGACATTCTTTGCTGATCCGCTGCAAGGCAGCTGTTCGATCCTTTCTACAATGTTGCAGTCAGAATGTTTCCAGACTCTGAGCAATACTGAGCAGACGCACAAGCGGAACCATCGTAAGTTGTATGCATAACGAGACGGGAACGAGCGCGACTCAGTATGTCGCCTCGTCTCTCCATGTGGCGCAGTCTGTGACCCAAGTACCATCTTGGACCCGACCCAACCCCACCACTGCGCCGCATCTTTTTTGAATGACATCTGCACGAACTTCAGGACGAGCGGCAATTGTGCGGATGCGACCCGAGCAGGAAATACCCTTCGCGTGCAGGCGCGGAGTAGGCCGAGGTGACCGGACCTCGGAGAAAGACGAGCTAAGACTTGGGGAGGAAGAAATGAGCCTAGCGAATGTAATTGAGGTCCTATGCCTCATCTCAATTGTCATTCTTACAGTTCGGTTTGTTAAGATGCGGAGCCGAAACCGATGAAGGTGATAGACGTCACGAAAAGCCTTCCAGTCCGACGAGCACTGCTTGGCCTACCCCGAAACGACGTGCTGGCCAATGGTCACGCCAATGTTCGATAACATGCAATTCGTTTGAGATGTTTTAATCTCACCGAAGAAGTCATAACCGTCTCCTTTGGGTCGAGAGTCATGCGTCGAAAAGACTGACTCTGCACTTGTCACTCGGGAAGACGGAATTGAACCGCCCTCCCGCGCGACATGTTTGCAGACCTCTACGCTGTTACTGGAACATTGTGAAAGGTAGAACTAACCGTCTCAAACGTCTGAACCTTGGGCGTTCCGTCGATCATTCGTCCAAGTGTTCTCAACACTTCTGGATAGCCGCTGGTGTTGTAGGCATCTGCATTGAACTTGCTGTCCCACAGACTGATGGCAATCACATCCAGGCTGCCGGGATTCGACAACGTGATTTCGTCCTTGAAGCCCTTCTGCTTGCGAAGCATAGGAAGCGTGTCGTTCTCGAAGGTTCGCGTGTAATCAGAAAATGTATTCGATTTCAGATGAAAAGTGACAGTGCGTGCAAACATTGAAACCTCCTAAAAGGTTTATTAGCAGCTAAGGGGAGATAACTTCAGATGAGCTGACTTAGTTCAGGGAACCTGAAAGAGGAGAAGGTGGTAACCACCCCAAGTTAAAGTGTATCTCACATACTGTATGACTGTCAACGCGAGTGGTCTTCGCAAGATGATCTGATGGGTGGGACACGCTGTCTGTTGTTGGCGACTACACGTTGAAGAAAGGTGCAACGACCCTTCTTATCGCGGTGGGAATCGGCAGTGCCGGGGGGCTAATCGGTCCGCTCTCTCGAATGCTTCGCGGCTACATGATCCAGCGGGAAGAACGGGCTGGGCTGGGGTCTATTCCTCTAAGTCGCCACTCGATCAAGTGGAGCAGGGTCTCCACAGTGATCCCGGCGTTCAGCATCTGGATCATCTCTTCGACAGTAAACCCAGCTTGCTCACCTGCACTCGTTAGCTTGTAAACGGCCTGTGCCGCCGACGGTCGCTGCATGTCTCACCCCCTGAGATGGGCAGAGAGTATGGCAGGTCTGGACTGGCGTCTGTGATCCCCGTCACACCGCAGGTCTTTGGCATCGGTCGAAATCACTGAATGGAACTCGCAGCTTGCGAGGACACTGTATTGGCGTTGGAGCCAACCAGTCGTATTGTGCCAACAACAGTACAAGGATCACTGCCAGCATGACCGCGTATTCTGCGATGTCTTGGCCCTTATCGTCTGACTATCCTTGGCGAAGAAAGTCGCGTGCTGCTGTTCGATAGGCGTCCACGGCTTCTCGGTAGAACTGTCTTTCGTGCTCGTTCTTAAATCTCGGGATGAAGTCTTCCAGAAGTTGAGCCACAGATTCAAAGTCTGCGGCCTTGCTTGCGTTCTGTTTTACAGCGTTCGGGGTCGACTCGGCAGGAAAACGAAGAGGCGAGGGGCTGGTAATCATCGCCTTGCCCTCCTTAGTATGCTGAATTGGAGGAACTGGTGCCCAAAATCATGCGCCTTTTTTGCGAAAAAGCAAAGAGCAGTCTCCGAAGACCAAGAACGCTGTCAGAGAGATTGACATTGACCCCGGTCTTGCTGATCTATTGAAGCAGCATGTTGGGGACAAGAAGGCTGGCCGCGTCTTCGAGGCTCGGAACGGTTCTCCCATTTCGGGCGGCAACATCCTCAAGCGTGTACTTCATCCTCTTCTGAGGCAGCTAGGAATCCCGAGGGCTGGACTTCATGCGTTCAGGCACTCTCGGGTCACCATGTTGCGAAAGAGGGGCACGCCAGAGGATTTACAGAAGCAGTGGATTGGGCATTCCTCTTTGCGAACAACGGACAGGTACTCGCACACTCATGAGGAACTTGAGTATCGGCGTCTGGCTGCAAGCAAAGCGGGGCTTAATCTCGAAGTTGGACCCAATGGACCCAATTTGGGGAGCGCGTTGGCCGATGAAAAAAGCCACGCAAATCGCGTAGCCTGAAGGCTTTGAGGTTGGTTGCGGGGGGTGGATTTGAACCACCGACCTTTGGGTTATGAGCCCAACGAGCTACCAGACTGCTCCACCCCGCGCATTGATCATAACAACCACCCCATGTCGCGTCAAACTTCAACCCAACCGCAAAAGCCTGGTCAGTGCATTTTCGGACTCGAAAAACAACCGCAGACTTGGCCTCACCGGTCTAGGCACTACCCTCATCGATAGTTGCAGATACTCTACAGGCCACAAGCACCAGCCCAACCTGCCCACACCTACGTGACCTCTCCTTCTTTCCTCGACCCCGCAACTCAAGCCGCAACATCTCGCCCACGTTTCGCATTGCGCGCCGCGTCATATAGTCGTTACAGTTTACTCACGCGTGCTTCGGCATTTTGACGCGCACCACCCATCGGTCATGAGTGCACAACGTTTATACGTTCGCCTCGCCTGGGAACACCTACAACCAGCGATTTTCGCGATACATCTCACACGTGTGATCTTCCGCGCCCCAGGAGCGCACTCTTCGGGATGAGCATCGCCACTCTCAACGACATCTTTTTCGCCATTGTCGACCGCGCTCATGAGCGCGTGATGATGCATCGTCAGGCCATCCAGTGGGTACCGATCTCCTCGCAGGAGCTCTATCGGAATGTCGCCGGAGTCTCCCATGCTCTCGAGCGCTGGGGCATCGGCAAAGGCGACCGCGTCGCCATCCTCAGCGAGAATCGGCCCGAGTGGACGATTGCCGATTTCGCCTGCCAATTGTTGGGGATTGTTTCGGTGCCGATCTATTCCACGCTCACGGCTGACCAATCCGCCTTCATCCTGAAAGACGCACAGTGCCGCGCGATCTTCGTTTCGTCAGAGCAGCAATTGCGCAAAGTCCAGTCGACTCGCGCCCAAACGCTGGTCGAGAAAATCGTCGTCATGGACTCGGTGGAGACGAATCAGGGATTTCATATGGGCCAACTCATGTGCGAAGGCCCCGTCGAGCGCGATCCCCAGCTCGACGCGCGCGCACGAAAAATTGTTCCCGACGACCTCGCAACCTTGATTTACACATCCGGCACTACCGGTGTTTCCAAGGGTGTGATGCTCACGCACGACAATCTTGCCTCGAACATTGCGTATTCGCTGCGCGGATTCGAGTTCGCTGGACAGCACGTGAGTGTCTCATTCCTTCCGCTTTCCCATATCACGGCACGCCACGTTGACTTCGCCATGCTCTACAACGGCGTCACGCTGGCCTACTGTCCTTTCGTCGATCAGTTATCCCAAACGCTTCTTGAAGTGAAGCCCACCGTGTTCGTGTCGGTCCCGCGCGTGTACGAAAAGATCCATACGCAAGCCGACATCAAGGCAAAGGCCTTTCCGAAGAATCTCATCTTTCGCTGGGCGCTAGCCGTGGGGCGTGCCCACGGCGCGGAGACTTTAAAGGGCGAGACCCCAAATTCCCCTGCATGGCGGCTGGCCGACAAACTTGTCTACTCGAAGGTCCGCGCAGGTATGGGTGGACGCGGGCAAGTCTTCATTTCCGGCGGCGCCCCACTGGGCCGCGAATTGGCGGAATGGTTTTCGTGGATCGGCATCCGCATCCACGAAGGCTACGGCCTCACGGAAACTTCACCAGTCATTGCCGTCAACACTCCTCGCGCGCACAAACTTGGCACCGTCGGCAAGCCGCTCGGTAACGTTGAAGTCACGATCGCCGACGATGGTGAGATCCTTGTGCGCGGCCCCTCGGTCTTCAAAGGATATTGGAAGCGGCCCGACGAAACTGCCAACGCTTTCGTCGACGGATGGTTCAAGACGGGTGACATCGGCAATCTCGATGCCGACGGCTTCCTTTCCGTTACCGACCGCAAGAAGGATCTAATCAAAACGTCAGGCGGAAAATTCATCGCACCCCAGCCCATCGAAAACTCTCTCAAACACAACGCACTCATCGCCGAGGCCATCATCGTCGGCGACAAGCGGAAGTTTCCTGCCGTAGTGATCTCTCCCTATTTCACTTTGCTAGAAGATTGGGGGCGCAACAATCAGGTCGCCTTCCAGTCACGCTCTGATTTGGTAGCAAATGCCAAGGTACAAGCGCTCTACGAAGGAATCGTCGAAGACGTCAACCGCAATCTCGCCCGCTTCGAAAAGCTGAAGAGAGTCATCCTGGTTCCCGATGAATTCACGCCCGCCGATGGCACCCTCACCCACACCATGAAGGTCCGCCGCCGCGCGGTCGAAGACCGCTACCGCAAGCTCATCGAAGACATCTACGCGCACGCCGAGGCCGCTCCGGTAGTGGGTCACATCAGCGGGTGACCTTTCCGCACGCCCTCCCGCCCATTTCATTACAATAAAGATATGTCAGATGCACTGCTGATTGCCGGACGCTCCTTCCAGTCCCGCCTGATCGTTGGTACGGGCAAGTACAGGTCGTTTCAGGAAACCGCGCGCTCTCTCGAAGCCAGTGGCGCAGATATGGTCACGGTCGCCGTTCGACGCGTGAACCTCGACCGCGGCAAGGAATCGCTGCTCGATTACATCGACCCGAAGAAATACTTCCTCCTCCCCAACACGGCCGGCTGCTACACCGCCGACGAAGCCATTCGCGCCGCGCGTCTGGCGCGCGAAGTCGGACTCTCCGACTGGGTGAAGCTCGAAGTCATCGGCGACCAGGCAACTCTTTACCCCGACGTGCAGGCCACGCTCGAGGCGACGAAGGTTCTCGCAAAAGAAGGATTCACAGTCCTTCCCTACACGTCCGACGACGTCGTTTTTGCCAAGCGCCTTCTCGATGCGGGCGCGGCCGCTGTCATGCCGCTGGGCGCTCCTATCGGCAGCGGCCTGGGCATACAGAATCAGGCGAACATTCGAATTCTTCGGGAAGTCATCACCAGCGTGCCGCTGATCGTCGACGCGGGCGTGGGCACGGCCTCCGACGCCGCGATTGCCATGGAGTTAGGCGCAGACGCCGTCCTCATGAACACCGGCATCGCGGGAGCACAAGATCCAGTTTTGATGGCAGAAGCTATGAAGAACGCAGTCTTGGCGGGACGCCAGGCCTATCGCGCCGGACGCATGCCGAAGAAACTCTACGCCACGGCCAGTTCCCCGCTAGAAGGCGTCGTGCGGTAGAAGTCTTGGCGCGAATGGAGCGGCGGGCGTCCTCGCCTGCCGAACCTGGGATATGATCCCAAAAACAAAAAGAGCGGCCGCGAAGCCGCTCTCTTCTCTTCCGTAAATTTCTACTTCACAGCATCTTTACGCCGGTCACGTGGATGGTATCCCCAGTCACATGGCCGCTGACCGCGACGTGATGGCCCTCATGACCTTTCAGCGCGTCCGGATTTTCCACGTTCAGAACCTTCTGGTCGCCGTCGGTAACCACTACCACCTTGGCGCCCTCTTCCAGGCACTTCTTCGTGCAGGCGGCCGCTCCAGCATTGGCTCCCTTGGCTCCGCACTTGGAATCGCTGATCCAGCCATTTACGGTGTCAGCCTTATCGTCGGCCGCGAACGTAAATGATGCTATCGACAGAACCATGCAAAACAGCAGACAAACCGAGAATACTTTGCGCATCGAACTGAATCCTCCTAATGGAATTGTTAGTTGTGTGACGCTGTCGCCTCTACAAACCCGAGCCTAATTTGCAGCCAGAGACCGCATCCCTTCGCGGCGCATTCAATTCCTGGGATCTTTAGACGTGGCGTGCCAAGAATGCTACCACACCTTGACATCCAAAATGTCGTCGGAAGGCCCAACAGACCTTCACTTGCGGGCAGCGTTACTGGCAGGGCGCTCCGGTGCGGGCGGCACATACACTACTTCGCCCGGACGTGCGTAGTGCAACTGTTCGCGCGCTTCCTTCTCGATCGCCTTCGGATCATTCTGCAGCGACCGGATCTGCTGCATATAAAGGTCGTTCTCTTTCTGCAACTTATCGATGTCGGCCTGCAGGCTCTGCCGCTCCGCGCGCTTCGACCGGTAGATCACCATCCCGTTCGCACCAAACATAACGTGCAGAAACAGCCATGCGGCCAACAGGGCAACTCCTGCCGTTGCCAGTCGCCGGCGCTCGGCGTGCAGCACGCTCCAGATGGGCCGCGACTTCTCCACCCAACGCTCGGCCAGCGCCTCCGCCTGTGGAACCCTATCCACCATGGCGCGCAGACCGTCTTCGGGCTTTAGAAATTGCGGAACTTTGGAAAACTTCCCTACTCGAAAATCCATTGCTTGGCCGCTGTGCTCAGCCTGGCGAGTTCATCCGCATTTGCGGCTTCGGAATAGACTCGCACGACGGGCTCGGTTCCTGATAAGCGATAGCAAATCCAGGAGCCATCTTGGAACACCAGCTTCAAGCCGTCTTTGCGAACCACCTCTCCGACCTTGCGGCCGAAGAATTCCTGGGGCTCAGACCGTAGCTTTTCAGTGAACTTCTCTTTCACTTCCTGCGTCAAGCGGAAGTTCTCCCGTTGCGGATAAAAGGAACCAACTTTGACAAATAGCTCCTGTAATTGTGCACCCAACGACTTGCCCCGGCGCGCCACCATCTCACAGCACATCAGCCCGGCCAGCACGCCATCCTTCTCGGGCACGTGATGCCGGATCGACAACCCCGCGCTCTCTTCCCCGCCAATGCAGATCTTGTCTGCCTTGATCAACTCTCCGATGTACTTGAACCCTACCGGCGTCTCGTGCAATTCGACCTTGTGATGCTTCGCCAGCGCATTGATCAGGTTCGTCGTCGCCACCGACTTCCCGACTCCATTCACCCATCCCCGGCTCTCCACCAGGTAATCGAACAGCAGCGCGATGATGTAGTTTGGCTGGAAGAACGTGCCATCTTCATCTACCACGCCGAACCGGTCCGCGTCTCCATCGGTCGCGATCCCAATGTGCGCCTTGGTCTCGCGCATTTTCTTGCGGCAGTCTTCTAGTAGGTGATCGTCAGGCTCGGGAGCATGCCCGCCAAACATCACATCGCGATAGTCATGAACCGATGCCACCGCAACGCCGCCTTCCCGCAGCAACTCGTCGGTATACCCTCGCGCCGCCCCCCAGAAAGGATCGAACACCACCCGCAACCCAGCCTTGCGAATAACATCCAGATCCACAATTTCACGCAAGCGCGACAAATACATCCGCTTCGGATCGAGCGCCTGCGGCCCCGGCCCCTTCGCCCCGGAACCATTCCCGCCCGCCGCATCGGAAGCCACAATCTCCGCCTCAATTTTCTTCGTCACTTCCGGAAGCGCCGGAGCCCCGTCGGGCGTGGAGAACTTGATCCCGTTGTACTCCGGCGGATTGTGCGAAGCCGTAAAGTTGATGGCGCCATCCGCCTTGGCCTGGGTTACCGCATACGAGATAGCCGGCGTCGGCACGGCCTCGGCGACCACCAGCGGCGTCACGCCGTGTGCCGACAGAATTTCCGCCGCCATGGCGCACAGGTTCTCTCCCATGAACCGCGGGTCCCGTCCCACGATGACCTTGGCGCCTTTCGGCTTCTGCGACACCACGTAGCGCGCTATGCCATTCACAGCCCGTCGCACGTTGGCAAACGTAAACTCATCCGCCACCACCGCGCGCCACCCCGACGTCCCGAACTTGATTTGTGTTGTCATGATTCCAATCCACTGAATCTATGGTTTTGCTTCCCCGCGTTATTTTGGTTGCATATTATGGACCGGCAACCGCCCGTGCTGTGATGCTTCAACCGCCTGCGTGTGATGCAAACGCGGGGCAAATCGCGAAGTGGCGCACGGTGCCCGATTCTATATGACGAACAAGAGACTCGTCCTGACGACCGCTTCCTCAGTGGAAGAGAGCAAGAAGATCGCCCGAGCTTTGGTGGACAGCCGCTTGGCGGCCTGCGTAAACATTATCCCGAGGATCGAATCCGTCTACCGCTGGGAAAGCAAGGTAGAAGAAGCGCAAGAGTATCTGCTGTTGATCAAGACCACGGCCGACGCTTTCCCAGGCGTGCGCGAGGCAATCCAACGCCTACATTCGTACGAAGTGCCTGAATGCATTGCGCTCGCTGTGGAAGAAGGCAGCGAGGTCTACTTAAAGTGGATCGACAAGTGCGTGAGCTGATGCCTTGGAGTCTCGAGGCTGCTTTGCAGTCTGCGGTTAACTGGTGCCGTGGGGATTTTTTAAGAGCCATCATTCTGTCTGATTGGGATCGGCGAGGCTTGTTGTCTTGTGCCAACGCCACACATGCAAAAGTACCGGGATCAAGGCCCCAACACCCACACCAAGTAACAGGCCTCCAGACAAGACGCAGGCTAATTGCAGGAAGTACTGCGCAGTTCTGACGTCGGCGTTGATCCACTTCGCCACCCCCAATAGCAGAGAAGCAATCACGCCGGACGCGACGCACGACATCCCGTACCGCTTGGGGTTGAAGTTCTGTGGCTTTTGTCGCCATGCCGCATAGGCGATAGCAATGGCGATTACTGGCCCAACGACGAACAGAACCAGCAATTGCAGTGCACCTGTCAGCCACAGGAAGTCTAAATTCATGGACATGAGGATATACGAATCCGTGCACTTCAAGCGTAACTGTGGTACAGACCATTTCACTCAGTACCCAGTCCGCGTCTTAATTACCTCCTCCCATTCCCGCTCTCCCAGTTGCACCATCGGGGCGCGATCCTCTGGCAGGATCCAGCGCGCTGACACTAACTCATCGAGCGCCTTGGTGAAGCGCGACAGGTAGTCCTCGCGGCTCGCATACCGCTCCGCAATCGACTTCCGTGGATCACCCGATTTCTTCCGTTCCTCGGCCGTCCGCGCAAACACCACGGACGACCCGACAAATGCGCATCGCTGGTCCGGCGCGCCGATCGAAGGATCGCGCAAACTCCACCCCGTATAAGTCGCAAGTGGAACGGTCAGTTCAGGCAAGCGCACCCCATCGACTTCATTGCCATCTTCATTCACCTGCGGCACCAGCACCGGGAACGCTGCACCCACCTTCGGCGGTTGCGTCTCTAGGATGCCCTGCGCGAACTTCGGCCCATAGTCCATACGGTAAGCAGCGTTAGCTTCGCGCGGACGGGTCACTCCCGGTATCGCGGGAAACGCTAGCTCGCCCAATGGAACCAGAGTCCGATCCGCAATTTTCGGATAACTGCTGGCCGGCGGCGCCGTTCCATTACGGACCCAAGCGTCCATATTCGCGATCATCGACCGCCAGAAGTATTTGACCGGCAATGGCGACTGCGGAAACTGGCCCATCGTATCGGCCTCGCCCTTAGCAGGAGGAAACGGCCCCGAATAATGCTGCAGTCCCGTGAGGTGATAAATGCGAACATTCTCCGACACATCCACGTCACTCTTCCCGTCGGCGCTCACGTGGATCAGCGCGGCCACGCGTCCCCAGTATTCATAGGAAGTGTTGGACAAGAAAACCTTCGGCACGACCTTGTCTTTCGCAGCACGATCCAGCAATCCGCCAGCCTCCCCAGTGACCGCATCCGTCTCCGGCAGATCAGTAAACGGAAAAATGTCGGTCGGAAAGAAGATCGACGACGTCGGTTGCGCATCGCGCGAGGGCTGCGCAAAGCGATAATTGAAGCTTCCCCTTCCCGCGCCCGCCACATGCGCTAAAACGCCGTCGAGCGCCATGCGGCCATCCTCGTCGGCATTGAAACCCTGATACAGGAAGTCGCGCAGAAATCGTCCATTCTGCGAAATCCCTTCGCCATACACGCGCGCCGATGGAGTTACGGCATCAGACGCATGCTTGGCGTACGCCGCGAAGTCACGCACCGCCGCAAATCCGCAACCTGCTACCACCGGGTCCGCCACCACGTAAACGTACTCGTAGATCTTCCCTGGCTGAAATCCGCCTTTGAGTTGAATATGCCGATTGCTAGGAACCAGCTTGCCGTCGATCACATGCGCAAAGTCCCAGTCGCTGCGAGGAATCGTAGTGCGCGGCCCTTCTCTCGTATCCCGCACCGTCAGCTCGTTGCGCACATCGTTCGGCGCCGATACCGGATACTCAACTCCACCAATGCGTCCCACGAAGTAGTGCCCGAGCGGGACGTCGTCCATTGCCTTCGCCAGCATGAAATCGCCGCGCAGCAGGCCCGTAATCGTTTTTCCATTCTCCTTCGCAATCGGCGCATAGACCTTGAGTGCATCGGCGCCATCCGCATCCCACTGCCACCCCAGGCTCACCAACGTGAAGCCGTTCCGCAGGAACCATCCGTCTCCCGCATCCTTGGCCAGTTCCTCATCGCCACCATCCACCAGAGAAAGGATGCGCGAGTGCCCGCGGTTCGGAACCTCCAGCAGCATCGAACCGTTTCCCTGGTGCGCATCCTTCGGACGCACCGCCACGAAGTCGGCAGAAAATTCCACCTCGCCGTTCTTCAGATTCTCAGCATTCCCGAGATCAACAATCCGTTGATTGTGCGGATTCGCAACCGGAAGAGAAAAATACACGCGCCCAACTAAGCGCTCGTAAGCCCCAGCATCGCCGAAGGTCTTGCCTCCCAGCACATCATGCCGGGAAGAAATCTGGACACGCGTGACGCGGGCATACACTGACCAATTAATCAGCAGGAATGCAAGAAGGAAACAAGTCTGAAGAATTCGATGCAACATGCCGGGGAGAATATCACGGCAACCAGATTCTCTTGGGCCCCTCAGCTTCGGTCAATTCGCCCGGCAGATTATCTCTACTGGTGCCACCCGTCCGCTCCCGAAGTCAGCACCGAAGTTTTGAATTCGCTGCGGCCATTCCCGGCCTCCGAGGAGATGCAGACCGAGAGGGGGTAGCTTTCCGCCGTTCGCTGCCATCCGCGCCTGTAGCTTCTGGAAAAACTCGGCCGTAAAGTTGCGGCGATTGCGTACTCTTTCAACTTTGAAGCCGGCGCTCTGCAGGAACTCTCGATATGTTTCTACGGTCTCAACGAAACTCGTGTCTTTTGTCCGAGCCCACGGGAGCGGAAACGTCAGCGGCCCATCCCCTTCGCGCATAATGTCGAAAATTCCAAATGTGCCTCCCGGCTTGAGCAGGCGGTGAACCTCCCGAAACAGACTTACCTTTTCCTCGACATTCATTGCGACATGAATCGTATAGGCGCCATCAAACGTCCGGCTTTCCAGCGGAATCGCGATGGCGGTTGCCTGCTGAAAAGACACGGAGCCGCCCATGCCCGCCCGTTTGGAAAGCGAGGTTGCGACCTCCACGAACTCCCTCGTCAGGTCGACACCCACCACACGCCAACCGAGCGCTTGTGCAAAATAACGAGCCGGGCCACCCACGCCGCTCCCGACGTCGAGCACGTAGGAGCCAGGGCCGAGTCCCATTTGCGCGCCAAACTCCACGGTGGCTTCACGCCCACCCGCGTGGAACTCATCGAATGGTTCCAGGTCGGCTAACTCTAATTTATCCGGATTCTTGCCGGCGGCTTTCAAGGCTTCCAGAATGGTCTCTTCCAGAGTGCCGTGCGAATAATATTGTGCAACCTGCTCTTCAACGGGATTGTTCATAGTCCTCCCCGATAACCAACCCTGCCGAAATCAAAGCCCTGCAGCACACTATATCGCGCTCAACGCCTGATCGAGATCTTCAACTATATCTTCCACGTCCTCAATCCCAACCGAAATCCGGACCAAGCCATCCGTAATCCCGATCGCCTTACGCCCCTTCTCGCCCACCGCAGCATGCGTCATGGTCGCCGGGTGCGAGATCAGCGTCTCCACTCCGCCCAGCGATTCGCCCAACGAGCACACGCGCACCCTGCGCAGCATCTTGTTCGCATTTGAAAGCGATCCGGTCTCGAACGAAATCATCGCGCCAAATCCGGACATCTGCTTCTTCGCCAGTTCGTGCTGCGGATGATCCTTCAGCCCAGGATAGAAAACTTTCTTCACCTTCTTATGTCCATCCAGGAACGCAGCCACCGCGCGACCGCTCTCGTCGTGTATGCGCATCCGCGCCGCCAGCGTCTTGACGCCCCGTAAAATCAGCCAGCACTCGAAAGGCGACAAAATAGCCCCGGCCGCCTTCTGCAGAAACGCCAGTTTCTCCGCCTGCTCCGGACGCGTGCACACCACCACTCCGCCCAATCCATCGCTGTGCCCATTCAGAAACTTCGTCGTCGAATGCACCACCATGTCCGCCCCCAACGCAATCGGCTGCTGGAAGTACGGCGACATGAACGTATTGTCGACTACCAAGTCCACTTTCTTCTTGCGACAGACCGCGCTCACGGCCCGGATATCCGTCAACGCCATCAAGGGATTGGTCGGAGTCTCAATGAACACCATGCGCGTGTTCTTCTTCAGCGCCCGCTCGACGTTCTGCGCCACCGAAGTATCCGCATAACTGAACTCCAGCCCAAAATCCGCCCACACCTGGTTGAACAAACGCGGTGTTCCGCCATAAAGATTGTGCCCACACACCACGTGATCGCCCGCTTTCAGCGTTGTCACGATGGCATTGATCGCGGCCATCCCGCTGGCAAAGACCTTGGCCGCCGTCCCTCCTTCGAGCGCAGCAAGGTTCTGCTCCAACCGATCCCGAGTAGGATTCGAAACACGCGCGTATTCATACCCCTTATGCTTGCCAATCTCGTCCTGTACATAGGTGGAAGTCGCATAGATAGGAGGAGCGACCGCGCCAGTGGCCGAATCCGGTTCCTGCCCCACATGAATCGCCCGCGTGGCGAACCCTACTTCTTTATCTTTTTTCATAAATTTAAATTGTCATCCTGAGCGAAGCGAAGGACCTATGCAGATCAAACCACGGCCCAAGGCCGAGAATCGACAGCTGATGACTGAAAGCCGACAGCTGAAAACTGCCCCCTAAATCCCACCCTCAAAAATCTTCTTCGACAAATACCGCTCGGCCGAATCCGGCACAATCGTGACGACGCGCTTCCCCGAACCCAACCGTCGAGCCAACTCCAAAGCTGCATACACGGCCGCCCCGCCGCTCGATCCCGCCAGCACGCCTTCCTTCGCAGCCAGTTCCTTTACCATCCCAAAGGCCTGATCGTCAGTAACCGCCACAATCTCATCACACACCGACTTATCGAAATTCTTGGGAATGAAGCTCGCCCCAATGCCTTCTACCTTGTGCGGACCCGGCTTCCCGCCGCCCATTACCGAGCCTTCAGTCTCCACCAGCACCGTAACCGCCTTCGGCAAGCGCTCTTTCACGAAACGCGCCACGCCCGTGAATGTGCCGGAAGTCCCCGAGCCCAGCACCACGCCATCGATGCGTCCATCCATCTGCTCAAAGATTTCTCGCGCGGTGGTTTCGTAGTGGTAGTCAGGATTGGCAGGATTTTCAAACTGCGCAGCCATGAAGGCCCCAGGCGTTGCTGCGACCAACTCATTCGCGCGGGCAATCGCGCCCGCCATGCCCTCGGCTTCCGGAGTGCGAGCCACTTCGGCGCCGAGGGCCTGCATGATCATCACTTTTTCTTCCGAAAACTTCTCCGGCACGAACAGCGCCACCTTGTACCCGCGCTTCACGCCGATCAGCGCCAGCCCGATACCGGTGTTGCCCGCCGTCGCCTCCACGATGGTCCCGCCCGGCTGCAGTTTCCCTTCTTTCTCGGCCCGCTGAATGATCCCGATCGCCGCACGGTCTTTCACGCTCCCACCCGGATTCAGGTATTCGAGCTTGGCAAAAACATCGGCCGATCCCGGGGGGACCAGCCGTGTGAATTGCAGCATGGGAGTTTCGCCGACCAACTGAGTGATGTCGTCGGCAACACGCAGGCGGGACATGGTTGTCGCGTTTCGCACTCTACAGACTATGGAAGTCGGTACACCACCGTCAATGTTACTTGGGCGCACCCGCCTTTTTCGGAACGTCGGCGGCGCCGGCCGCCCGATCCTGCCCCGCGTAGTATCCGCTCTTGGTGCGCACCGTCAACTTGCCGTAGCCCTTCGACTTGGCGTCCACGCGAATGGTGCGATACCCGCCTGAACTCTTGGGATTGGTTGGCTTATACCCGAGCGTATACTGGTTGCGGATGTCGTGCGCAACATTGCGAGTGATCGAGTCCACTTCATCCAGGCTCTTAGGGAAGAATGCGATGCCCCCGGTCTTCTCCGCGATAAACTGCAGCGCCTTGCGCGCGCGCCGCGCCTTCTCTTCGCCCAACAACCCGATCGCATACACCGTCGGCCCATTCTCTTCCTGCAAGCGGCGGATCGCCTGCTCCAGCGTCTCCTGGCTTTCGTTGTCCTCGCCATCCGTCACCACCAGCAGCACGCGCTTTTCGAGCTTGGCGTTTTTCTTCAGGTGTCCCGCCGAAGCGACCACCGCATCGTAGAGCGCCGTCCCGCCGCGAGTGTCCACCTTCTCGAGCGCTTCCTTCATTTTGCCGATGTCAGCCGTAAAGTCCTGATCCAGGTAGTACTCATCGTTGAAATTAACGATGAACACTTCGTCCTGCGGATTGCTCGCCTTCACCAGGTTGATCGCGGCCTTATTCACCTTGTCGCGCTTCTCGCGCATCGATCCGGAATTGTCGATCACGATGCCCAGTGCAACTGGAATATCTTCATGCCGGAACGAGACGATGTTCTGCAGCTTGCCATCCTCGAACACGTTGAAGGCAGGCTTGTCGAGATTCGTCACCATGCGCTGCTTGTCGTCGACCACAGTGGCGTGCAACACCACTTCCTCCACCGAAGTGTGAAATCGAAAGCCACCCTGGTCTTCTTGGGCAGACTGATCTTGCTGGGAATCAGCAGCGGGTGCAGCCGTGCCCTGCTTCGGCGGGTTCTGTTTTTCCAGATCAGGCTTAGGCGGATCCGGCTGGGCGGGTTGTTGCTTTGCCGCAGCTGGCTGGGCAATTCCAGAGGGAAAAGCTTCGCCCGCAGGAGGTGGACTCTGAGGCGATGCCGACGTAGCGAGGAAAATCAAGAACGAAGCGACCAGGAAAACCTGGCTACTCCGCAGGTGCATAGTATCCCGTCTTCGCATAAACCCGGAGAGGCGGCAACCCCTTTGGCGGAAGTAATTTCACTTTTATCTTACGCCATTTGCCATCTTTTATCGGGTTGGTTGGACGGTAGCCGAGCACATATTGGTTGCGCAGTTCGATGCCAATTTTTGTCGCCACATCCGCCAGGTCATTCGGATTGTCAATCGTAAACGCGCGCCCGCCGGTCAGTTCCGTCACATCGGTCAGCAGCGCGGGACCCAGCTTCTCTTCTTCGGTCGGGAAATAGTGGTCGTAGATTCCGATGGCGTAGATCAGCACATCGCCTTCTTTCACCACCGACTTGATTTCGCCCTCAGTATAGCGGCTGTGATTGTCACCGCCGTCAGAAATGATCAGCATCGCCTTCTTCGGATACTTGGCGTGCTTCATCTTGTTGACACCCAAATAAATCGCGTCCAGCAGCGCCGTCCGTCCCTTGGGGACGGTGTAGACCAGCTTGCCCTGGATGTCTTCAATCGAACTGGTGAAGTCGCTGACTTCTTCCGGCTTGTCCGCGAACGTGATCATGAAAAACTCGTCCTGCGGATTCGCCGTCTTGAAAAACTCCACCACTGCTTCGCGGGCGCGCTCGATTTTCGAACTCATGCTGCCGCTCATATCGAAGATCACGCCCAGCGACACCGGCGCATCTTCACTCGAAAACGAACGGATCTCCTGCTGGCTCTTGCCTTCGAATACCGTGAAGTTCTCTCGATCCAAGCCGGTCACCAGGCGGTTCATCGGATCGGTAATTGTCACCGGCACCAGCACGAGTTCGGCCGACGCCTTCAGCGGTTTTGTGTGTGGACTGAAGCCCGCCTCCAATTCCTTGATGTTGGCTGTGTCGCTCGCCGGCTTGGGCTCGATGCGTGGCTTGATGTGGACGTCATCGTCCGTGTTTTGGGCCCATGCAACGGGAATTTGAACCCCAAGCAGCATCGTCACCAAGGCAATCAGGCACACGTAGACAGGGAAACGCCTTGAGCACAGCATCGTTCTGATCCCAGTTTTGGAGTGGACCGAGTGGCGAGTTCGAACTTGGGTCTTGTAGGAAGACCAGCACCCACGATGGCGGGGCATACCCTACCTCAGTGAACGGATCGTATCACAGTTTTTCCGGCGAAGACTCCGAGAAATCACGTATTTTGTTAACAATTTGTCAGGAAGTTCACGTATCCGATGCGCTGGTTTCCTGAGTGGAAACGCTCGTCCCGCGCCGCCTCCCGCCATCACTGCCGCGTTCACTCCGAACTTGTTAAAATAACAGGCCTCCCATGGCTCACATCGTTCCGTTTCGCGCCCTGCGTTACGATCCCAAGCGAGTAACCCCGTCCGACGTGGTTACCCAGCCCTACGACAAGATCACTCCCCAAGGACAAGATCGCTATTACGCCGCCAGCCCCTATAACCTGGTGCGCCTGATACTGGGCAAGCGCGAGCCTACCGACAACGACCAGAACAACGTATACTCCCGCGCCGCCTCCTTCTTTGGCGACTGGAGACGGCAAGGCATCTTCCTGCAGGATGCGCAGCCTTCCATCTATGTATACGCACAGACCTTCACCGTTCCGGGAACCAAGTCGGAAGTGGAACGTCGTGGCTTCATCGCCCTTGGCCGCGTTGAGGATTACGCATCAGGCGTCGTCTTCCGCCATGAGCAGACACTCGCCAAGCCGAAGGCTGACCGCCTCCAGTTGCTGGAAGCCACCCGCGCCCACTTCGGGCAGATTTTCATGCTCTACAACGACAACGGCGAGGTAGATGGCCTGCTCACTCAGGAGGGCCCGCCGACCACTGAGGTCACCGACGAGTACGGCGTCCGGCACCGCATGTGGCGAGTCTCCGATCCCAGCCTGGTCGAACTTGTCCGCGGCAAGATGCGCGACAAGAAGCTGATCATCGCTGATGGCCATCACCGCTACGAGACCGCGCTGAATTATCGCAACGCCCGCCGCTCAGCCGAACCGCAAGCTGTCGGCGCCCCGCGCGAGCGTGCCGCCGCTACCCTGCTCCGTTCACTCGAAACCGAGGAAGCGCCCTACGACCTGGTCATGATGACCTTCGTCAATATGAACAGCGCGGGCCTCGTAGTGCTGCCCACACATCGTGTGGTCAGCGGACTGCCGTCGTTCTCACCATCCGAATTCGCCTCGGCGGTGCGGACTTACTTCAATGTCGAAGAAGTCGATCCCTCAATCGACGCGGCGCGCGCCACCGCCATCCTGCGCGAGGCCGGACACGTAGGCACCGCAATCCTCGCGGCGACCGCGTCGCAAGTTTGGCTGCTGCACACGCCGAAGGCTCCCGCGTCGATGTTCCCCGGCCTCTCCATTCGCCAGCAGGCGCTCGACGTCGTCCAGTTACACAAAGTTCTGCTCGAGGGCGTACTGCAGCTTTCCGAGGAATCGATCCGCGATCAGCAGAATCTCGCCTACATTCGCGACGCCGGAGAAGCCTTAGCCGCCGCGCGCACCGGCGGTGCCAACATCTCATTCCTGATGAACCCTTGCCGCATCTCCCAGGTCCGCGACATAGCCTTCGCCGGCGAAGTCCTGCCCCAAAAATCCACAGACTTCTACCCGAAGCTGTTGAGCGGCCTCACCATCTACGCGCTGGACTGAAGTAGCGCCGGCGCCCTCGCCCCTTCGTTGTAAAATACAGGTTTACCTTCTACTCGAACTCCTCACCCTATGTCCGCCGAACACAAAACGATGGTCCGCGACGAGCGCTACGACGCTCCGAGCGTCGAAAGCAAATGGTTCGATCGCTGGCAGCAGGAGCCCGCCCTCTACGCGGCCGAGTCCACGTCCACCAAGCCCAAGTACTACGTGCTCGAAATGCTTCCCTACCCTTCGGGCGCGCTGCACATGGGTCACGTCCGCAACTATGCTATCGGCGACGCGCTCGCCCGCTACATGTGGATGAACGGCTACAACGTGCTTCACCCCATGGGCTGGGATTCGTTCGGCTTGCCTGCCGAGAACGCGGCCATCAAGAACAACACGCCGCCCCGCCAGTGGACGCTCGCCAACATTGCCAACATGAAGGCGCAGATGAAGCGCCTCGGCTTCGCCTACGACTGGTCGCGCGAAGTCACCACCTGCCTGCCCGATTATTACCGTTGGAACCAGTGGTTCTTTTTGAAGATGTACGAGCGCGGTCTTGCCTACCGCAAAAAGAGCCTCGTCAACTGGTGTCCGAAATGCTGCACCGTGCTCGCTAACGAACAGGTGGTCGGCGGCAATTGCTGGCGCCACGAAGACACGCCCGTCGAGCAGCGCGAACTTGAGCAATGGTTCTTACGCATCACAAATTACGCCGACGAACTTCTTCGTGATCTCGAGAAGCTCGAGGGCTGGCCCGAAAAAGTCCGCACCATGCAGCGCAACTGGATCGGCCGCAGCCAGGGCGCTCTGGTCGACTTCGAACTCGGCGGCAGCATCGGCCCGGCCGGATCGAAAATCACCGTCTTCACCACACGCATCGACACCATCTACGGTGCGACGTCGATCCAGCTCGCGCCCCAGCATCCGATCGTTGCCGACATGATCGCGAAGAATTCCGATCTGCGCGCGAAGATCGATCAACTCATCGCCGAACAGCGCAAAGCCAAAGAAGTCGGCGACATCGGCGCCATCGAAAAGCACGGCGTGTTCACGGGTCGCTACGCCAAGAATCCGTTCAATCAGGAACCGTTGCCCATCTGGGTCGCCAATTACATCCTCATGGACTATGGCACGGGCGCCATCATGAGCGTGCCTGCGCACGACGATCGCGACTACGACTTCGCCAAGAAGTACAAATTGCCGATACGTGTGGTTGTGCTTCCCACCGCGACGGGCGATGGCGACGAAACCGTCATGGACCCGCCTCTCCCGTTCGTCACCGAAGACGGGTTAGTCGTGAACTCGGGCCAGTTTAGCGGCCTCACCAGCCAGCAGGCCTTGAAAGCCATGGCCGAATTCGCTGGGCAGAATGGCTTCGGCAAGCCGACTGTCACCTTTCGATTGAAAGACTGGGGAGTTTCCCGCCAGCGTTATTGGGGCACGCCCATTCCCATCCTTTATTGCGAGAAAGATGGCATCGTTCCCGTGCCCGAGAAAGATCTCCCGGTCATTCTCCCCGACAACGTCGACGTCACGCTGACCGGCGGCTCTCCACTCGCCAGCGTGCCCGAATTCATGAACGCGACGTGTCCGAAGTGTGGCGGCCCCGCCCGGCGCGAGACCGACACCATGGACACGTTCGTCGATTCGTCCTGGTATTTTTACCGCTACACCGATGCGAAAAACGATCTGGCGCCCTTCGACAGCGCCACCGCTGCCTACTGGTTTGGCGACCGAGGCATCGATCAGTACATCGGAGGCGTCGAGCACGCCATCCTTCACTTGATCTACTCGCGCTTCTGGACCAAGGTCATGCGCGATATGGGGATCGTCAAGAATGACGAACCCGTCGAACGCCTCTTCACGCAAGGCATGGTCATTAAAGATGGCGCAAAGATGTCGAAGAATCTCGGCAACGTCGTCTCGCCCGACGACATGATCGCGCGCTTTGGCGCCGACGCCGCGCGCCTCTACAGTCTGTTCGCTGCCCCGCCCGACCGCGATCTCGACTGGCAGGACACCGGCATCGAAGGCATTCGGCGCTTCCTCGGCCGCGTCCACACGTTCTTTCGTGATAATCCGATTGTCGCCGGAACCTACACGCCAGGGTATGGTCCGGATGATCTAACACCCAAAGCTCGCGCCATTCTCCGGAAGGTGCACCAGACCATTCGGCGCATCACGCAGGATTTCAAGGGGCGTTGGCATTTCAACACGTCGGTGGCTGCGTTGATGGAACTGCTGAACGAACTGAACGCGCAGTCTGAAATCTTTTCGCTTAACGGTAGTGCTCCGGCACCGCGAGCCTTCGTGGCAGACGTACAGCGAACGTTCGTCCTGCTGCTCGCTCCCTTCGCTCCTTACCTTGCGCACGAACTTTGGGAGTCGCTAGGAGAAAAAGAAAATCTCCTGAAGGCGCGCTGGCCGAAATTCGACGCGGCCCTTGCCAAAGAAGAGGAAGTCGAAATCCCGGTGCAGGTGAACGGCAAACTGCGCGGCCGCGTCCTTGTACCCGCCGACGCAGACGAATCGTTGGTCAAAGAGCGAGCTCTCGCCGACGAAAAAGTGAAGGCCGCCATCGCCGGCAAGCAGATTGTGAAAGTGATCTTCGTGCCCGGCAAGCTGCTCAACCTGGTCGTGCGCTAAGCCGATGTCACCGACAGAGCCGGAGAGGATCTTCCTCCGTGACCTCTACGTCCTCCGTGGTTAAAGCCTTCGGCTTTCGAGAAAACGAAAAAAGGCGGGCGCAAAGCCCGCCTCACAATTCAGAACTAGCGAACCTACTTCTGGGCTGTCACCGTCGAATCAAACACCAAGCCCTTATGCAGTCCGCCGAAATCAATTCCCACCAGCGATTTCGTTCCGTTCACGTTTCCCACCGATACGGAGCTCTGGCCCGACGGCTTGTCTTCCAACTTCGCCGGGACAGTGGCCACAACTTCCTTGCCTTTCAGTATCTTCACTTGTACGTCGGAGCCGGTTCCCTCCCACGTCGCCTTGTAGTCTCCCGCCTTCAATTGCGTGGAACCAAGCTGTACGTTGTCACTTAAAGTGAACTTGCCCTCGTTCGGGCCTTTGGCGAAAGCACCCAACGCAAAAGTGGCAACGAATGCGAGCAGCGCAAAGTACTTCATCAACTTCATTCTCTTCTCCTCCAATGATCTCTCGATAGAAGGGCAGCAGCGGACACTCCGCGCCGCGCGTGGACGATTAGTGACTTTTGTTAGTTCAGAGCTCTGTTTAGCAGATTGGATGAGCGAGAAGCGAATCGGTCGCGAAGAAAGTCAGAAAAAATGTGAACGGTGCGTTAAAACTTGTGAATGGGAAAAGTGAATGTGTGAACGGGGAAGTAAATGTGTGAATGGGGAAGGTAAATGTGTAAATGAAGAAAATCTTCACGTAAGAGAAGGCTCATCGTAAACGAACAATGTTAAAAGCACATACATAGAATGCCCGTAGGCAATGGAGCACCGTCTGACAATGGGCACAGGCAGACAATGGAGCATAGGCTGACAACGGACCAGAAGCCGACAACTGAGCACAGGCCGACCATGGAGCACAGGCCCCGAGCGTTCCACCAGACGAGCCGCGTAGCGGCGGCATAAGATAGCCCAGCGCGTAAGCGCTGGGTGCGCCACGACAAAGAACGCAAGCCCCGGGAGGGGCGACACCAACGCGATGCGGGCGTGAGCCCGCGAGCGCACCTGATATCCTCAATCGGTGATGGCCGGATGGTCTCCCACGCTCGAAGGCTTTCGCACAATGTTGCGCAGGCCATCCCTCTCGCTCGCCGAAATCATGTGGCGATTCAGCTTCGGTGCGGCTGCCACCGTACTCGTCGGACTAGCCACCATCTCGTATCTCGACACACTTCCCGTCTCCGGCCGCGACCTGCTACTTCTGCGCGCCGGCCACCCGTTGCTTGTTGCGCAGGCCATCGCTCACATTTTCCACGGAACTGCCCTGCGCGCTTTAATCGCCACCCTAATCATGACTTCAGCGCTGGCGATTCTCTGGATCCTCGTCGCATCAGTGGGACGGTTTGCCACACTCAGCCCATTGCTGGGCTACATCCGCGAGCGCGCTCACCAGATCGCGAGCGTATACGACCCCGCGGCAGCGGCATCTGATTCTTTGCCTGAGGCAGGCACTTCCAGCCGTCTACGTTCGCTAGCGGGAATTCACTTCCTGCGAGTAGCTCTGGGGATGGCGGCATGCGCCAGTTCCGTAGGTGCCGTAGTTATCGCGCGCTCGGTCTCCACGAAAGCTGATCCGCGTCCCGGTCTTGCGTTCCTTATATTCGTGAGCCTGGCGTTTTTAATCTGGGCACTGTGGTCGTCCTTGAGTTGGTTCCTTGCCGCGGCACCAATTTTCGTGGTGCGCGAAGGCAGAGACACTTTCGGATCGCTGCTCGAAACCGCGACCCTTTTTCGAAATCGCCCGGGCCAGTTCATCGCCGTGGGCGGTTGGTTCGGGCTGACCCACTTGCTTCTGCTGATCGGCGCCAGCACAGTAGTGGGATTCCCATTAGCCTTCGCCGGTTTCATCCCGCCGGTTATCGTTCTGGGCGCAGTCTTTCTTCTAACGCTAGCCTACTTCGCGCTAGTCGACGCGCTCTACATCGGACGGCTAGCTGGCTACGTCGCAATTCTCGAAGCACCGCCGCCACCGCCAATTCCCATCCTCCCACCGTCAAGTCCGACCACAAGTTCGCAGGGCACGAATCTACTCATCGCACGGGAGTTAACAATGGTGGATCAGAGCGAAACGATCCTTAGCGACACAGGGCCGCCAAGCACGCCGGACCCAGCTCCGCCAGCGATAGAAGACATCGGACCGCCAGAAAAGTTCGAGATCTAGATCCTCAGGGGTTTACGTAGCGCCGGCGTCACGGCGTCCGGCGGGCGTCCTCGCCCGCCGCAACGAAGCCAAGATGCCGACGCTACGTGATCAAGGAACCAAAGTCCGATTGCTAGATTCCAGCTAGGACGACCAACGTCAAAACCTGTAACCTGTCACCTGTCTCGCTGCTTTACACTCTTTCCAACTTCTGAGAAACTCATCCGTGGAAACCCAATCGATCGTCGTCCTCGACTTCGGCGCCCAATACTCCCAGCTCATAGCCCGCCGCATACGCGAATTCAATATCTTCTCCGCCGTCCTTCCCTGCAACGCATCGCTCGATGAGATCCGCAGCTATACGCCCGTCGGAATCATCCTCTCGGGCGGCCCGTCCTCCGTCTATGATAAGGACGCGCCTGTCGCCGATCCCGGCATCTTCGAACTCGGTCTGCCCATCCTCGGAATCTGCTACGGCTTCCAATACATGGTGTTCAATCTCGGGGGCAAGGTTCGACCGGCCGCCAAGCGTGAATACGGACACGCCGACGTAGCCATCGAAGTGGCCAGCTCGGCGCTGTTTCAAGGCGTCCCGAAAAATCTCTCGGTCTGGATGTCGCACGGCGATGAAGCCGACCAATTGCCGCCGGGCTTTCAATTGACGGCGAAGTCTCCAAACGCGATGGCCGCAATCGAGAACGTCGAGCGCCGCATGTGGGCCGTACAGTTTCACCCGGAAGTCCATCACACGCCGCTCGGCAAAGACATCCTGCGCAACTTCGCTTTGAACATCTGCGGCGCCAAGCCGACCTGGACCGCCCAACACTTCATCGATGCCACAGTCGAACAGGTTCGCAAGCAAGTGGGAAACGGACGCGCCATCTGTGCGCTCTCAGGCGGTGTCGATTCCTCGGTGGCCGCCGTCCTGGTTGACCGGGCAATGCGCGACGGATCCGGCAAGACGCGCCTGACGTGCGTCTTCGTAAATAACGGTGTCCTGCGCAAGAACGAATTCGAAAAGGTTCAGAAGAATCTGCGTGACAACCTCGGCCTGCACTTGGTCGCCGTCGACGCCACCAGGAAATTTCTAACCCGCCTCGCGGGCATCACCGACCCCGAGGCCAAACGCAAAATCATCGGCAATGAGTTCATCTCCGTCTTCGAGGACGAGGCCAAGCGCATCGAGAAAGAAGGAGGACACGTCGAGTGGCTCGTGCAAGGGACGCTCTATCCCGACGTGATCGAGTCCCGCTCAGTGCGCGGCC
This sequence comes from Terriglobales bacterium, assembly GCA_035652655.1. Lineage (GTDB taxonomy): Bacteria > Acidobacteriota > Terriglobia > Terriglobales > Acidobacteriaceae > Gp1-AA133. The sequence continues at coordinate 43,522 of DASRDJ010000064.1, forward strand.
CGTCGCAGGTCATCAAGAGCCATCACAACGTCGGCGGCCTGCCCGAAAAAATGTCCCTGAAGCTGATCGAGCCCCTGAAAGAGCTATTCAAAGATGAAGTCCGGCGCATCGGACGCGACCTCGGCATGCCCGAAGAAATCCTCCAGCGCCAGCCATTCCCCGGCCCGGGTCTTGCCGTGCGCGTCTTGGGCGAGGTTACTGAAGAGCGCCTGCGCATCCTGAAAGACTGCGACGAAATCGTGGTCGACGAAATCAAGAAGGCCGGCCTTTACCAGAAAATCTGGCAATCATTCGCCGTGCTGCTCCCGGTGATGACCGTCGGCGTGATGGGCGACCAGCGCACCTACGCGAATACCTGCGCCATCCGCGCCGTCCACTCCGAAGACGGCATGACCGCCGACTGGGTCCAGTTGCCGTATGGAGTCCTGAAAATGATGTCGAGCCGGATCGTGAACGAAGTGAAAGGCGTGAACCGCGTGGTCTACGACATCACATCAAAACCGCCAGGCACGATCGAGTGGGAGTAAGAGAGCAGATCACATTTTAATGACTTCTCATCCTGAGCTTAGCGAAGGATCTGCTTTTTGCTGACGGAGGCACAGGCTGAACCACCACGCAGCTGGAAAGTGGTAACCGCCTCTAGCTCTTATCCCGGTGCACCGTCTCCATCGCAAACGCAGGCAGGCACACCGCAATATATTCCGCACCGGCTTCCTCGGGAGTCGAATACCGCACCCACTCGCCCGCATGCGCGATCACGGCTTGCCCGGCATGCACGTCGATGACTCCGGCCTTGTGGGTCACGCGCAGCATGCCCTTCAATACAATCGTGAACTCATCAAATTCCGGGCTCTGTCCGGGCTCAACCCATCCCTGCGGGCTGCGCATGTGCGCAACGCTAACGCCGGACGTCTTCGAGTTCACCCGTCCAATGTATTCGTCGATAAGCTTCGGCTTGTTCCCCGCCGCCTGAATTCGAGTAGGCTGAGAAATGAATGTGGGCATTCGTTCCTTTCTTTCCGGATCCGAGGAAGTAGTGCTTTTAGAAAGTAAAGATTTGCAAATCTGTGTCAGCCTTTCGTAGAGCTCACAAGAAAAGCTGCCGCAAGCCTTTCACAAAAGATCAAACTGAGCGAGAACGGATTCAAACCGATGCAGAAGGAAATATTCTCATGCACCAGAAGTATTCACACTCAAGACGCGAACCGGCAGCACAGGGGAACCGAAAAGAGCCGCGAAGCGGCGGCATAGGATAGCCCACCACGTAAGTGGTGGGTAAACAGCAAGAACGATCGTAAGCCCCGTAGGGGCGGCACAAAGGCGACGCGGGCGTGAGCCCGCGAGCGAGGGCGGGACGCCCTCGCGACTGCCGGCAAGATGCCGGCGCTACGAAATCCTGCGCCCTGAGAACTGAGAACCGAGAACCGAGAACTCACTCTCCTGTGACCCCCATCACCTGTCAAGCCCCACCCACGTCACACAATCACCCCACCCAAATTGCTATTCTAAAATCAGGCCAGAGATGGCGCTGTTCCGTGTGTCCTAGGCAGAACCGCGCGGACCCTTACCGTGTAACTTGGACCCCAGGCAGACCAAGCCGGACATCTGACGCGGCGCAGGCCGACTCACCCGCTACTGAGTTATACAGGGCTCATAGCATGCGTGAGCCGTACCCGCAGCGGGAGTGATCCCTCCTCATCGCTTAAAAGAGTGATGAAAAGCCAGACTCAAGACTTTAGAAGAAGTGGAGACTAAACAGAGAAGAAAAAAAGGGACAAAACAATTGCGCGGCTTCCCCACCCTTCGCGCTTTTCGAAGGGTGGGAGGCAGGGACATCAATCCGATCAGCACCGCTGCCCGAGCCTTGTCCACAACCAATCCACCGATCCCTGCTACCGCACCGTCTCGGCCACCCATCTCGAAAGCGCTGTAACCATCTTGCGCGGAGCAAAACGAACGGACTCCGCCACAAGCCAATTTCGCAGCCCTGAAATCGCCAACGTCTTTCCTTCCGTTACTGCACGATACCCGTCAGCCGCAACGGTCTTCGCATCCATGGGACGCAGCGACTGGAAGAGCCGCGAATTTTCTGTCTGCGCGCGCTTCTGAAATTCAGTCAGCGTGGCGCCCGGACAGAAGCAGGTCACCTTTACTCCGCTGGCGCGCAATTCGTTGGCGAGCGCTTCGGAGAACGAGAGCACGTAAGCCTTGGTCGCATAGTAGACGGCCATGAGGGGCCCAGGCTGAAAGGCGGCGGTCGACGCGACATTCATGATCTTGCCGCCGCGCCGCTCGAGCATCGGCCCGAGGTAGAGTCGCGTAAGCAATGTGAGCGCCATGACGTTGAGCTGTATCTGTCCGTAAGACTCTTCGAGCGGAATCTGGGCGAACTCCCCCGAGAATCCGTACCCGGCGTTGTTGACGAGGATATCGACATGAATGCCGGCGCGCTGCGTCTCTTCAAACAGATTCTGTGAGGCTTGTGGCAGTCCAAGATCGAGTGGGATCACCTTCACCTGCACGTCGTGGTCGCGACGCAGTTGCTCCGCGAGTTCATTGAGCTTCGGACCGCTGCGCGCAACCAGCACCAGGTTGAAATGATCCCGCGCAAACAACTGGGCAAATTCGAATCCTAGTCCGGCAGAGGCTCCGGTGATGAGAACAGTCTGTTGGTTGCTCATGTGCGGACATTCTAAATCCACGCGACGCGAAACACCTGAGACCGTTCAGTTGTGAAGGCGTGGGAGCTTACGTCGGGAATCGGAGACTTAGTCAGGGGATGAGAGCATTCCGCGCGCAGTGGGAGGGCTCCGTATCAGGGCGCGCCTTCAGGCGCGCCGTAAGCAATCGAAAAACAGAGCGGCTTCAGCGCGGTCATCTCGAAACGGCTCGTGGTAATCCTGCACGCCTCAGACTATGTCGATTCGTGCTAACGTCACTGCAAAATGACAAACCGGCCGGCCCAATACGCGACTGTCATCGTTATCATTCATCTGCTAGTGACGCTGGCCCATGGCCTCGCGCACAACGAACTACAGGTTGGTCTCCCTCCGACGGGAAATGTATTCGTCGGCTTGGTGATTGTGGTCGCGCCGCTGCTCGCGGCCGGGCTTGTATGGAGCCGCAAGCAACGTTTCGGGCTTGGACTTCTCACGTTCTCGATGCTCGCCTCCCTGCTCTTCGGCCTCTACCATCACTTCCTAGCAGAGGGCCCGGATCACGTGCACTCGCAGCCCGCTGGCTCGTGGGGAACTACATTTATTCTGACCGCCTATGGATTGATGATTACCGAAGCAATCGGAACGTGGGTAGGAATTCATTTTCTCCGTGCCGCAAACAAAGCTGTAGCGAACGCGAGTCCGAGAGTTTAGATCGCCGTTGGTCTCTTCTCTACTACTCCAACCACGCTCACAACGCCTGGAACTACCGATCCAGATATCATTCGTCACCAGGAAGGACAGCACACATGGGCATCGAGCTTTCCAACGACATCAAATCTCTCATTGACCGCCCTAATTTCGCGCACCTCGCTACTCTCATGAGCGACGGCTCGCCGCAGAGCGTGCCGGTATGGGTCGGACGCAAGGACGACAGCGTTCTGATTGGTACAGGCGAAAGTTCACTCAAGGCGCGCAACACGCTTAGAGACGCACGGGTAGCGATCTCGATAATTGACCTGCACAATCCATACGAAGAAGTGCAACTGCGGGGACTCGTGTTGGAACGGCGGCCGGATCGTGACTTCCGCTACATGGACTCGATCTCGCAGGAGTACACGGGCAAGCCTTTTCCGTTTCGCAATCCCGAAGGTCGGGTGGCGCTGGTGATCGAGTTCGACAAGGCGAAGTACACCAAGCACACGCCGCCGGCGTAGAGTCCTGATTCCATTTCGTGCAGTACGACCCTCTTCTCGCCGTAGTGGTTTTGCACTATTGCCCGCGGACCAGCCGTTCCATACCTTTCCTGCACTTGTCGTTGACCTTAGCTATGGGGTGGCTATGGCTTCTAGCGTTGCCGCAAATTCTCTCGCCGCTACTGCATCGGATCGCAAGTCGCTTCGCGTTCCGATCGTGATCGCCACGTTGCTGGCGCTGGGCATCGCTTCTTATTTCTGGATCGATTCGCGCTATCCCGCGCTCCTCAAGAAATTGCATAGCGGCGCAGCCATCAAGACCAGCGGCGTGCTGAGCTTCGATGCCAAGATGCCGGTCGCGCCCACCATGCCGCTGGCCACGCGCATCGAGCACACCACCATCAACTGGATGTGGACGAACCGCATCGGCATGACGTTCAGCCTGTTCTTCGGCGCGGCCGTACTGACGCTGCTGCCTCTGTTACCGCGCCGCCGATTCCAGAGCGCGGCGGCCAACGCGGCGCTGGGCGCAATCACGGGCGTACCGCTGGGAGTGTGTGCAAATTGCGTTGCACCGATCGGCCAGAGCATGTACGAAGGCGGAGCAAGTTCCGTCACGGTGCTCGCCACCATGATCTCGTCCCCGATGCTGAACGTCGTGGTTCTGACCATGGTATTCGCGCTGTTTCCGCCCGGCGTCGCCTTGCTCCGCGTGGCAGTGCCGCTGCTTCTGATTGCCCTGGCACCGTGGCTTGTGGGCCAGACGAAAGCTGTGGACGTGCAGTGCCAGGTTCCATTGCCGGGATGGCTCGTCCCAGCAACCGGAACCGTCAGGCAGTATGTAAAGAATCTTCTGCGCCTCGCCGCGACGACCATCCCTTTTATGATCCTGGCCGCTCTCCTCGGAGCGATCGTCGCCGAACTGATCCCATCGCAGGCGATTCCAACGCACGTCAGTCTCATCGGGATCGTGCTGGTGGGGCTGGCGGGTGCGTTTCTTCCGGTGCCGATGGCGTTTGACGTAGCCGCCGCCTTCATCCTGATGTCGCGCGGCGTGCCGCTACCCTACGTGGTCACCCTGTTGTGCACACTCGGCGCTTTCAGTGTGTACCCCATGCTGATCGTCGGGCGCACCATGTCGTGGAAGACGGCCGCGCGAGTGTTCGGCGCGGTAATGGCACTGGGGATTCTGGTGGGAGTGGGCACGGCGCTGGCGGCGGGCGGGATGTAACGTTTGCTAAGGATCGATGAGCGTCACCGCTGGTGCGTGGCCGATTGAGCCGTCGTCGCCTTCGACTCGCACACTGCCAACGGTAAGAAACTGATTACTTGCTTCGATCCGCAGCGGCGAGTCGCGTATTCGCTTCCTGAATCAGTGCCGCAAAGCGCGGATCGTTGTGCAAATTCTTCAAGTCCTCGTCCTTCTGCATGTAACTGATATCCGTGAATCCTTGGTCGATCGATTGGCGCAAATACTTCACGGCCTCGTCATTCCGACCAGCAATGGCAGCTCCACAGCCGAGGTAGTAAGATGCGCTGGCTGCTTTTTCTGGTTCTTGCGGTTGTTTCGCAACTTCGGCCAGCACCGAGAGCAATTTCCCCGCCTCATCGAACCGCTTCTCATGCGAAAGCGTCATGGCCAGTTCGCCCAGCGTATCCAAAGTGTCCGGGTGGTCGGGACCCAAACGTCGGCGACGCAGCTCGAGAGTTTCCCGCTGCAGTTTTTCAGCTTCGCCCCTTTTCCCTTCTCTGCCCATGGTGGCAGCCAGATTGTGCATGGTCTTGAGTGTCTCGGCGGCTTCCGGGCCCAACACGCGCCGTTGCCCCTCTAGTGTTTGCCGATACAACTTCTCTGCCTCGGCGTATTGTCCGCCGTAATCAAGATTATTAGCCAAGTTGTGTTCGACCAACAGGGTATCGGGATGGTCTGGTCCGAGCAGGCGTAACCGCGCTGCCAGAATCTCACGCTCCAGCTTTTCCGCCTCGTCCAGGCGATCCTGTTCTCCAATGACCCCGGCCAGGCTCGAAGCAATCACCAACGTTTGCGGGTGGTCAGGGCCAAGGCTTTGCCGTGCGATCTCCAGAGCCTGTCGATACAAATTCTCGGCGTCCGCCATTCGACCTTCGCGGTCGAGAATGTTGCCAAGCTCGTTCATCGAAAGCAGGGTCTCCATGTGCGTTCGTCCCAGACTGCCTTGATCGGCTGCAATGACCTGGCGTTCGATGGTTTCTGCCTCCTGCAACTTACCCTCACCTTTCAGCGTGGAGCCCAGGAGCCGTAACGATCGAAGCGTCGCCTCATCGTTCGGGCCTAAGACGCGGCGCTGAACGGCAACGATTTCCCGCAATTGATTTTCCGCTTCCGGATATTTCCCTAGTCTCCGCAAGACGGAAGCCAACCCTGACATTGCGTTGAGGGTGGCTGGATTTGTTAATTCCCCGGAGCGCCGGCCGGTGGCTATCGCGTTTTCATACATCGACTGCGCTCGCGAAAATAATCCCAGTCCGACGTACACATCCCCCATGGTGTTCAGCAATTGAATCTGGAGTTCCGGGTCATGCGCGAGCCCGGCATCGATCTCTTTGGAAGATTTGTCGAGGATCTCTCTCGCCGTGACGGTGTTGCCGCGAGCTTCGTTCGGATCCGACACCTTGAACATGTTGGTCATGAACTTGGTGACCCGGTCTGCGCGATCACGCTCCCGAGTGATTCTGCGAAGTTCCACCGTCTGCATCACGGCGAAGGCAATCAGCACCGCCACAGTTGCGCCAATGATGGCTACAGCCGCGCGGTTTCGCCTGACGTACTTCTGCAAGCGATAACCCGCACTCGCAGGCCGCGCGATTACGGGGCGGTGTTCCAGATAACGTCCGATATCGGCCGCCAGTTCGGACGCAGTGCCATAGCGGCGCGCCCGATCCTTTTCCAGCGCCTTCAGGGTGATCCAGTCGAGATCGCCGCGTAGCGTGCTGACCAATGGGCCGGGCTCTGTCGCTCGAGCGGTGGCACGCGCGGTCGAAGTCTCGCGATTGCTACTGACCTTTGTGCTGGGGCGTTCCGGATCGTTTTCTCGCAAACGGCGGAGCGCTTCATCAATCGGCTGGTTCTTCCAGGATGCGGTATCCAGCGGCAAATACCCGGTAAGCAACTCGTAAAGAATCACTCCTAGGGAATAGATGTCCGTACGTGTGTCGATGTCTTGCGCGGACGAGCTTGCTTGCTCTGGGCTCATATATCCGGGCGTGCCCAGGAAATCGCCAAGCCGTGTGAATAGAGTCTCTCCCGGCTCAGTAGGTGCAATCGCCTTGGCCAGGCCGAAATCGATAATGCGCGGTGTGGGTTTGCCGTCGACTTCGGCTACCAGAATATTGGAGGGCTTCAGGTCGCGATGAATGATGGCTTTTTGATGGGCGTGCTGAACGCCTTCACAAACCTGCTGGAAGAGTCGCAGGCGGGCCGGGATAGAAAGTTTGTTCTGATCGCAATAATCTGTGATGGGCAAGCCGTCTACGTACTCCATCACAAAGTACGGCTGGCCGTTTGCAGTGGCGCCCGCGTCGAACACCTTGGCGATGGCGGGATGATCCATGATGGCGAGCGACTGGCGCTCGGCATCAAAACGCCGGAGGAGGGTTGCGCTGGAGACGCCGGGCCGAATGAGCTTGAGTGCCACTCGCCGCCGTACGGGCTCAGTCTGCTCGGCCAACCACACCTGCCCCATGCCGCCGACGGCGATCTCGTGAATCAAGAGGTAAGGGCCGATGGTCCTAGGGGGGGGAACTACATCGAGCAAAGCAGTGGCCAGGGGGTGTTCCGAGAGAGCATCGGCGCGGGCATGCGCGGATAGCAGCGATTCTACCTCTGCGCGCAGCGCCGGATCGTGCCCGCAAGCGTGATTGAGATATTCGGCACGAGAGGCAGCCTCTCGCTCCAGTGCGGTGCCGACGATCTCCTTAATCCTTTGCCACTGTTGCTGCGGATCCATCCCGGCCTCGCTGCATTTCTCTCGACAGCCATGCTTTGGCAATATTCCATTCGCGTTTGACGGTAGAGCGTGAGCTGCCGAGAACTTCAGCGATCTCTTCGATGGCGAGCCCTCCGAAAAAGCGCAGTTCGACGATTTGCGCCTGCTGCTCGTCGAGCTTCGCCAGCGCTTTCAAAGCATCGTCCAGGGCAACCATCTCGACCTGCGGGACGTGTGGGAGATCGACGCCAACATCGAGTTCGACACGCTGATCGGCTCCGCGCTTGGCTGCCCCGTGATGGCGCGCGTGATCCACCAGCACTTGCCGCATCAGCCGGGAGGCCACCGCCAGGAAGTGCGCGCGGTCGTGGGTTTCGAACGGTCGCTGGTCAACCAGACGCAGATACGCCTCATGGACCAGAGCGGCGCTCTGCAGCGTATGACCGGGTCGTTCGGCCCGCAACTGGCGTCGCGCGATGTCGCGCAATTCTTGATAAACAAGAGGGATCAGGCGCCGGAGGGCATCCTGGTCTCCCGCCCGCCAACGAACGAGTAATTCGGTAACCGGTTGACTTGGCAGTTCCGACACACGCCCCACGCATTCACGACCAGATTGCCGCAAAGATAGCGTCCGGCGGACGCTTTCGTCAATAACCGCGGACGTGCTCTCCCTCAAGCAGACGAATCTTTGTACAGATTTTTTCTTGGACCTTTTTGGGGTTTCTTTTTCGCAATTAAAGATGAAGAGCCAAAAACCGGGGACGGCCTTTCACTGGACAGACCGGATTCAGAGATACCCAACCCAGAGACGGCCCGCACTTCCCCCCGCGCCCCGGACACCGCTCCCGCTACAAATCCGTCTCAAGGAGGTTGGGTAAGATGAAACGACAAATCTACGTGACCAAGAGTTTTGCCGCTTGGGCATTGGTGATGGTTGCCGTGGGCACTTCGGCCATGCTGGCGCAAAACGAGCACTCGTGGTTCAAAGCCAAAGATCCGGGTCCGCGACCGAATCCTGCAACCGCGATTCCAGTTCCGGTTCCCGGTTTGAATGACAACGAAACGGCGCTGTTCAATGAAAGCCTGTTGCGGGTTTCAGAGCTGGAAGGTTCTTGCGACACATGCGTGCAACAGCCGCAAAATGTACTTCCGTCGGATCCCGATCCGAACAACCCTTTCTCTCCCACGTCGCTGGTGAACTCCGCAGGTATGAGTCCGGTCTTCAATGCTGACCAATGCTTCATCTGCCATTCGCAACCAGCCATCGGAGGAAGTTCGCCCGCGCATAACCCGGCCGACAAAATTGCGCATCGACTGGGTGGCACCAACGTCGTGCCGCCTTTTGAAGCGCCTGCGGGAGCGTTTCGCGAAGTGCGTTTTAAGTACAACGCAGACGGAACGCGCGACGGCGGTGTACACAGCCTGTTCACGATGCAAGGTCGTTCCGACGCGCCCGGGTGTACGCTCCAACAGCCAGACTTCGCGAAGGCCACGCGGGATCGCAACATCTCATTCCGTATTCCGCTGCAATTGTTCGGCCTGGGCTTGATCGAAAGCATTCAAGACAGCGCAATTCGCGCGAACATGGCGGCGAATCGCGAACAGAAGAGAGAACTCGGCATCGCGGGCCATCCCAACATGGTTCCAAACAACGGCACCATCAGCCGTTTCGGATGGAAGGCGCAGAATGGTTCGATCACCATCTTCGCGGGAGAGGCCTACAACGTGGAGATGGGCATCAGCAACGATGCCTTCCCGATCGGCCGCAGCGAGGATCCCACGTGCAGCACGGTCTACGAACCGTTTGACGTGCCGCGCACCGACTCCACGCTCTACAACAATCCGTTGAAGATCATGCCGGCATGGCTGATGTTCACCGAGTTCATGCGCTTTGTGGACGCACCGCAACCGGCGCCCTTATCCGCCAGTGCGCAGCATGGCAAGGACGTCTTCGCCGCCGTCGGATGCGCTCTTTGCCATACCCCGGCGTTCAAGACACCTGGCACGGCCACGCCTGCAAATCCTTCTGAGGAAATCGGTCCTCACTCGGTTGCCTTGCGCGGACAAGACGTGAATCTCTTTTCAGATTTGCTGGTTCACCACATGGGTGCGACTCTCGCCGACAACATCGTGCAGGGCAATGCCGGACCCGACGAGTTCCGCACGACTCCGCTGTGGGGACTCGGAACGCGGCTGTTCTTCTTACATGACGGCCGAACCAGTGATCTGAATGTCGCCATTCAGGATCACGCCTCACGACGCTTTTCCGATGGCGGCGACAATCCGTCGAAGGATTATCGCTCGTACACCTACGGCCCTTCGGAAGCGAACGGAGTGGTCGAACGGTTTAACGATCTCTCGGAATCCGACAAGCAAGCCGTGTTGGATTTCCTGCGGTCTTTGTAATCGGAAGGGGCTGCTCATGAGGGCAGCCCCTTCTCATGATCGATTTCGATAAAAAGCCGACGCATTTTGAGCGCTAAACAGGAGGTCTTCATGAAGAACGAGAGTTTGAAACATCGACATGTGGCGGCGACAACCACGCTCCGCAGCTGCCTCATCGTCATAGCACTCATTGCGACGCGTGCCACGGCATCAACGGATCCGTTTCTCGGCGAGTGGAAACTCAACGTGCAGCGCTCCGTCTATCCGGCAGGCACTTGCCCCAAGCAAATGACAATCGAGATGACGGCGGCAGCGCGCGGTATTCACTATCATTCGAACGCGACCTATGCCAACGGTGCGACGACCCAGGCCCAGTACGTGGCCGACTACAACGGCAAGCAGGCAGCGGTCATGGGGGACCGCGGATTTCTGCTCCCTGTGTCGCTGAAGCGAATCGATTCGCGCACGGTCGTGGCGTCGTACATGAGGGGTACTCAGTTGATTGCCACCAGCCGGCGTGTCGTCTCGCCCGATGGCCTCAGAATGACCATCACAACGAAGTCGCGACCGTCCCCAGGCAAAAGCGTGATATCCGTTGGCGCGTACGAAAAAGTGAGATGAGTGTCGACACGACCGACAATGCCGAGAGTAGATTGATCAAGCCTTGGCCAAGGAAACGATCACAGTCATCCCACCTGCACCGCCAGCATCGACACTGAGCCGCCGTCCACGCCTTCCACCGGAAACGACAGCGCCTCGGACGGCGCACGCGTGCCCAGCACATAGAGCAGAGGCAGATAGTGGTCAGGAGTGGGAATGGCGAGTTCGGCCTCCCTGCCAAGCTTGGTTTCATAATGCAGCAGCGGGGAGTAGTCTTCGGCGAGCATCAGTTCACGGACCCTCTGCTCGAAGCGGGTCGCCCAGTCGTATGGCTCCTGCACATGGCGTCCCCAGGCGTAGGCATGCAGGTTGTGAACGATGTTTCCGCTGCCTAGTATCAGGACGTCCTCTTCGCGGAGCGGCGCGAGGCGCTGTCCGATTTCATGATGGAACGATGGGGGCTGGGTCTCGTCGATGCTGAGTTGCACCACCGGAATATCCGCCTGTGGATACACGTGGCAGAGAACCGACCAGGTGCCGTGGTCGAGTCCCCAGCGATCGTCGCGCCGCACGGGCAACGGGGCCAGAAGATGCTGCACGCGAGCCGCGAGATCGGGATCGCCCGGGGCTGGATACTGCACCTGAAACAACTCCGGCGGAAAGCCGCCGAAGTCATGAATGGTTTTCGGAGACGTGCTGACGGTCACGGCGGCATCCTGAATGTACCAGTGCGCCGACACGGCAAGGATGGCCTTCGGCCGGGGTAAGGTTCTCCCCAGCGAAGCCCAGCGCTCGGTGACCGGGTTGGTCAGCAAAGCGTTCATGGGATTTCCGTGGCCGATAAATAAAGATGGCAATCGCTGCGACATAGTCATTCCTATCCGAGAGACGGAGGGACGGGATGTTGACTCCATCCGATCTTCACGTCCCTAAGATCGTAGAACAAATTGCCAGCGCGCGTTGGAGGCGGCGGGTCCCTTGAGTGGCGTGTCGCCACACAATCTCGACATCGGAAATGTGCCGCTCGCAGATCGAGTAGTTATCGAAATCGGCATCCCCACCTTCTTCCCATTACCTTCGTGATCTAGGGAGCCATTACCTCGGCGCATAGAGTACCTGCATGGGACTTTCATCGATGGTGGTTTCGCGGGACTTTCAAGAAGTCAGCGTTTTGGAATGTATCCTCGGTGGACTTCAGATCACGTGCGATGTCGAGTCGCATCCCGAACGGGCGCAAGCCAAGCTTGCCAAGTCGAAGGTCGATGCGTTGATCGTCGATTGCGACCTGAGCGGCACAGATCAGTTCCTTCGCCACCTGCAGCGAGATTCCCACTTTCCCGTCCGCACTCCGCTCGTGGTTATGAGCAGACCTCGCCAGCGCCATGATATCGATTCCACTGGCGCGCTTTTCAGTTTTGAAAAACCGATTTCCGTCGAGCAAGCCGTGCGCACACTCTCCGCGGCGCGCAACCTCATTCTCGATGGCCGGCTGCGCTATCACCGCCAGTCCATCGATGTTCCGGTATCTCTGCTTTGCGGTCCGCAAAAAAAGCTGCAAGCGGACTTGCTGAATCTGAGCCAGGGTGGAATCGGTGTGCGCGTGGACCGCGACCTCGATGTTCGCCAGCCATTGCAGCTTTCGTTCAAGCTGCCGGGCACACGGTACACGGTGAAGGCGCGGGGCGAAATTGCGTGGACGGATCAGCAGGGGAACGCTGGCATTCGCTTCCTCGACTTGCCCGATCGCCTGCAACGCAGCCTGCAAATCTGGCTCGCGCAGCAGTACTTCGCCAACTAGCCTCGAACAAAGGGATTCAGGCGGAAGCCTGAAAGAATCTCACACCCCGACGGGCGGGGACGCCTGTCGCTCCACCGCTCAAAAATACTCAAACATTTCAGCGAAAGCGCGCCCGCTTTTCGGCAGGATCGCCTTGCGCCTCCCGTACTGCGACTCGAGCCAGTTGCGATCCGGGTGTTCCGCAGCCCAGCCACGCACCCAGATACAAGTACAGCGAGGTGAAGAATCCGCATACACCGATGCCTACCAGCACGGTCATGGGCCATGCGGGAATCTCCCGGGCCACAGCGACGAATGTGCAGAAGAACATCAGGGTTGCGGAAATCAGGATCAGCGAATCCATGACTTTCGCCAGCGTGGCAGACGTCATGGGCACCGGGCACCACGGCAATGAGATGGCGTGCGTTTCGGGCAACGTCGTTGCGCGCGGTGCCGCGAGACCTACGCGAATTGCCGGACGCGCTGGCGCGGAAAGAATCAGGTCATCAACTTCGCCGGGACGGGGGAAAACTGGCGCTGCCTGCGCCACTCCCCGCATCAGGTTCGCGAAGACCCAGTCATTCAATTGGCGGGCAGCCTGGCGCGAAATATCGACAAAGCGCACGCCTGCTTGCCCTGAAGGATTTGCCCAGCTCACCACAGCGTTCACGTCGAAACGGGTGCGCGGGTTGAGCAGGTCAAAACGCATCCGCACCGACTGCCCGAGGCGCAGTGGTCCCACGGCCTGGATCGCTGCCCCGCTCTGGCTGAGATTGCGAATGATGCCCCCATTTCCCTCATCCAGGGTCACGTAGACCAGCGAGTGAATCGGGTGGCGGTAGTGGTAGCGCTCATTGGCGGCTGGCGCCTCAAGGGCGGGCGAAGCAGCCATTCCAGAAAAAGACTGCATGGGGGAATCTTAGCCTCGAAGACTATGAACCCTGCAGTAGCGCGGATGGTTCGGACCGGCCGGGAATTTTTTTAGGAGGCGGTGCGGTGTTCGTCAGGCGTCGCTTGAGGCTGATTTTTCAATCGCCTGGCCTGATCGTACGCAAGTAAACGTTGAACGTCGTAGCTGTACGGACCGTAGCCGGTGAAGGCATCTTCATCGAACAACCGCTTGATGCCGCAGCCGGTGCAGACCTGATAGGCGACTCCCTGGGAGCGGACGGGCCAGCTCATCTTGCTGTGCCAGCAGCCGCGCAGAACCACGGCCGCGCCGGCCATACCGGTCGCCAACAAGCCCATGGGCCATAACCAACGGGAACGCTTGGGTTTTTTCGGATTCGGGTCTTGGGACTGCTCTTTTTCCACCACAAACCTTCGGGACTACTTTTCAGAATATGCCGAATCTGGGCTCACGGCAATCGCACGATGGGGGGATAGCGCACCCTTGGATTCCCGTTGAGGGCGCCATTCACTTTGAGGCCGCCTAAGTACCTTCGTGTGCCTGCGCTTCGCACCGCTTTTGGATAACCGTCAGGATGGTTTCCTGCACACCGGACATCACTCCGTCGGTCCAGAACCGTGCGTACCAGTTCAAATCGGTGGAAACGCGATGCTGACTCAACAGGTGCAGCCGTGTCTTGCCATTGGGAGGCGGCTCGATTACGTACTCTCCACGGAGAACGTCGAAGAACGGCCCGCCGATGCGAATGTGCTCATCCGGGGTTGGGCGGAATCTGATCGGTTTGCCTTCAAGTGTTACGGCGGAGCGAGTGAACTGACGTCCGTCTCCAACTTTGGATCGAGGCCTTGGCAGCGTCAGCCTCCACGCTTGACGTCTTCCATCTTTCAGAACCCACTTGAGAAGTGGCAATTTAACAGATTGAAAGTAAGCAATTTAACTATTCCATTTTGGGAACGTTTTGGCTTCGCTGAAATCCCCGAAAACCCGATGTTACTCTAGTGTATCTGTAGACATTGCAACCCGCAGAAAAGCCCGATAACTTACCAGTGACAACCTGTGTAATGCGGATAAAACCCTAAGTCGGCCATTCTTTGGTAATGGGACAACCGTCTCATTGACAAGGGGTTGCGCTTCGAACACACTGGCTGGCAAGAGCGCAAGCTTTCTCCGCAGATCCCTGCATGGCGACGAATCCGTCAAACACGGACCCGACGTTAACCATTGGCACTATGGTTGCGCCGGATGCTGCGTCGACCGGTGCGCCACCCGACCAACGGGAAGCGCTACAGGCTTTGCTGGCGTTCTCCACTCTGCATGATCAGATTCGACGGCGGCGCGCTGACGATTCGCGCGCGCACTCCGCAAGCGCGCAACTTGCTGATCAGGGCTGGGAATACGAACAGTTTGTTCTTGATGAAGTTCTGCAACTCGTAGCCGAACGCGCGCAAGCAATCACGGGTGCAGACGGCATCGCGATCGCGCTGGCGGAAGGCGATGAGATCATCTGCCGCGCATCGGCCGGAAGCATGGCACCCGACCGCGGCGTGCGCTTGGATGCGAAGGCAGGATTTTCTGGAACATGCTTTCGCACCGGAAGAATCGTGCGCTGCGATGACGCTGAAAAGGATTCGCGCGTAAACATCGAGGCCTGCCGGCGACTAGGCACGCGTTCCATGGTTGCGGTGCCATTGCTCGGGCAGGAAAGCGTCGTCGGACTTCTTGAAGCCTTTTCCACTGAGCCTTTCGCTTTTGACGACAGCGATGTACGCAGTTTGAATTTGCTCGCGGAACTGATTCTCGCGGCATTGAAGCCGGAAGACGAAGACCGCATCGTGCGCGCGGCAAGAGTGGCCGCCGCCGAATTGCGCTCGGTGGAGTTGAATACCCTGCGGCAGATTCCGCTGACTCCAGCGCAGCCTGCATCGGCAGGACATCCTGCCGATCATGTCCCGCTCGAATTTTCCAAAGATGATATTTCCCCAGACCTCTATCAGGACACCGGGACGAGCGGGCGATTCAAAGCTGTCATCGCAGGCATCGCGCTCTTGGGATTGCTGCTGGCGGGCGGACTGTGGGTAAAGTTCCGCCGGACCACACCCGCCGTCAGCGCCGATGCAGCCAGGGTGAGCGCTCGCGCTGAAAATCAGGCAGTCGCTCCCAGCGACAATTCCGCCGCGAGCGCGGCGGCCTTGCCGGCGCCGCCCATTCCGGTGCCAATGGAGAAAGTTCCCGCTTCCGGCCGCGCCATTGTGACGGGCGTCCGCCATTTCAATGCCAATGGCGTGAGCACGGTCGTCATCGATCTCAAAGCGCCGGTGCAGTATCGCAAGAACCACCTGCCCAACCCGGAGCGTGTCTACTTCGATCTGCTGAACACGTCGCTCGCTCCCGGGATGAACGGCCAGATCACCGAAGTGAATGACGGACTGATCAGCCGCATTCGGGTCGCGCAGCCTTCGGACAATGTCACGCGCGTCGTGCTTGAAACGAAGGCGGGTTCGAATTTCTGGGACACCCTGCAGGAAAATCCGAACCGCCTGACCATCGAAGTACGCAGCCCCGAAGCCGTGAAGCCGGAACCGAAGACGAGTCCGAGCGTGGCTCCCGCGCAAACTCAGCCGGAAGTGAGTCCTCCATCATCGCCCCTGGCCGCTCCTCCGGTTCCCGAAGATCAACTCCGCGCGCACGCACAAAAGCTTCGCGTCGTAATTGACGCAGGACATGGCGGATGGGACCTGGGCACCGTCGGCCGCGAAGGTTTGCTGGAGAAAAATCTCGTGCTCGACGTTGCCCAGAGCCTTGGCATTCTGCTCACGAACCGACTGGGTTGCGAAGTGATCTACACGCGCAAGGACGATAACTATGTTGCGCTCGAGCAGCGCGCTGAAATTGCCAATCGCGCGCAGGCGGATCTGTTCATCTCGGTGCACGCCAATTACAGTAGCCTGGCCACGGCACGCGGGGTTGAGACGTATTACTCGAGTTTCTTCTCGCCGCCGGAAGCGCGCGAAATTGAATATCGCGAGAACGCCACCGCGACGGCCGTCACCCAGGCCAAGCTCTCCGGGCGGGCGTTGAAAGAGAAAGTAGATGAGTCTAAGAAACTTGCGGCCGCCGTACAGCAGGCGCTGCATGGAACGCTGGCGTCGGGAAATTCCGCGATTCGCAATCGCGGCGTGCGCGAAGCGTCGTTCGTAGTTCTGACCGGAACCGAGATGCCTTCGATCCTGGCAGAAATTTCTTTTGTCAGCAGTCCGGCTGATGAACAGCGACTGCGCAGCGCAACTTATCGTGAACAGATCGCCGAAGCCCTGTACAAGGGCATCGAGCACTTCGCGACCGCCTCGCGTCGCGTAAAGATGGCCTCGGCGGGCACGCAGTCAGCTGGACAATAGCCTCACAGAATCCGCACTCGAGTTCTATTCAGCCGCATTCAGATCTGCTTCCCCCACGCCGCCATACTTCTGCAGCCACTTCAACTCTTCCCTCACCTTGATCTTCCCGTGCCACGGATTCTTCGCAAGTGAATGACCTTCGCCCGGGAAAACTAAGAGGGTGCTTGGAATGCCAAGCGAATGCAGCGCATGATCCAGAAGATAGTCTTCTGACACGGCCACGCGAATGTCGCTGCCGCCGGCCACCAGATGCGTGGGCGTGCGCACCTTGTGCATCTGGAACAGCGCGCCTTCGTCGACGTATCGCTTGGCGGCTTCCCACGGACGGCCTCCGAGAAAGTAAGCGTCATCCACTGTCATATCGTCATTACCCCAGTTGCCCGCGTGCTCGACGGCGCCTGCTCCGGTCACGGCCGCCTTGAAGCGATCGGTCTGCGTGATCAGCCAGTTCGTCATGTAGCCGCCGTAGCTGTAGCCGCCCACCGTCAGGCGATTCGGATCAGCGATCCCGGCTTTCACGAGCGCGTCAACGCCCGTAAGAATGTCCTTACCCGGGCGCGAAACGATTTCTGGCACGATGCCGATCAGAAACTTATCGCCATAGCCGGTCGAGCCACGATAATTCGGCTCGAACACCAGCCATCCATTCGTTGCAGCCAGCCGATCCCACTGGTACCAGTCGGCTTCGAAGTGGTTGCCATCGGCGTCTGCCGGGCCGCCGTGGATCAAAGTCAGCATGGGCAGATTCTTCGCTTCGAACTCTCCTGGCGGATACATCAACATGCCTTCTACTTTTGTTCCATCGTCAGAGGTCCACTGAAAGGGCTTCCCCTGCGGCAGGTCGCGCTCGGTGAAAGCTTTGTTAAAGGCTGTTATGGCACGGGCCTGTTCCAGCTTGTCGACGCCGTCGGCGATGTAGACCTCCATCGGTTTATCGAGCGCCGAATACACGTACGCCACGCGCGGCGAGTTCTTTGCCGTTGAGACATGTGCGTACGTGCCCTTCCATCCCGCGTTCTTCTGGATAGCAGCTTTGGGATTTTCCTGCGAGTACAGCTGCACCTCGGTCCCCATGCGCGCGGCTGAAAGGATGCGGCCGTCACTCAGCAAGGCGTGCGGGCCGACCGAGCCTTCGAATTCCGCGGCCCAACGTTGCACCTCAGCCGTGTCTGCGTCGACCCAGTACAAGCGTTCCTGGTAGTCGCGATACTTCCCTTCCACCGAACCTTGCCCTACGCGAAAGAACACGTGCCGGTTGTCGTTGGACCAGGTGAGATCCTGCTCGAACGCTTCGTTGTGAGTCAGTTGCTTGGGCTTCACTTCTCCCGATGTCGCGCCCAGGTCGACGGAATAGATTTCGAATTCCTCCACTTTTTCCTGCCGCTCCGATACCGATGTCGTCACGAAAGCGAGGCGGCGCCCATCAGTGGCGACAGCAATTTGCTCCACACGCCAAGGCGTGCTGCTAATCTGCCGAGCAGAAGCGGTAGTTCCTGCCTCCTTCTGCGCCTTCGGTGTCTCGGTTATACCGCTGGCGGCGTGCTTCTCGAGAGCTTCCGCGAGATTGAGGCTGTAGATCACATCGCCGCGCTCGCCAGCCCGGTACTGCACCGTGTCTTTCCAGGTCTTGCGATACGCATCGCGCTGTTTCTTGTCCCACGGAATGCGCGTGGCGAAGTAGATGCTCTTGGAATCAGGCGCCCAGGCAAAGGCATGCACTTCTTCCTCACCCGAGGTGATCGGGAAGGCCTCGCCGCCGTCCGGGCGGATCAGATAGACCTGGCTCACGGACTTGTCCGCTTCATCCTTGGTGTCGTCGCCCTCGTCGGCATCGTCGCGGCCCTTGCCGCCAAAATGGCGCTCGGAGAGGAACGCGATCCACTTGCCGTCAGGTGACCAGTGCGGCGAAGAATCGTGGCCGGACTGGGTGAGCTTACGCAAGCCGCCCTCCGCTCCTTCGCGATAGAGCCACAGGTCGGTCTGGAAGATTTCGCGATCCCAGTCGGCGCGCTCAGCAGCAATCACCACGGCGTTTCCGTCGGGCGACATCTGGACAGCGCTGAACTCAACGTAATTGAAGAACTCGTCGAGCGTGATTTTCGGTTTGTCGGCGGCGAAGGCGAAACATCCAAGGACAAGCAGGAGAGCGCACAGCAGGCGTGGTTTGGTCATAGGAGAAGTCGCATAGAGAGATATCACTGGCGGGGCTGGACGCGCAAATCAATGAAGGAAGGCAATGTGATCGGGAGTCAAACCTGGCGCGGCATCTCACTGCACCGGATCGGCATTCTTGAGCGAATCTTCCAGTGACTGGTTCGCCTTGGATGCGCCTTCGATCATGCGCCAGCCATCGTCGTAGTGCTTCATCGACACGGTCGATTTGTATTGCAATCCACCTACGTTGAGCGCCGATCCCACTTCGTTGAGCGGCACCCACTTCCAGGTGAAGTCCACATCCGCCAGATTGTCGCTCTTGCTGATGCCGGTCACGGACACAAGTTCGCGCCGCGCCGTTGGAATGCTGAAGTACTCCTTGCCCGTCTCGGTGCCGCGGATCAGATCGTGAAAAGTGTCCACGCCGGCAGGCGTCAGCGCGACCTCATAGCATGGAGGCGGTGTGACCTGCGGAGGGCACGGCGTCGGCGCGCCGACAATCCATCCGTGATGCTGCAGCACCGTGTATTGCGGAGAAGAGAAATCCTTGCCCGAGACCGGCCCGATGCGTAGCCAGAACTGCTGCTGCTGGCTGAATCCCTCGGAACCCGCAATGAGCGTGGAGGCGAGCCTGCGCGTGAGAAAATCCCGCGGCGAGCACGCCGTCAGCATGCACAGCGACACCGCGATGAGGCTCAGTTTTCTCATCCACTCACGGGTTGGCATTTCGGGATTAGCGTCGATTTGCGATTGTAACCAAACCCGACGCGCGATGCGGCAAGAAAGGATGACTGGTGGCCTGCCCCCCGAACTTCGCAGCCCATCGCCCGGGCACGGCTTCTCCGCACTTCGGACACTTCCCTTCCGAGGTGATGCGGTATGCCTTAATGCGGTAGGAGTACCGTTCAATCAGCGTCGACGAACAACGCGTACAGCGTGTGTCTTCGAGGTGGCCAACGTATCCGGGAAGATTGCCGGCGTATACATAACGAAGCCCGGAGCGAGCGCCAATCTCCGCCGCGCGCAGGAGGTCCTCGGGCCGCGTTTCGCCGGGATCGGTCATCTTGTAATCCTTGTGAAACGCCGTGACGTGCCATGGAATGTCGACCGACACTCCGGCAATAAAATCCGTAAGCCTTTGCAGTTCGTCGTCAGAGTCGTTGAAGCCGGGAATCAACAGCGTCACGATCTCCAGCCACAAGCCCATTCCGTGCAGGCTGCGGATCGTATCGAGGATTGGCTGCAAGCGTCCGCCCAGTTCCCGATAGTGCCGATCGTTGAAGCTCTTCAGATCGACTTTGTAGAGGTCCAGCCAGGGCCGCAGATATTCGAGGACCTGCGGCGTACCGTTGCCGTTGGAAACGAATCCCGTGACGAGGCCGGCAGCCTTCGCTTCCTTAAGAATCGCAACCGCCCACTCGGCCGTGATCAACGGCTCGTTGTAGGTGCTGACGAGCACCTGCGCTCCCTGCCGGAGCGCATCCTGTACTAATGCTTCGGGCGAGGCTTCGAGCGGAGGCGAGATGGCCTGCGGATCGCGCAGCGCCTGCGACGTTACCCAATTCTGACAATAGGCGCAGTGCAGGTCGCAGCCCAACATGCCGAAGCTGTAAGCGAGCGCGCCCGGATAGGCGTGAAAGAAGGGCTTCTTCTCAATGGGATCGCATTGCACACCGCCAACGTAGCCCCACGGGACATACAACGTCCCGCCGCGGTTGAAGCGGACTTTGCACACCCCGGGCTGGCCTTCAGGGATCGGGCAGCAGTGCCCACAGGCAAAGCAGCGGACGCGATCGCGATCGATCTTCTCATACAGCTCCCCCTCGCGAACGTGTTCGTTGACGAGATCACGAAGGGTCGGCACAGCTGGAGCCTCACGTCTATTTTACTGAAGTAAGCAGATCAAAGTGCAATGAAGTTCGAAGATCAAACAGGGAAGCCGCTTAGTAGGCAGAGTCGCTGCTCATCAGCGGAGGATGCTGCTTGAGAAAGCTGTTCGCTTCTCTTTGGATCGCTTGTGCCTGGGCGCGTGTCAGCTGCGAGCTCATAAAAGCAACGCGGTCTTTGCTGGCTGACTTCCCGGCCGCGCGAGCCAGGACCGACCAGAAATAGGCCCGGGTGATGTCCTTCGTGGCACCGCGCCCGAGGTAGTAGTAGGCGCCCAAAGTATCCTGTGCGCCGACGTGCCCCTGCTCGGCAGCTTTCAGAAACCAGCGCAAGGCGCTCGAGTAATCCTGTGGGACGTCTTCGCCCGTAGCGTAGCGAGTAGCCAACGCTACCTGTTCGTAAGGATCGCCGAGTTCGGCGCGCTTGCGCACTTCAGAGAGATCACGAGGCTGGCCGGTGGCGCTCATGCTGGGCGCGGCGGCTGCGACCACGGGGGGACGTGCAGCTTCCAC
This sequence comes from Terriglobales bacterium, assembly GCA_035652655.1. GTDB lineage: Bacteria > Acidobacteriota > Terriglobia > Terriglobales > Acidobacteriaceae > Gp1-AA133. The sequence goes on from DASRDJ010000064.1 coordinate 64,960, forward strand.
GGTGTTTTCTTTTCGGGGATGGAAGCGTTCGGCCACCCATGGCGCCAGCAGGTATCCAAGCACCATCACGATCGAAGATGCTGCCACCACCAGCAAGACCAGGTGCCTCTGCGGAAAGCGGAAGCCCTGCCCTTCCTCCTCCTCTTCGAGAGCCGACGAAAACGGGTACGACTTCATCGGTCCGTCCGCCGGCGGCCCGAGTGTAATCGAGTTCTGAATCGAGTTCTGAGAAGTCCGTTTGGGTGGAGTTACACGCGGCTGCGGCGCAACCGAAGCCAACCGCGTACGAGTCGCACGGTTGTTTGCGGCGAGCACAGTATCGGCAAGCCGCTGCAAGACGGTTCCATCACGCTCATTAAAGGCGCGCGGCTTCGACGAGAAAACTTCCAGCAGCCCCACGACGGAGTTGCCCATACGAATGGGCACCGCGATGATCGAGCGCACACCTAGCAGGCGGCAACTCTCCCGGTCCACGCGCGGATCCGTTTCGGTATCGTCACAACGTTGCAGGAAGCCGGTGCGCGCGCAATATCCCGAAAAACCCGAGCCGATTTCGAGCGTCGCCCCTACAGGAGGCGCATCGCCGGAGCTAGCGCGGCAAAGCATCTCCCCGTTCTCTAAGAGCGCAATCGCGGCGCCGTTGGCTCGGGTAAAGGTGCAGCATCGTTCGGCGATGAGTTGCAGAGCTCCAGTCAAATTCGCACCATGCGCTTCCACCTCGCGCTGCACCGCGGCCAGCGCGGCGAGGGTGCTGGTGTAGTCCGTGCGCGTCTCCTCCACGACCGAAGGAGGAGAAGATTGCACCTGAGACGGAGCATTCCAACGGTTGATTTTGCTCTTCGGCTCGCCATGTCGAGCCACATAATTCGCCGCGCCCACCATGGCGTTCAGGAACAGCCATTCTTGCAGCTTGCGGCGGGAATCCGGTGGCATTTCGCGGAACCGCACGCCGATCCGGCCCTTACGGTCTGCCCAGATAATCTGGCCGCTGGTCTGCAGGTAGGTCTCGGTCTCGGAAAGATCGAGACACAGGCTCACGACGCGGTTCGCGCTCCAGGTTGAAGATGTTTGAATTGCGGCGCCGTGCTCGCTGATATCGAGCACTTCGCTCAGGTCGAGCACCATGTCATCGGAAGTTCCGTTGAGGCTGGCATACGCGGGAGAATGCACCCGCTGTCGGACGAACTGGCGGCGACGCGGAAGTGGCTTCAGTTGCCGGTTTGAGGACGCGGTCTGAGGCCCGTTTGGTTCCATGTCCGTTATGGAAACTTAATATTACCTTGATCGTCGGAGAAAGAAAGTAATTCCCGTCACACTCGGAAGGACATGGGGCAAAAAGTGTCAAAGTAATGAACAGGGACAGGTTACCCTACCTCGACTCTGACATTCGCAGCCGGAAAAGAACAAAGCCCACGGCGTGAAGCGTGGGCGTGGGCTTGGGAAAAATTAGCGGTCAACGGCTAGGCCGGCCACTTCCTCCGTTGCGGACCGATCGACGATAAGCGCGTCATGGCCGCAACCATCACGCTCGACAGCAACTGCATGGTCGCCACGTCGCGCGCATCGAACGCGTACGGCGTGGCCGAAAGCACTTCAAACAAACCCAGCGTTTTGCGGAAGTGACGCAGCGGCGCCACCAGGATCGACCTCGCGCCCAGCCGCCGGCAGCTTGCCAGGTCCACCCGTGGATTCGATTCCGCATCGTGGCAGAGCAGGATCTCTCCCGTGCGGACGCATTCCGCCGAAAGGCCGGAGTCGGTCTGCAGATGCACCCCGAGGTCGGGGGCTGTGCGTC
>DASRDJ010000065.1:0-6774 GCA_035652655.1 Terriglobales bacterium
CAGCCAGTTCGGTCGAGAGCATCCGGGTAAATGCAGTCGAAAGCCAATCGGCGTCGCGGCTTGAAGAAAGGTTCTTGAATCCAAGAACGGCAATCGAGGACCGAAAGTTCGCAATCCTTTGCTGAACTGCATTGCCGGCAACCCGCGGCTTGCGAACGGCCTGGTAAACAAAAACGCTGCTGACAGCGAAAAAGGCTGCAACTCCGATCGCAAGCATCCATCTCTTGCTATCAGAAGCCGGATCGGAGGGTAGGGGAATGATGACGCCACCAGCAGGTTCACTCAGCGGATCCGGCGGTAAGAATGAGGGACCATGGCCTCCCGATCCTTCGCTGACCGCGGGCTCCATCGCGGTTGGTGGTTCGATCGTGCCAATGAAGCGGTAGCCTTTCTTCGGCAGAGTTTCGATATAGCGGGGATTCTGCGTGTCGTCGTTCAGTGCACCTCGAAGTTTCTTGACCGCACTGTTCAGGCTGTGCTCGAAATCGACAAATGTGTTTCCAGTCCATAGCCGCTGACGCATTTCCTCGCGCGTCACGACCTCGCCCGGGCGATCGAGCAACAAGCTGAGCACCTCAAACGGCTGGCCCGACAGCCTGATCTTCTGATCGTGTTTGCGCACCTCTCCCGCGCGTCGATCGACCTGGTAGGGACCGAAGCGAACCAGATTGGTCGATATGGAGAGTCCCTCGGCTTCCTTTTGTCCTTCCACAGAATCGACAGGTAGTGCGTGCCCCAACTTTGCAAGAGAGTCTATCCCCTTTTCCTAGGGACAATTGTCAAAACATTGTCTGCTGATCCACCAGTCGCATGGCCATGCCTTTCGTTGCACGTCAGACCAAAGCAAGCAGTTTCAGTGGCTTACGTAGTCACAAAGATTCCACCCAGCAATCGCTTGCGCTACCACCGGTCAGCGTTAGTAAATGCCAACTGTGGCCACGTGGATCCGTTCTGGACCAGATGTGAGCGACGGAGGTAGTTCATGCCAGCCGCAAAGCGCACCTTCACATCTTTGTTCGGTGTGCTGCTGGTACTCGCAGAGGTGTCCTTGACCTCCGCAGCACAGACCGAACCAGTGCGTCCCAAGGCTCACGGTATCCTCGCGAACGATTTCCAGGCACCGATCAGCTTTGAACCTAACCAAGGCCAAACCGACGAGCAAGTGAAATTCATGGCTCGTGGATCCGGATACAACCTTTTTCTCACGCCTTCCAATGCACTCTTTCTTCTACAGCAAGTTGGCTCCAGCAATGATCTTGTCCCCACGGACTCCGGTGTCTTGACGATGAGTGTGGTGGGATCAACCCCGACTCCGAAGATTACTGGGCGCGACGAACTACCAGGCAAGAGCAGCTATTTTCTGGGACGCGATCCCGAAAGGTGGCGCACGGACATATCCAATTTTGGCAAGGTGCAATACGACGATATCTATCCGGGAATCGATTTGGTTTATCACGGCACTCACGGACAGCTGGAATACGACTTCGTCTTGCATCCTGGCACCAGTCCAGCAACGATCGTGCTGGAATTCACAGGGATGAAAGACATCCGCCTGAGTTCTCGAGGAGAACTGGTGCTGGAAACCATGCGTGGCCAAATCTGCTTTCATAAGCCGGTCGCTTATCAGGAAGACCAAGGAAACAGAAGGGCCGTGAAAGCGCAGTACAGATGGATACACAAACACCGGGTGGGCTTCGCGGTCGGCGCCTACGACTCGCGCAAGACGCTCATCATTGATCCGGTGCTCGGTAACCGGCCCCTCAGAGAGGCCGACGGGACGCGGGGAGATCGTGGGCAATCTGTTTCCAGCATCCATGATGCGGCGTATCACCTGGCAGTGGAAAGAGTCTTGCTAAGACCCTCGACTGGAGGAGCCCCGAAACTCAGAGGTGAGCCGCGGGGCTCTCCTGGGAGGGAGACAGGAAAGAGCCGGGTTCTGAAAGGGCTGGCCGTCTTTGGCCGGGATGTCACTCAGGCATGTGACGGAGATCACAGCAGCGCCGGACACAAAGAGCCAGGGTGTCGCTCTACCCACCTCGGGCGGCAGTTGACCTTCGAGGGTTGTCCCCAAGACAAGAACCCGAACTGAGGAGACTAGTAGCCATGACGACCCACCCAGAAAGGAAGCAAGACAATGAACAAGATGATGACCTCAAACACTAAGCGCGTTACGCTGCGAGGCGTTTCATTGGTGGCCTGCATCGTCGTGTTAGCAATGCATGCGTTGACGGCCAGCCCCGCCGTTGCAGCAACCACACTTCCCGTGCTGTGGACCGCCGGAGGCCTCTCTGCGGACATCGACAGCGCGGGCCAGGCCGGCCGGATCGCCGCCGATGCCTCGGGCAACGCTGCCGTGGTGTCGGGACCGTCCGGTGGGCGTGACCTCGCCGTCAGGTCGTATACGGCCACTGGATCCTTCCGCTGGCGGAGTGTGGTCAGCCCCTCGTCGGGAACGTTCGTCGGCGACTGGGTAGTCGCTGCGCCTAATGGGGAGTTCGTAGCGGTCGGCCACAATATCGACTCCCACGGCCGTACCATCGGAAGCGCCCTGGTCCGCTACGCCTCCGACGGGACACTCAAGCCCTTCTGCCTCAGATGGGTGCCAGAAACGGAACTTTCCGGGTCTGTGGCAAGACCCTTAGATGGAGGTGCGCGATGAGCAAAGCAATGAAACTATTGGTTGCAGTCGTCGGCTTGGCGCTTTGCGTAATAAGCAACGCCCAGGTGTCAAGATCGATCACGTATAACGTCGGCAAGTGGCAGGTCACAGTGACTGACTTGGGGCTACTCCCAGGAGGAACCACGTCGAGCGCCCTGGCTATCAACAACCGGGGCGAAATCTCCGGATTGGCGAACGACAGCAATTGGGCACTGCAGCGGCCTGTCTGGGATGCGAATACCGTAGCGATCATAGGCATGGCGGCTAACTTTGATCCCGCAAGCACCGCGATTCCCGAGCACCGCAACGACAACGGAGAAATGGCCGGCACCGAGTTAATAAATCAAAATCTGTACCGCGGCGTTTACTGGAATTCCAACGGCCAGGCGTTCGGGTTACCGCCGATGACCGGCGTGGATCCGTTATACGGACCTGTTCACGTCAAGGCCCACGGCATCAACAATCTGGGCCACATAGTGGGTGCGAGTAAAGAGAGTGCACCAAACTACTACACACACGCGGTCCTGTGGCAACACAAGGACACGCCACCCCAGAATCTCGGCTTCTTGGGGAAGGGTGCTTATGGCGATAACAGCGAGGCTTACGGCATCAATGATTGGGACCACGTGGTCGGCAACAGCGCGCTGGGCACGGCTATTCACGGGTTCCTGTGGCGCAATGGCAGCATGGTGGACCTTGGCTCGTTGAGCGGTCAGGTAGTAAGCGCAGCCAATGCGGTTAACAACACAGGTCTCGTCGTCGGCAAGAGCAACCTCTACCCGGTCACCTGGAAATATGATATTGCGAATTCGACCAGCACGCCGGTGATCCAGCAACTGCCGATACCGTCCGGTTTCTTCGCGGCCCAGCCGACCGCGGTGAATGATTCGGCCGATGTCGTGGGCTATGCAGGATCCCCTAACATAGACGCTCATGCGATCCTCTGGCGCAGCGGCCAAGCGATCGACCTTGGTGTCTGGCCTGGTGGCCATTACAGTGTTGCGAGCGGGATCAACAATCTCGGCCAGATTGTCGGCACCGGTACTATTGCCGGAGACAATCTGGATCATGCGTTGATGTGGACGGTGACTGCCGTAACGACCAACACTACGCCGTCGGTAACCTTGCAGGCGACCAGTCCGACATCGATCCGCGTCGGCGGCAGCGTTTCGGTGAAGGCCAGTTTCGCCGATCCCGACAACGGACCTTGGAGCTACAAACTGAATTGGGGCGACGGGAGCACGACGATCGGCAGCACTGCGAACGCTGGAACAATCTCCGGTATTAGCCCACATGTTTACACACGGACCGGCAGCTTTAAAGCAAGACTCACCGTTACCGACGCGAAAAGAGCGGCCGGAGGCTCGAATTCGATCACGGTCATAGTGCGCTAGTACGCTGAGCAGGGAAGACTGTATCTCTGCTGGGGATTGCCGGGCGGGGCAGCCGCGAGGGAGCGTTCCACGATTTCTACCAAGGCTTGCTCACCAAAGGCATGAAGCCAGCGATGGCTCGCCTCACCTTGGCGCGAAAGAATGCGGCGATCACTCTAGTCCTGTGGAAGAAAGGAGCACATTTCAACACCAAACAATTGAAACCGCAAGCAGCTTGAGCGTCTCGGACCAAGAGTCCGTTCCATCCCTTGGGGATCATCCTTTGGCGGTGGCAGTCGGGTTTCTTCTTGAGACGCTGCTCTGTGTTCCCATCGGAGATGGTAGTAGAAAAAAACGGTCCTAAAAAGCAGTAGCTGGGATTTAAAACGGTTGCCCACCGTCATGCCATGGCACTCTGACCACTTCATCTCAGGGGCCGCGCGGCAAACCATGAGCTATCAGCGAAGACGCCCGACGGGTTACGTGGGACCTTGTTTCATTCCGCCAGACAAGAGAGTAGCGCTGACACATGGATAGCAACGTCTGCCCGCCACCCACAAAATGAACAGCGCATGCAGGAAGAGGACGGAAATAACGAGTACAGAATACAAACTCGAGGCAAGAACGACTGAATGCATCTCTGGAATTTACAACAGCGACGGTTAACGATCGGCTTGATGCACATTCCCAGTGCTCAGGGAGCCGGAATAGGATGTTGCCAGATGACTGTGCGAAAAATCATCCATGTCGACATGGACGCGTTTTATGCTTCGGTCGAGCAGCGCGATGCTCCGCAACTGCGCGGCAAGCCTGTGATCGTTGCCTGGCTGGGCAAGCGCTCTGTCGTCTGCGCTGCTTCGTACGAGGCCAGGAGTTTCGGAGTGCGCTCGGCTATGCCGGCAGTGCGTGCGGAACGGTTATGTCCCGCTGCGATCTTCGTACCTCCGGATTTCACACGCCATCGGGCAGTCTCGCGAAGTGTGCGGGAGATCTTCAAGCGTCATACAGACCTGATCGAACCACTGTCGCTCGACGAGGCGTATCTAGACGTTACCGCGAACAAGGCAGGATTACCGACGGCCACTCTGGTGGCACGCACCATCCGCGGGCAAATCCACCAGGGATTGAATCTGACTGCCTCTGCCGGCGTAGCGCCAAACAAGTTCTTAGCAAAACTGGCCTCTGACTGGCGCAAACCTGATGGTCTCTTCGTCATTCAACCTGAGAATATAGATGGGTTTCTGCTGCCACTGCCTGTTGGACGCCTGCCCGGTGTGGGCAAGGTTACGGGAGAGAAACTGGCGAAACTTGGAGTACAGACAGTTGGTGATCTGCGGGCTCTGGACTTGTCCATGCTCGAACACCAGTCGTCCCGGACCGGCCTACGCAATCGATCTCCGTCGAGGATACTTTTGAGCACGACGTGCTGTTGGCAGAAACCGAGGCAATGATCCAACGGCTTTCAGAAAGGCTTTGGTCTGCTTCGCGCAAAGAATCACGGATAGCACGTACGGTGGTTCTCAAACTGAAGACAAGCGAGTTCAAGATTCTTACCCGCAGCCACACGCCCTGCTCTCCTCCCTCCTCCTGCGAGGAATTGACGGACATTGCCCTGAAGCTGCGAGAACGGGTGGACCAGGGTCCACAACAACGTTATCGACTCGTTGGAGTTGGTTGGAGTAACTTTCGGGAGCCCGAAGAGACTGCTGCGCAACCGGCTCTTTTCGAGTAACACGAATATGGAAACTATTCCCATCCCGGCGCAGAAATCTACTGCTACAAAATCTCCTCCCAGCTGAGGAAGCGTGATCTTGTTCAATATCTCCCGCGCTGAAGCAACTTTGGGCGATTATTCAAGGTTGAAACCATGTTGCAGCGCAATCACGACATCACACCCGACCAGGGCCTCTTGAATTGGTAAAGCATCACCATCGCGCAGTTTTCGACGCGGTACGGGTTGAGGTACGGGTCTGCCCAACCTTCCACCGACTTTCAACGACTTACATGCCGCCCACGTCTTCCATGTGGTTGTAAAGTCGTATCGGTCTTGTTCTTTCACGGCGGTAACACGGGTTCAAATCCCGTCGGGGACGCCAACCACCAATTCTTGCATATCACTTCTTCCATCGTATTGAACAAGCAAGGGTTAAGGTGTTCAAACTTTCTGTATTCTTGCGAGTAGTGCAAACCATTTTGAAACAGAAGATTTTGAACACGCACTTTCTGTTCTGCTCCCGCACGCTGCCAAGCACCGGCGACGTCCAGAAGCATAGCGTTGGCGAAACGCAAGAAGGCTGCGCGGGTGACATGGTTTGCCTGCGCGTTCTGCAACCGCGCCTCGATGACTGCAATTTCGTAATCGAACTCGGTGTTCGCGAGTGCGTAGTCCGCTTGCGAGATTTCTCCGTTTAGCTTTGCTCGCAATAGCGCGCTCTTTAAGCGCCGTTGCTCATCAAGTCGGTTGCGGAATTTCTTCGCCGCTGCATCCGCATCACCCTGCCGGCGATCCCAGACCTGCTCGGCGATCCCCTCTTCATGGCTCGCCAAGGCGGCCAGCCTCCCACGTGGCAAAGCCACAGCCACGGATCTTCGGGGCAGTGAGTGTAATGGCGACTTTTCGCCAATCAGGCAACGTTATCCACACGCACGAAACATGAACACTTCTGACGTTGTCAGAAGGCTGACCGCACAATTGACCGTCAATGCTCAGCCCTCCCTGCAACGAATTTGTAGCCCATCCCC
>DASRDJ010000066.1:0-3956 GCA_035652655.1 Terriglobales bacterium
TTTGGGGCAGTGGGGTGGGTACACCCCGTGCACGAATTCCGGTACCTGCTCCCAATCCTACCAAAGGTGCGCACTCCAACCTCGCCTGCCGTTCAGAAAGCTGTCGCTTTCAGGTGCGCACCGTCAACTCGTTGGCAACCCGAGTGACTCCCGGCGCCGCCCAGGCCGTCGATTGGGCCTGATCCCGCTCCGCCCAAGAGCGCACCTCGCCTCGAAGTGTAATTTCTGATCCTGCCACATCGACTGCGATGTTGTGGGCATCCACGTCCGCGAGTCGTTGGAATGCCGCCTCGATACGCACTTTTATGTCCTTTTCAGCGGCCAGCTTGGGTTTGATATGAATGGAATTTCGCACGCTACTGACCCCGGCAATCCGGTGCATCAGTTTCTCGGCGAGTTCGCGCTGATAGTGCCATTCCACTTCCCCCAAAAGCGTGATCCGCCCTTCGTGGACCATGGGTCGAATCTGCTCTGCCGCTGACGGCAAATCACTCTTGAGAATCGCCCCAGCCGAGCGCGCGATTTCCGGGTCGGTGGGAACGGTGCCGAGCCAGCGCACCTGAATGTCGTTGGCTACCGCGGCCACGCCTTTGACCCGTCGCGCCGCACGCTCGGCCCGGTATTTTTGAAAACTGGTGTGGACAAAGCCCGTAAGCGCGACCGCCCCGTCTTGGACCTTAACCGCAACGTCAGTGTCATCGACCTCCGGTGTCCACTTAAGCTCCGCTTCGACGTCCCGCTGGATCTCGCGATCGAGTCGCATAGCTATCTCCTTCGCTAACGAATTAGGATTGATTGAGGACGATGCTGCGCCCCGTAGATCGATGCTTGAATCCGCAGTTGTACGTAGTTTCCTCAAGCGGGTTCACATGACAAGCCGCGAGTGAGCTTTTCGGCGCCTCGACGTCCGCATGAGGTGCCCCTATAGCTCGACGCTCCAGACCAAAGATGTCGAGCGCGCAGCTCACGATGGCCCAACGCACGAACACGTTAAAAATGGCGGACAACGTGGCCACTACGTAGTTGTCTCAATCCGTATGGCCATCAGTGCGTATGGTTGAGTGACGCACAGGCAGTCAGCATCAGGTTCACGTTCCGCAGAGTTTCTTCAGAAGTGTGCGTCATGTCGAGACGCGTTCTCATCATCGATGGGCATCCTGATGCTCAAGCCGAGCATTACCTGCACGCGCTTTCGACGGCCTATCGCGACGGAGCTCTGGCGGGTGGACATACGGTTCGAAGCATCATCGTCAGCGAATTGCCATTCCCCTTACTGCGAACCAAAGATGACTTTGAGACCGGATCCCCCACCGCCTCCATCCGCGACTGCCAGGAGGCGCTCTCCTGGGCCGACCATGTGGTGATCCTGTTTCCGCTCTGGTTAGGCTCCATGCCAGCGCTGCTGAAGGGGTTTTTCGAGCAACTCATGCGACCCGGCTTCGCCTTTGCGGCGGGCTCGCGGGGCCGCCCCGGAGCAAAGTTACTGGCGGGCAAGTCTGCTCGGGTCATCATTACGATGGGAATGCCCGCGTTATTCTATCGGTGGTACTTCGGCAGCCACAGCCTTAAAGCGTTGAAGCGCAATGTGCTCGGCGTCTCTGGAATCTGGCCGGTGCGAGCGTGCGTTATCGGACCGGTGGAGTTGATGAGTCAGGCTGGCAGAGGCAATTGGCTTGCACGGGTGCAGCGCCTGGGGAAGTGCGCCCGGTAGCCGCTCAAGGTACTCAACAACGCGACGGAGTCGATCACCGCGTCCCGTCCCACGGCACGGCATCCGACCGCTACCTGTCCGTACACGCCGTTGTCGCAAAAGCGCCCGCGCATTTCGTGGCGATACCATGGATCGCCTTCGCCGACCATCAACGTCGTGCCGACTTTCGCTGCGGTGAAGATCCTAGGATGGCCGCCATCGTTCAGGGCTTTGGATCGTCGCTGACCGTCGCGCAGGCCCAGATTCACCTGCGAAGAGAAAAACGCAGAGCCGGCGGCCACTCACTTCTCGGGCAAAGATCCCGATCGTAGGACAGCTAGCACTCTGCCCAATGCGTCGCAGTGGGACAGGCAACTGGGCGCGCGCGCTTTCTAGTCTCGCCACATGCGACGCAATTGCTCAAGAGGCTCTTTCATTCGGTCGTCAGCTATTAGAGGACTTTACTCCCCGCAACTCAGCTTGCTGCCGGTAAAAGCACCTCCCCGCGACACGCCGGTAGGGATTTCTGCGTATTTCCCCAAATCAACCCCCCGTGTAGGTTCAATTTCGAGATTTCCTGGCGGTCGCTGGAGTGAGTTATGGATGGGATTCGGCGAATTCTGGTGGCTGTCAAGGAGCCGGCCGCAAAGACCCTTCCTGCCGTCCGTAAGGCAGCGGAGCTTGCCAAGGCCTTTGGAGCGGAGCTAGTACTGTTTCAATCGATTGCACTTCCACTCTACCTGGAAGGCAACGTGAGTTACATGAATGGTGGCTTGGCAGATGCCGAGCGTTGCACGCGCGACGCCTGCGAAAGATCTCTCGAGGCTATCGCATGCAAGCTGCGACGCAAGGGCATCGAAGTCTGCGTCAGCACCCAGTTCGACTATCCCATCTACGAAGCGGTCATACGTGAGGCGACACGCCTAAAAGTCGACCTCATTGTCGCCGAGCAGCATCACGGTCATCATGCCGCATCGTTGCTTCACCTCGTGGACTGGGAATTATTGCGGCTAAGCCCGATTCCTGTTCTGCTCGTTAAAGACCCGCGTGCCTATCGGCGACCCAAGGTTCTGGCAGCGGTAGATCCCGACCATACGTACGCCAAGCCCGTCTGGCTGGATCGCGAAATCCTAAATGCCGGCCAGGAGATTGCCAGAGCGCTCCATGGGAGTCTTCACGCGGTACATGCATATGTCCCGATTCCCGCGCTCGCATTTCCCACCGGCGCCATTAGCGAAGAAGACGTTGAAACGATACACACTCGCTGCCGCGAAGAGGCGAACAAGAAGCTTAAGCGGGCGTTACGCGATGCGGAGATCCGGAGCAGCGTTGCACACGTTATCGGACGTCACCCTGCGGATGCGATTGCCGAAGTCGCCAGCCAGATTCACAGCTCGCTGGTTGTCATGGGCGCGATCTCACGCAGTGGATTCAAGCGGCTGCTGATCGGCAATACGGCTGAACGCGTTCTCGATCGTTTGTCCTGCGATGTCCTCGTAATTAAGCCGGCTCACTTAGTCAAGAAAGTACCGCAAAAGCGCCGAGGTGCCGCGCACGCGCGGTTACGGCTACATCCGTTGATCGTCTGAACCAAGGAACTGATCTTCGTGCTGGTCCATCGTGCGAGGTCTTAGCCGCGGATCCTAGTCCGGTCGATCGCCCCGATGTCCATTCAAGGCGCGCGACTGCGCCAAACTGGGGGCCATGCACCGTTCAGGCGCTGTCGTCAACGATCTGTTCCACGACGCGCGACAACGCGTCGCCGGCTCTCGTATCGATGTTTACGCCCCGCAGGTCGCTGACCTAGAGCGCATTCAAGCAGGCCACCGTCTAGGGCGGTTTGCCCCGCTGCGGGAAGCGGTACCAGGGGACACAACCCGCTTCCGCGTTCTCCTTGGCCGCTTTCTTCTGCGCCTCGTTCAGCATTCTGTTGAGGTGGCGGGCGGTCGCATCTAGGTCGCTCTTCCGGCTCTCGGCGAGAGCTCATCCGCCGGCATCTTTGAATCTGCCCTTGAATCACGGTCGAAAGGTGTGTTCGTTGCTGCGTCTCTGAGTGATGGAACCCGCAGTGGACGCAGTAACGCGATCCGACGCCCGGGGGTTTCTTTTGAGCTGCGTCTTCGAACCTGCTAGCTCTCTGTCTGGGAAGCGACCCGAGGCATCCTCCGCGTGGCATCGTGCACCCTATTCTTCATAGTCCTGGGGCTCGGGAGGCTGAGACAGCAAGCGATAGATCATCTGCCCGAGAGCGGCACCGATTATCGCC
>DASRDJ010000067.1:0-34991 GCA_035652655.1 Terriglobales bacterium
CTGCCTGAAGCCAGTCATCGAGCGCACGTCCGTCTAGCGCTCCGCGTCGTTCATAAATGTCGTACGCACGCATGCGAATTTCGTGCTCTAACATCGGCTCGACGGGCTTGCCGGTCGTGGATAATTTAGTGCTGGCCATGGAAGCCACCGATCGCAATGGATTGAGAACATCAGCAGAAAGCTTATTCTTTGTATCTGGAGCGTTGCAATACGGCGGATGCACGACGTAGGAACGGCGAATCCCGACTCTCAGCTAAGCTTTTCCGGAGGGCGAATAAACTGGATTTCACGCCGGTCAAATGAGCCCTGATTGCAACGGTCGAGAGACTTTCGTCTCGGACAGAAAGCAATGATTGCGCGCCCCCGATTATGGACGTCTGGGCTACAGGCAACCTCTTAGCCCGTTTGCACCAGAACCATTGACACGTACGAGCCATTTACTTCCTGCGCTGGGGTTTTATCCTCCCAAAAGAACCCTCATAGGCTCTTAACGGGAACCTTGCGACTTGCAAGTGCTGCGGCACTTGTGGAATTGCAATCCTCAAAATCGGGACCAGGCTTTCGATCCGTGAGCGTCAACCTCCGGTTCGTTGTTTGCTATGGGCTGGGAGAATGGTCATGTCTGAAACGCGGACGAGTGAGTGGAAAGAAATTTGTCTACAAGCGATGCTCGAAGCGGAGGCAGATCGAAGGATGGCGATCCTTGAAAGACTTGGACGTATCCTCCGTAAGGACAGTCATAAATACGGCCCGCTCTGGGTCGATTTCGAGCACGCCGAAGTAAAACGAAACGGCAGCCCTGTTTATCTCAAAAACCTCGAGTTGCGGCTTCTCCGTTACCTCATTGAGAGGGCCGGGAACCTTGTTTCTCGTGATGAGCTGTTGCGCTCAGTCTGGGGCTATAACCGCAGAGCGTTCACGCGTACGGTGGATATGCACATTCACAGTCTCCGTCAGAAACTCGAGCAGAACCCCAGCCAGCCTGAATTGATCGTCACTGTGAAGGGGATAGGCTACAAATTCGTTGTGGGGAGAGCTGAGCATTGACGGTCGATTTTGCCGTCAGACCTTTGACAATCCCGAATCGATGATTTTGTGTTTCTTTGGGATCCGCGAATAAAGCGGGGGCCCTCATCAATGTCACTGCATAGGTTGGTTTCGTGGATAAGAACGAAGCGTCATGGCTCGACCCAGTCTGAGGACGACACTGGCGTCGTCATTTCCACACGGTTAAAAGAATTGTTGCACGTGAAGGATCACCATCGGACCGAAGAAACCTCAACAGAGTTTCCTAATGAAGATGACCAGAACCAATTGAATCGCGACAAATTCGGAACATAACCACTGGCTTTCGAACATCCCCAAGGAGATGGCCGAAATCCATGGATCGTATCTCCGCACGGACGGCCTTCCTGGTGCGATTCCAACTCGGGACTGAAGATTTAGTTGTCTTTGAGTGTTGATCGAGGACGGATGACTGTTAAAGTTCGTGAGGCGAAGCTAGCCCTGATTCTGAAGTCGTTCGATGGTCGGTTCCAAAAGGTGTAATTGTTCAAGGGCTACTTCGGCTTTTCTGCGCTGTTCCGTGATCTGCGCATCCTCGCGCTCGAGAAAGCGGAGGTTATTGAGTGCGTCTTCGATCGCACGCTGTTCGGTTTTGTGAAGCCCCGGAAGTTGGCGCAGGGCTTCCACGCGCTTGACGATTTCGGCGCGCGCATCTGCAATTCGGCCGGCCATGAAGGATTGTTCCAACTCAAAGACAGCAGTTTTGTACAACTCTACCCATTTTTGCCGATCGTGACCGGTCACTCTCCCCTCCCGTTGATTGCCGGATACTAGCAGCAAGGTCTTTGTCCGGTTAGTCGGATTCGCGACCAAGGCGCGATGCAGCTCAACAGACGGTCCTCCCCTGGAATTGCCAGCGCAGGCTAGTTCTGGCCGCATCCGTCTGCCAAGTTAAAGGCGCCTGTTAAGTACAGACAATACCTTAGATCTTCCTATATTCTAGGCTGTGTATGGCCGATGAACCCCGCATCCGTGAACTGGTCGCGCTGATCGACTCCGAGAGAGATCCGCAACAGGTCAAAATCTTCGCCGCCGAGCTTGAGCGGCTGCTGACAGGCAACCGCATGCCTTCCCCCGGTGAGGAAAAACCAACGATCAGCTGAACATTACCCACAAGTTGATCGCTCCGACACTTCGGACGATCTACACTTTGACTGGGGTTGAGCCGATTCCGCCTGAATAACCTTCGCTCTCGGAGCCGTGCCTACCTTCTGCTCATCCAGCGCTGCTACCAGTTGCGCGGCCAGTTCCAACATCTTCGCAGGGTCCACTTCCTTCACCATCGCTTCGCAGATCTCGAGCCACTTTCCTCTCTCTTGAGTCATAAGCCCCCCAAGAACGAGTTTTTTCTCCCCATGCGAGAGCAATGCTCGGGCCAAATCACCAAGTGATTGATCCGCGATTGCTTAGCACGACTACGCCGGGTAACTTTGCGTCTGTGGAAGAGAGTTTTGTCGTACGGTGTCCCGATGTTGAAGTACCGGATTTACCCGATTTCCAACGCCTTCACTACTCTTCGACTTAGATGCCTCGTTTGGCTTAACGCCCAGGATTCCGTGAGATCGGCAGCGCGGCTTAGCGCAATCTCAACATTGCTGAGACTCAGAGAATTACTTTTAAGGCAGGCTTAAGGTTTACCTTGCTACCATGCGCGACGTTGTCATTTGCCCTTCCCCCGATACCCGCGTTTCTGACAACTGAGGGACGCGGGTATTGCGAATTCTCTGAGATTTATTTTCCTTCCTCGCAGTGCCGGGACCGGCTCTTCCTGCTAATAAACAACGAGCAGCAGCGCTAGACATCCCGCATAGGCGAGCGGGAAACCCCAACGGGCAGTTCCCGGATGGTTTCCGCCAGGGCGGTGCGCTTTTTCACCTGCAACACGTACACGAACACAATCTCCACAATGCAGAAGAATATGAAGGTGAAGCTGGTCAGGAAGAGGGCGTCGAGGAAGGTTGTGTAGCCGACGCGTGGAAGATCCTTGGCAATGGAAAGCTGAAAACGCAATCATGGAGAGCATGACCGCCAGCGGCACACTCATCTGGCCGCTGAAATCGTGGACCTCATACCAGAACACGGCCCACGGGATCGAGGCCATCAGGATCATGGGCAGAAAGATTTTCCAGATGTAGAAACCGGAATACCGTCGAATCACCACTTGGAACAGCGCCTGGAAGCGGGTGGGCATACCCGCTTTCGCCTTCGACCTGGCGAGTTCTGTAATTCAGGCCTTTGATTTCCCATGCCGCCAGTCCTGCATCGGCCGCCGAATCGTGGCCAGTTGGGCTGGCTGGATGGCTGGATGGCTGGCGAAAGTGAATTCTTGAGAGGCCGGCATGAAAGGCTCGATCTGGAACTCAACAGTCTGCGTGTCGAAGGGAAACTTGCGGAGCGAGTAGTCGGCGGAAACCACAGTGTCTGTGCGCTCGACATAACGGAGATGACCGCTGTCGTCGACCGTCAGCTCAAAAGAATTCCGGCGATGCGAAATCATATTGGCGGTTTCGAGGGGCGGCGTCCAAAGGTCGTCGGGGTTGAGCTTACGCAGATGCCCGGCAACCCGTGATTCCTCTGGAAGAGCAAGGCGCGGATCGTCCCATTCGACGGTGAAGTATCCTTCGACCTCGAACTGCTCGCGCGTTTCTTCCACGACTGCGAGATTGCTGATGTAGAGGCCGACGCTCACCTCGATCTGCTTCTTTCCGTGAAAAGGGTGACCGTGAAGATCGATCGTGTTCTGACCGGCCGACTTGGACGCTTTATCAAGATGCGCTTCTGCGACTGAGGCTCGTGCCAACAATATGAGGCAGAGCGGCACGACCAACCGCAAGACTCTCCAGCGCAAGAACTACCTCCTGCCCCCGATCCGGGTGGACGGAAATCTTAGCAGGCGAGTCCGTGCGGGGTAAGAGTCTTTGAAACGATCCTGGGCTTCCGGAGACACGGGTGCAGCGGCGTCGAAGCAGGACTTGGTCGCTACTGAGGCGGCCGGGAGGCGCGTTGGATCACGCCTTTGGGAGTTCTGCTCGCGGACTTGATGCGGGCTCGCGCGAGCTCCGGGCGCTCGTTGCCTACCGACACTTCGATTAATTCCTTGAAATACCGGGTGGCGTCCTGTGTCTTGCCCGCGCTGTCAGCGGCCATGGCGGCTCCGTAGAGAGCGTTGAAGCGTTTGGGAGCAACCTGCAGCACGGCCTGAAATGCTTGCAACGCTTCCTCCGGATGCTTCTGTTCGATGTATAGCTGGCCAAGCATCTCGCGCGCTGGAACAACCGCGCCAGGGGTAACGGCGTGCTTGTCCATGCTTTCTTCCAGCTCGGCGGCGGTGGTCATCGCGGTGAGAGCTTTGGTCGGGTCGGCGTCCTGCTGGTACATCCAGGCGTCCACCTCACCAATCTGCACCTGGATTTGTTTGGCCCAATATGCGTTGTTACGCTTCGCGGTCTCATCGTACAAACGCTGGAGAGATTGCTTGGCCTCGGCAGCCCGCTGTTGATCGCCGGAGCGGGCAGCACCCACGCCGACTGCAGTCCATGTAATGGCTTGGGCCCAGGGGACGGCATTCTCGCGCACCGATAGCTTGCTGGCTTCTTCCCACTTGCCGAGTTCTATCGTGTAGCGCGCAGGAACGGCGGCTAGTGCATAGTCGCCTGTGAGGGTCAACCCGCCGACCTGTGACAAGGCATTCATATTCGCCAGGACGGCCTCGGCGTCGGTGACGCGTCCGCTCTGCAGGTAGGCGTACTCCATGTAGTCCATGGCATGCAGGCGCTGGTCACGGGCTTCGCCATTTTTGGAAGTCGGCTCGGCGGACGCGGCCAAGGCTTCAGAGCGTTTGTTGGACTGGACGGATTCTTCCCACGATCCGACGCGTGTGAAGATGTGCGACGGCATGTGGTTGGCATGTGCCGACGCTGGAGCAATTTTGGCGTAGGCTCGCGCCGCTTTCAGTCCTTGTTGCGCGAGCGCGGGATTGTCGTAGCAGTGAATGATGTAGTGTGCGACTCCTGGATGATTGGGCAGCTTCTCGAATATGGGCTCGAGGATCTCGCCGCACTTGCGCTGGTTGGCGAACGTCTTATCGGTCTTGGAAGCGGTGATGTCGAGCGTAAGGGCGTGGAAGATAGCGGCTTCCGTGTCGTCCGGATAGGCAGCTTGCACGGCGCCCATCTTCCGCTCAAAGGCAACGGAGTGCGCGTAAGAATCTTTGCCATCCTCGCGATAAATCTCGCCGAGCGCGTTGATGTAGGCCTTCTCGCGGGCACTTGTCTTCGAGTTCGTCGCGGCGAGGTCAGCGGCTTTCTTCTGGGCGAGACGGCCGGTGGCAGTGTCGCCGTTGTCCCACAGGCCATGGTAGTGCGACATTGCTACGCCCCACTGCGCCATCGCGCAGGTCGGATCCTTGCGGCTGATCTCTTCGAAAGCAACGCGCGTATCTTCGTACTGGAAGGAGTGCAGCAGCGCGACGGCACGGTTGAAGTCCTGCTCGACGGCCTTTGCGCAGGAAGTCGCGAAGTGCACCGAGCCGACTTCGTTTTCACTCAACTGGTGGTGATGCTGCTCGTCGGACCAGGCGGCGATTGAAAGCAAGCCTAGTGCGCAGACTATGACCCAGAATGATTTCATAAACGTATCCTCTAACGTGCCAACGATGTTACAACCGTCGGGGAAAGCTGGGGTAGTCGGAAACGGACTCGATCGGTCAGATCCCGCGAAGGAGGGAGTCGTAAACCTGCCCTTCTTCCGAAGGCGCGAATGCTTCTGGTATAACTACTTGCCGCTCGGGAGGTTACGGACTTCCGATTACTAAATTGAGCGCGCGGCGGGCAATCCGCCGGGTGTTCATGCGCCGTACTTAGAAAGGAAGAGGAGCGTGTCCAGCGCCGATGCCAAAGTTGTGTCGCCCGACCTGGCACTGGTGTCGGCGATTCGCGCCGGCGATGCTAGCGCGATGGCGTCGCTGTACGACCGCTACTCTTCGGTGGTGTACGCAGTGGCGCTGCGGGTGTTGGGGGACACGGGCGCGGCGGAGGACATCCAACAAGAAGTGTTCATGCAGTTGTGGCGGAACCCGAGTGCCTTCGACGCGAGCCGCGGAAATCTGGGAGCGTGGCTGGCGGTGATCACGCGGAATCGCTCGGTTGACGCGTTGCGGAAGCGGCGTCCGGAGACTGACCCCGAGGATGTTGTGCTGTCGGTGGTGCCCGACATGGCGGGACAAGCTGACCGATCGCGGGTAGCGGAGAAAGTTCGCGGAGTGCTGAGCGGGATGCCGGCGACACAACGGGCGGCACTGGAAATGGCGTACTACCAGGGCATGACGCACACGGAGATCGCTTCCAAGACGGGCGAACCGCTGGGCACGATCAAGACAAGAATCCGCGCGGGATTGATCGCCCTGCGCAAGGCATTCGAAGCATGAGCGCGCACGAACAATTCGCCGAGGATTTGGCTCTCCACGCGCTGGGCGCGTTGCAGGGCGAGGAGCGAGCTGCGCTCGAAAAGCACCTCGAGACTTGCTCCGCCTGCCGGCTGGAACTGGATCAGCTGCGTGGAGACATTGCGTTAATGGCCACTGCCACAGTGGGACCGAAACCTCCACAGCGCGCGCGGCAGCGGCTACTCGATGCGATTTCAAAAGCGCCGCGTGTGCCGACCGTTGTTCAGGCGCGTTCCCGTTTCAACTGGGCGGCTGCGCTGGGATGGGCTGCGGCGGCGCTCATGTTTGTCGTGGTTGTGCAACTGCGCCGGGAGAACTTCGGGCTACGGGAGTCGGTGAACAAACTTGCGCAGCTTACGAGCCAGCAGACGATTGAAGTCGCGAACGCGCAGCGCGTGATGGATACGCTGACCGCGTCTGACACGCAAGCGGTGACGCTAGTCGTTGCGAAAGGGCGGCCGCAGCCGCAGGGGAAAGCTTTCTATCTCAAGAATAAGAGCGGGCTGGTGTTCGTTGCGAATAATCTGCCGCAGTTGCCGCCCGACAAGATTTACGAGCTGTGGCTGATTCCGCCTGGAGCCGCGCCGATTCCTGCGGGGTTGTTCAAGCCGGATGCTCGCGGGAACGCGACCGTGGTGAATCCGCCCGGATTACCGGCCGGCGTGGAGGCGAAGACTTTTGCGGTGACGCTGGAGTCGGCTTCCGGACCGCATGACGCGCCCCATGGAACTGGAGTCATGCAGGGCGGAGCTTAGGTATTGCAGATTTTGATTTCAGGTGGGGTGTGAACCATGCAGGGTTTGGAGGTCCGGCTCAGTATTGAGAAATCCGGTCGCGACCAACCGGCGGCGCGCGCAGGATCATCATAGTCTGGTGAAAATACCATCCCAATTCGTAAATCAATTCTCTTTGGGCGCGGTGATCTGGTTGCTTGCCATGAGCGTCGCCTGCATGCAGCCGCGCAACTCTCAAGACCTGAAAGAACGCACCGCCGAGACCACTGCTGCGGCGAAGCGTGACGCCAAAGCCATCGCCGCCGGCATTAAAGAGGGCTGGAGCCGCGATAAGCCGCTTGACCTGAATTCAGCCTCGAAGGAAGACCTGGTTGCGTTGCCGGGAATCGGCGCCGCGGATGCCGACCGGATCATTGATGGACGTCCTTACGATTCGCCGAATGATCTGTTGAGCCGGCGGATTCTTTCGAAAGGCAAGTTCGATCAGATTGCCGATCGGGTGAAGGCGAAGAAATAGTTTGTCCCCATGGCAGCGGTTCAATGCCCTCGAATTCGGCAGCAGTGGAATCCCACCCTAACGTCGCAAAAAAGCGCCGTTAGGATGGGGCACCACGTTGGCTGACGGGCTCGCGCCCGTTGCGCTTTAGTGCCGCCCCTTCGGGGCTCGCGCGTTCTCCGTCGATTTCCCAGGGCTTACGCCCTGGGCTATCCTATGTCGCCGCTGCGCGGCTTTTCCATGGTGATTATGTCTTTGATACGCGAGTGAACGGTGCCCTTCGTTCTCCGCGGCCTCCGGTATCGCGGTTGCGCTGAGGCATACCGTTGCCTAGGCTTCGTCGCTTTCTTTCAGCTTTGCGATCACGCCGAAATCTTCCAGGGTCGTCGTGTCACCCTTAACGTCTCCGCTGGTGGCGAGCTCGCGCAGCAGGCGGCGCATGATTTTGCCGCTGCGCGTTTTGGGAAGCATGTCGGTGAAGCGGATGTCGTCGGGTTTTGCGAGCGCGCCGATTTCTTTCGCCACCCACTTGCGCAATTCCTCTTTCAGTTCCGGGGTTGGCTCGCGGCCCTTCTCGAGGGTGACAAAGGCGGAGATCGCCTGACCTTTGAGTTCGTCGGGCCGGCCAACCACAGCAGCTTCTGCGACCGCTTCGTGCGCGACCAGTGCACTTTCGACTTCCATTGTGCTCAAGCGGTGGCCGCTAACGTTCAGGACGTCGTCGACGCGGCCCATGATCCAGAAATAGCCGTCCTTGTCCTTGCGGGCGCCGTCACCGGTGAAGTAGACACCAGGAATCTGCGACCAGTACTGGCGCACGTAGCGATCAGGGTCGCCATAGATGGTGCGCAGCATTCCGGGCCAGGGCTTGCTGATGATGAGAAAGCCCCCGGACCCGTCGGGCACAGGCTTGCCGTCCATGGTGACGATTTCGGGCACGACGCCGGGCATGGGTCGCGTCGCGGACCCGGGTTTGGTAGCGATCGCGCCGGGGATCGGCGAGATCATGATGTGGCCCGTTTCCGTCTGCCACCACGTATCGACGATCGGGCAGCGGTTGTGGCCGATGACATTGCGGTACCACATCCAGGCTTCAGGATTGATCGGCTCGCCGACAGTGCCGAGCAGGCGCAGGCTGTCCATCTTGTGCTTATTCGGCCACTCGTTGCCCCACTTGATGAAGGTGCGAATCGCGGTGGGCGCGGTGTAGAAGACGGTGACCTGGTGACGGTCGATGATGGACCAGAAGCGATCTGGCTCCGGAAAATTGGGCGCACCTTCATACATCAGGCTGGTGGCGCCGTTTTGCAGCGGTCCGTACACGATGTAGCTGTGGCCTGTCACCCACCCGATGTCGGCGGTACACCAGTAGGTGTCATCTTCCTTGAGATCGAACACCAGCTTGGTAGTGAGATACGTTCCCACCGAATATCCCCCAGTGGTGTGAACCACGCCTTTCGGCTTCCCCGTTGTTCCGGAGGTGTACAGGATGTACAGCGGGTGCTCGGCATCGAGCGGCTCGGCTGGGCATTCGTCAGAAGCTCTCGCCATTAATTCATGCCACCAGTGATCGCGGCCGGCCTGTAAATTGATCGGCGTATTCGTGCGCTTGTAGACAACAACATGTTTTACGCTCGGGCAAGACTTGAGCGCTTCCTCGACTGCCGGAAACAACTTCACTTCGGCGCCACGGCGGTAGGAGCCGTCTTGCGTGATGACGGCGACGGCCTGCGAATCGTGGATGCGATCGACCAGCGCGTGCGATGCGAAGCCACCGAAGACGATCGAGTGCGGCGCGCCGATACGCGCACAAGCCAGCATCGCGATTGGCAACTCAGGCGTCATGCCCATGTAGATGGCGACGCGATCGCCTTTCTTCACGCCCAGCCCTTTCAGGACATTGGCGAATTTCTGAACTTCCTTCCAAAGTTGCTGGTAGGTGTACGTGCGGACTTCGCCCGGCTCGCTCTCCCAGATAAGCGCGGCTTTGTTCTTGCGCCATGTCTTCACGTGGCGGTCGAGACAGTTGTAGGAGAGATTGATCTGTCCGCCGGAGAACCACTTGGCCCAGGGCGCATTCCACTCGAGCACGCGATTCCACTTCTTGAACCAGTGCAACTCTTCGGCTACGCGCCCCCAGTACTTCTCCGGCTGTTCCACCGATTCTTTGTAGAGATGTTCATACTCTTCGAGCGTTTTGACGTGGGCTTTTTCGGCAAATGCCGGAGGACACTCGAACTTACGGTCTTCGTGAAGAACGGAATCGATGGAATCACTGGGAAGGGTTGCCTTGTCTGCCATGCGCGCCTCGTCCGTACCGGTTTACTCGCGAAATTCTACTGTGGCGAGTGCTGAAAAGTCTTGTCGGTCGGGTGTTTCCTTCACTGGAGGAACTTATGGCGGACCTTCGGGTCCGGTAACGGACAGGCATCGAATTTGCCGAACATACGGTACCGGTTGCGAGCGATCGCGTTGTAAAGGGCGTCCCGCAGGGCTTTTGGGAGAACGCGGCCGAACATTGCGACGACACTCCAACCCCCGCCCAATTCGCGGAGGACGTATAGCGCGGCGTCTGAACGAGCCAGCAAATGCTCGGCCGGTTGGTCCATGCCCGTCACCACGTAGAACGTGTCGAGATCGCCCGGAGACTGCCCGTGGCGCTCAAGGATGCGCGCGGCTACCGGCCCCTGCAGAGCGGCGAAGTGAAAGGTGTCGTTATGGTCGTGCCGCAGCGTGAATTGTACAAGCCGGTTGCAGAGCCCGCAGACGCCGTCGTACAGCAGAACGGGTTGTGCCGATGGCGCCATGACTCGAACGACACATCCTATCGCGATGCAGCCCTATTTACGGGGAGAGGGACGGAATCCCGTGCCGGACCGGCGGGGACGCCCGTCGCTCCATCAATCATAGTCAAGCCCGTGTGATACATGTCACAACCTTCTGTGACGCAGGCACAAGACGTCTCTCCTCTTCCCCTTCATGCTGTAGACAACGGGTGGCTTCGGGCTACTCGATCCGGGGTCAGTTCCGATTACAGGCAGCCCCGCAAGCTGAGGCGAAGGGATCCTATGAAGCGCAAATTCAAGACCATGGACGCGAATGAGGCAGTTGCCTACGTTGCGTATCGCCTGAACGAGGTCATCGCGATCTATCCGATTACTCCGTCGTCCCCCATGGGAGAGTGGGCCGATCAGTGGGCTTCCGAGGGAGTTCCCAACATCTGGGGAACCGTTCCTCACGTGGCCGAGATGCAGAGCGAAGGCGGAGCGGCCGGAGCGGTGCACGGGGCTTTGCAGACCGGGGCGCTGGCAACTACGTTCACGGCTTCGCAGGGCTTGCTGCTAATGATCCCCAATATGAACAAGATTGCGGGCGAATTGACGCCGGCAACCTTTCACGTGACGGCGCGCACGCTGGCCACGCACGCTCTGTCGATCTTTGGCGACCACAGCGACGTCATGTTTTGTCGGGCGACCGGATGGGCCATGCTCTGCTCGAACTCGGTGCAGGAGGCCATGGACCTGGCGCTCATCGCGCATGCAGCGTCGCTCGAAACGCGGATTCCCTTCCTGCATTTCTTCGATGGATTCCGAACCTCGCACGAAGTCAACAAGATCGAGATGCTCAACGAAGATGACATGCGAACGCTGATCAACATGGATCGCGTATTCGAGCATCGCCAGCGAGCTCTGTCGCCGGATCATCCTGTGATTCGCGGTACAGCACAAAATCCCGATGTCTTTTTCCAGATGCGCGAGAGCGCAAACGCCTTTTACGACGTCTGCCCCGACAAGGTGCAAGCGGCGATGGACAAGTTCGCCGAAGTCGTGGGACGAAAGTACAAGCTGTTCGACTACGTTGGCGCGCCCGATGCCGAGCGCGTGATCGTAATGATGGGTTCCGGCGCGGAAGCGGCCGAGGAAACCGTGGAAGCACTGGTTGCGCGCGGAGAGAAAGTCGGGTTGGTCAAGGTACGCCTGTACCGGCCGTTCTCGGTGAAGCATCTATACGAGTCCCTGCCGATCACGGTGCGTTCAGTTGCTGTCCTAGATCGCACTAAGGAAGCTGGGGCGGGCGGCGAACCGCTGTACCTGGACGTGGTGAACGCGATCCAGGAAGGTCAGAGGCAGGGCTATGGGTCGGTGAAACTGTGGCCGATCGTGATCGGTGGACGCTATGGGCTTTCGTCCAAGGAATTCACTCCGGCGATGGTCAAGGCTGTCTATGACAACCTGACGCTCGGGAAACCAAAAGAGCATTTCACGGTCGGCATTCAGGACGACCTGAACCACACCAGCCTCGACTACGACGCGGATTATTCGACGGAGCCGGACTCGGTGGTACGCGCCATGTTCTACGGCCTGGGCGCCGACGGTACGGTTGGAGCGAACAAGAATTCCATCAAGATCATCGGCGAGAACACGGACAACTATGCGCAAGGATACTTCGTGTATGACTCGAAGAAGTCCGGCGCGATGACGGTTTCGCACCTGCGCTTCGGCCCGCAGCCGATTCATTCGACGTATCTGGTTTCGAAGTCCAACTTCATCGCCTGCCATCAATGGATATTCCTCGAGCGCTACGACATGTTGAGCGCGCTGGTGCCAGGAGGGACGTTCCTGCTCAATAGCCCGTTCGGGAAAGATGAGGTCTGGGAGCATCTGCCGCGCGTAGTGCAGGAACAACTGATCACGAAAAAGGCAAAGCTTTTTGTGATCGACGCCTACCAAGTCGCTCGCGACAGCGGCATGGGCAGCCGCATGAACACGATCCTGCAAGTATGTTTCTTCGCGATTTCGAAGGTCCTGCCACGCGACGAGGCGATTGAAGCGATTCGCGATTCCATCCGCTACACGTATGGCAAAAAGGGCGAAGAAGTCGTCCAGCAGAACATGAAGGCCGTGGACGAGACGCTGGCACACTTGTTTGAGGTAAAGGTTCCCGAGCAGACGACCAGCACGATCGAAATGCCGCCGCCCTTCTCGGGAAACGCTCCGGAATTTGAGCGCTCCATACTGGGTGCGATTTATGAGGGCCGTGGCGACGAACTGCCGGTGAGCGCATTCCCCTGCGACGGCACTTTCCCGACGGGTACGGCGAAGTGGGAGAAACGCAATCTCGCTCTTGAGATCCCTGTCTGGGATACCAAGACCTGCATTCAATGCGGCAAGTGCGCGATGGTGTGCCCGCACGCTGTGATTCGAATCAAGGTGTACGACTCGGCTGAATTGCAGAAAGCTCCGGCTACGTTCAAGTCGACGGAGGTTCGCGACAAGGAATGGGCTGGAATGAAATACAGCATCCAGGTCGCGCCTGAGGACTGCACCGGATGCGGAATCTGTGTCGAGATTTGCCCGGCGAAGAACAAGACCGAAACGCGGCTGAAGGCGCTCAATATGGCCCCGCAACCGCCCCTGCGCGTGCCGGAACGCGAGAACTGGGACTTCTTCCTGGAGATTCCGGAACTCGATCGCCGGAAGATCAAGCCAACAACGATTCGCCAACAGCAGGTTCAAGAACCGTTGTTCGAGTTCTCGGGAGCCTGTTCGGGTTGCGGTGAGACTCCTTACCTGAAGCTGTTGTCGCAGTTGTTCGGCGACCGGGCGCTCATCGCCAATGCCACGGGTTGTTCGTCAATTTACGGTGGCAATCTGCCGACTACGCCGTGGTCGAAGAACAGCGACGGCCGCGGGCCGGCTTGGGCCAATTCCCTGTTCGAAGACAACGCGGAGTTTGGACTGGGATTCCGGCTCTCGATCGACAAGCAAACCGAATTCGCTCGCGAGCTGGTGCTGCAACTGGGCACTCAGATCGGGGACGAGCTGGCATCGGCCATTCTCGCGGCTTCACAGAAAGACGAGGCTGACATCTACGAGCAGCGGCAGCGCGTCAGCCTTCTCAAGGAGCGACTGCAGGGCAAGACTTCGCTTGAAGCAAAACAGTTGCTCGCGCTCGCCGATCTGCTGGTGAAAAAGAGCGTGTGGATCGTGGGCGGCGACGGATGGGCCTATGACATCGGCTACGGTGGACTGGATCACGTGATCGCTAGCGGCAAGAACGTCAACCTGCTGGTGCTCGACACCGAGGTGTATTCGAACACGGGCGGGCAAGCATCGAAATCGACTCCGCGGGCAGCGGTCGCGAAGTTTGCTGCCGGAGGCAAGCCTGGGCCGAAAAAGGACCTCGGACTCATCGCGATGAGCTACGGGACGGTCTATGTCGCGAGCGTTGCGATGGGCGCCAAGGACGAGCATACCTTGAAAGCATTCCTCGAGGCCGAAGCCTACGACGGGCCGAGCATCATCATTGCCTATTCACACTGCATCGCGCATGGGATCGATATGACGACCGGCATGTCGAACCAGAAAGCGGCAGTGGAGAGCGGACAGTGGCTGCTGTATCGCTACCATCCGGACCGAGCGGCCGCGGGCGAGAATCCGCTGCAGCTGGATTCGCGGACACCGACGCGCAAGCTGCAGGACTTCATGCTCATGGAAACTCGCTTCAAGATGCTCACCAAAAGTAAGCCCGAAGATGCGAAGAAGCTCTGGGCAGAGGCGCAGCGCGACGTAGAAGCGCGGTACCGGCTGTACGAGTACCTCGCGCAACGTAGGACGGCACCCGAACCGACGGCAGCAGACTGACATAAGGCCGTTTAAGAGAAAGCATTTTAGGAGAACCCATGATCGACTTGACAACTCGCTATCTCGGACTCACCCTGCGCACTCCCCTCGTGCCTTCGGCTTCCCCGTTGTCGCAGGAGATCGCGAGCATTCGCCGACTCGAGGATGCCGGAGCGTCTGCGGTAGTGCTCTATTCGCTTTTCGAAGAGCAGTTGCGGCAGGAGTCGGCGGAACTCGACCACCATCTGTCGACCGGGACGGAGAGCTTTGCCGAGTCATTGACCTACTTTCCGCAAGCCAGCGAGTTCCGGCTGGGACCGGAAGGCTATCTGGAACACATTCGCAAGGCCAAGGAAGCCGTGGATATCCCGATCATCGCGAGCCTGAATGGGGCGACGGTTGGAGGCTGGACGAAATTTGCCCAGGAGATCGAGCAGGCTGGGGCCGATGCGCTGGAGTGCAACATCTACTACATTCCGACCGATCCGGAGCTTAAGGCTGCAGAGATCGAACAGACATACGTCGATATTGTGTGGGCGGTGAAGTCGGCAATTTCAATTCCGGTCGCGATCAAGATCAGCCCGTTCTTCACCAATGTCGCCAATGTGGCGAAGCGGCTGGATGACGCCGGAGCGGACGGACTAGTGTTGTTCAACCGCTTCTATCAGCCCGATATTGACCTGGAAGAGCTGGAGATTCGGCCCAATGTGTTGCTTAGCACGCCGCAGGCACTGCGTCTGCCGCTGACGTGGATTGGAATTCTGTACGGAAAATTGAAAGCCAGCCTGGCCGCCACCGGCGGGATCCACGATCCGCACGACGCCATCAAGATGCTCATGGTGGGCGCCAACGTGACGATGCTGTGTTCGTCCTTGCTGCGCAACGGCATCAATCAACTGCGCCATATGGAGCGCGGCATTGTGGACTGGATGGAGCAGCACGAGTACGAATCCGTGAAACAGATGCAAGGCAGCATGAGTCAGATGCGTTGTCCGGATCCGAGTGCCTTCGAGCGCGCGCAGTACATGCGCGCCGTGAAGAGCCTGCAGCATGTGATGGTGAGAGGATAAAGTCAAAATCTTTAACCACAGAGCGCACTGAGGAACACGGAAGAAACGCGAGTCCCCTTGTGTTCCTTCGTGTCCTCTGTGGTTAGGTCTTGGACTTACTTGATTTTGCTTTTTCCTTAGCCCGTCGCTCGAGTTCTTCGTCCCCGTACATGCTTCCGCGGCATTCTTTTGCGCCACAGTGGCAGATAGCCTCGTCGTCGTCATCGCCGTCGTACAGGTTGTAGTCGTAGGTCAGTTCCTCGCCGGGTGCGATGTCGCGCGTGGCGATGATCCAGATGTGCTCGCCAAACTCATCGGTCTCGCAATTGGAATCGCAGCAGTGATTGATAAACGCGGCGACCGAATCGCCGTCAATCACGTAGTCGCCTTCGCCGATGCAGAACAGGTAGGTGTCGGGGCGCTCGTTGTAGAGTTCGTCGGCCTGATCCTTGGAGAGCCGGTCGCCGGTGTACTCCACGATGTGCGTGCCTTCCGGGATGGCGACGGTCGTGTAGCAACCACATCCGTGAATGCCCGACCTGCGGATTAGCAGATCGCCGGGGTCAATCTTCGTCATGGTCGAAATGTCCCTCAAAGAAAGGACAGGTTAGCACGGGCGCATCGGATCGAGTCCGGATGATGTTGCCGAAACTGGCCTACCACTCCAGCGGCGACCGGTTAGAAAAGGTTGCCGAGCCTTTCGAGCCCAATGCCCCCGGTTATGCGGAAGTAGTTTTGGGTGCTGTTTGAGAACGGATGGATGTAGTCCCCGGTCCCGCGCACGAAGATGTGATGATAGACGCGATACTGCACGCCCACTCCAGCGAGCACTGCCGGGTCTGTGATGGTGGTTTTGAATTTCGGGACCAGGAAGTTGAGCGCTTTGCGGGTGGTGTCGTCCATGCCCAAAGCGCTGCGGGACGCGCCACCCAGGCCGCGCACAAAGATTTGCGCGCCGTGGATCTGCATAAGGTGGAACTGAGGCCCGCCAGTGATGCTGTAGACAGTCGAATGAAACGTGGAGAGCTGCGTGGTGCCCGGAGGAACGTAACCCAGAAGCTGGAAATATTGCGAGAGATCGGCGTCCTTCGTGCCCGACATTCCACCAATATCGAGGACGGCGGCCCAGCGTTTGCCAACGTTTTTCTGGATGCTGAAGACCCCTCCCGTCATGGTGAGGGTGTGGTCCAGGCTTACCGACTGGTTATAGATGTTGGCGATCGATGTGCCCACGTCCTGTATGGGTCCGTAGTCGGAATAGGTGTACTGGTAGCCTCCGAAGATCTCCCACTTGGGACGATCCTGAGCGAGGACAGAGACTGATAGCAGAAGAAGGACGACAGCAACGCAGGTTTTCTTCATCGATGAAAAACGAAAAGAAGCTATTCCCCTTTAGCGCAGACATGCCGCGCAGGTTGAGAACCAGGCTGAAGATCGAATCGATGATTCTAACGTGCGCCGAGATGGCCGGTGAACAAAAAATGCGTAAAGGAAAGTAAAGACGGGAATTGGCGCAGCAGAGAGAATGGCAGCCCCGTAGGGATTCGAACCCCAATACTCTGCTCCAGAGGCAGATGTCCTACCGTTGAACGACGGGGCTGGAAATAGTGTAACCCAAGACTTGAGCACGACGGAAGAGTGGCGCGGCCAGAGCGGTACAACGAGCTAAAAGTGCAATCGATACCGATGGCCCTTCGTGGTTTCGTTGCGCAGGAGAGCTCTTGATGCGAGGGCGAGGACGCTCTCGCGACTGCCGGCGGGACGCCGGCGCTACCAAAGGCATAATGTTTCGGGCACATGGCTCGCGCTGTTCTAGAATTCCTGAGTATCCTGCCCGGAGGCGCGCTCATGACCATGACCAGCAGTTTGAATCCGCCGGCGGCGGACTACGCCGAAATTGCGCGACGTCCGCTGGACCCTTCCCAATGTGCATTGGTCGTGATCGATATCCAGGAGAAACTGCTGCCGCCGATTTTTCAGAAGGAGCAGTTGGTCCGTAACTCGCAGTTGTTGATTCGCCTCGCCGGCATTCTGAAAATTCCAACGCTGCTCACGACGCAATATTCGACGGGGCTCGGAAACACGGTGCCGGAAGTAGCATCCTTGCTGTCCGACACTCAGGCGATCGAGAAGCAGATTTTCTCGTGCTTCGGCAGCGATGTATTTTGCTCGACTCTGAAGCGGCTACCCGGGAAGCGGAATACGGTAATTCTGTGCGGAATGGAAAGCCACATCTGCGTCGCGCAGACAGCTCTGGCAGCCTTGCGGGAGGGATACCTGGTACACGTTGCGTCCGACGCCGTGAGTTCCCGGACGGAATGGAACTGGAAAGTCGGCTTGCGGCGCATGGAAGCGGCGGGCGCCGTGGTCTCTTCGACGGAGATGATCATCTACGAAGCACTGAGATCATCCGACACCTCAGCATTTAAGGATATGCTTAAGTATCTAAAGTAGTTACCTCTTGGTCTAAGGCTTACGTCGGCCGGCCTCGCCGGCAACCCTCCAGCCTCGTTTCGCATCCCCCCAAACCTTGCCCGTACCGCAACTTACGACCTGCTGCCGGGTTTCCATGTTTGGCGGCAGAAGTAGCGAGCGCCCCCGCGCCGTCGCCCCTGATGCGAAGTTTTGGGGCTCAGCTAGTTAGGTTGAGCGGGCAAGGAGAGCCGGTTATGAAAAGTTTAAAGCGCGTGATGCTAGCGATGTTTCTGACGCTGTCTTTGACGGCGATTTCGGCACTAGCGCAGGACGAGGAAGCCTACCCGGATCAGGACCAAGTGCAGGATCAGGCTCCCGTACAGGATCAGCAGGCGAGCCAGCCCGCGCAATCGGATCAGAATGATCCCCCGGGGCGCGCAGCACGTTTGCAGTACATGTCGGGATCGGTTTCGATTCAGCCGCGCGGCACCGAGGATTGGGTGGCGGGAAGTTTGAACCGTCCGTTGACGATTGCCGACAACGTTTGGACGGACAAGGAATCGCGCGCCGAATTGAACGTGGGCACCGGCGTCATGCGCATGGGCGATGAGACCAGCCTAACCCTGACCAACGTCAGCGACAGCACGGTGCAGGTGGAATTGCACCAGGGCACGCTCGACGTTCATGTCCGCCACTTGTTTGGTGGCGAAATCTACGAGATCGACACGCCCAATGCGGCGTTCACGATTCAGAAGTCCGGCGTGTATCGCGTGGATGTGGATCCTAATGGCGATGCAACTGTCGTCACCGTGCGTAAGGGTGACGGCGACGCCACAGGGCAGGGACCTGCAGTGCGCGTCAAATCCAATCAGCAAGTGAGATTCACGGACGGCACTTCTCTGACGCATTCGGTTGCGGAAGCGCCTCCTTATGATGGCTTCGACGATTGGTGCGCGGTGCGCGACAAGCGCGAAGACAGTTCCCTCTCGGCACGTTACGTAGCCCCGGGGACCGTCGGTTATGAAGACCTCGATGACTACGGTGTGTGGCGTGAAGAACCGATGTATGGCCACGTGTGGGTTCCGGTAGTCGCGCCCGGCTGGGCTCCTTACCAGGCTGGACACTGGATCTGGGTTGAGCCGTGGGGATGGACGTGGGTGGACGATGCGCCCTGGGGCTACGCTCCCTTCCACTACGGACGCTGGGTTTACACGGGCGGCAACTGGGGCTGGGCTCCGGGTCCTATCTATGCTCGACCGGTATACGCACCCGCGTTGGTCGCGTGGTTTGGCGGCCCTGGCTGGGGCGTGAACTTTGGCTTCGGCGCAGGCGGCGGACTAGGTTGGTGCGCGCTGGGCTGGGGCGAACCGTTCTATCCCTGGTATCACGGCGGATACAACTACTTCCGCGGGGTGAACGTCAGCAACACGCGCATTGTGAACATCCACAATTATTGGGGACATCCGCCCAATCGCCTTGGCGGCGGAAACTTCCATTACGCAAACATGCGGGCGCCGGGCGGAATCACGACGGCTCCAGTCCGCACGCTGCAAAATGGAATGGCCGTTCGTGGAACCGCAGTGCGCATGTCGGCACGGGATTTCGCGGGCGCACCGATGGGCCGAGTTGGTGTGACGCCGACTCGCAATGCGATGCTCGGTGTCCACGCCGGCCAGCGCGCTGCTGCGCCGCCCTCTCGCAGCGGAATGCGGCCGGTAGTGGCGCGCATGAATCCGCCGGCAAGCTTCAATCGTGGCGGGACTGCTGTTGGCGGACAGAAGCCGTTCGCTGGCAGGAACGAGCCGTTGACGCCGTCGCGGATGATTCCGCATGGGCCGGAAAGCGCGTCGGGTCGAGTTCCTTCGCCCGCTGTGCGCGGAACCGTGGCTCGGCCTGCAGAAAACAAGGTGCAGCGGCCGGGGATGAATGGCGCCGAAGGCGGACGCTCCAATAGTCCTCAGCGGCCTGTGATGAACAACACGCAGGGCAATCGGGAAAACAATCCGCAGATCGCACACAACGTGCCACGTCCGCCGGTGGGTGGAATGCAGCCGTCGCGAACACCTGAGTCGCGTGGCCCCGCATCGAACGGACCGCAATCTCGCGGTGGATTCTCACCGAGCCCCGCGGAACGTTCCGTGCCACGTCCGCCAGCGAATTTCGGTGGCAGCGCTCGCGAAAATTCGCCGAGCATGACGTCTCGTGGCGAATCACGGCCTGGCATGGGTTCGTACGGGAACCGGCCGAGCACCGCAGTTCCGCGACCCACCGGACCAGTAAGACCGGCAAGCCAGTCGGAACGGTCGACCGGCAACGGCGGATGGGCGTCAAATCGCGGAGCGAGTGCGTCGCCAGAATATCGGGGATCGAATTCTTCCCCGGCATATCGAGGCGGAAGCAACTCGCCGAGCCGCGGCGATTCTTCTCGGAATAGCGCGCCGACGTCCTACCGGAATTCGGGTCCGTCGTATGGCGGCTCGGGATCGGGCAATCGTGGAGGCTCGCCTTATGGTGGCGGATCGCCGTCCTACCGGTCGACTCCTTCGTATCGCTCGGTTCCGTCATACGGCGGAGGCTCACCGTCTTATCGGTCTGCCCCGTCCTACGGTGGTGGCTCACCTTCGTATCGCTCAGCGCCGTCCTATGGCGGTGGCGGCGGTAGTCGAGGAAGCGCAGCACCTTCCTATCACGGTGGTGGAGGCGGGGCGTCTTCATCGCGCGGCGGAGGTGGTAATAGCGGTGGAGGCGGAGGGGGACGTTCCTCTTCTGGCGGCGGCCACGGTGGTCATCGCTAACTAATCCACAAGAGACAAGAAGCGCCGCTCGGATTCGGGCGGCGCTTTGGTTTTTCGAAAGTACTTCATTATTTCTTCAGCGGCGGGCGGGACGCCCGCCGGACTGCCGCCGGGACGGCGGCGCTACAAAATCGCTGCGCCCCAAAACAGAATGACCATCCGGATTGACTGAGCTAGGCTTCGCCTTCTTTCTTTTTCACACGAACTACGGTGACCTTTGAAAAGCCTTCCTCGAAGGTCGGGGGCTTCAGCTTGGCCGCCATCCGTCGCATGATCTCTTCGTCGACCACGCGGTCCCGGCGGCGGTTGCGCTCCAGGCAGACCTCCAATGGAACTTCGAAGAAGACGGCCTGGACCTCGTAGCCATAGTCTTTGGCCAGCTTGATCCAGTTGCTTCGTTCGTGGGGCGTGAGGTTGGTGGCGTCGACGTAGTTCAAAGGACGGCGCGCGATCAGGCGTGCTTTCAGCATGGACCGCAGGTTCGAGAAAACCAGGTCCTGGAAGCGCTGCTCTTGGGGATCGTCAAACAACAGCAGTCTCACCATGTCGCTGGAGAGCGGAGTGATGTTGTTGCGCTTGAACCAGGAACTTTTGCCGGAACCCGGAAGACCGATCGCAAGTACGACCGTCCCTTTAGGCGGACGCGGAGGCGCAGCGGGAATTGCGACTGGTGTCGCCGCAGCAGCGGCTGGCTCCGGAACACTTGGAGTCGCGGGCGATGGCTGAGGACTTGGACGAACACCAGATTTACGACCTCGTCCTCCGCGAGTGCGACGGCGACGGGGGCGCTGCTGACCTCCCGGGCGCGCTTCAACTGGGGCGGTGTCTTCGGCCACGGCGGCGCGTTCGGGTTCGGGAACCTCGATTAAACCGGAGTCATCGCTGGGTTCGGGCTCTGTAGCTTTGGCGGGTTCGGCGGGAGCCGCTTCCGCGTCGAAGTATGCGGGCTGCAGAGGAGCTTGCGCCGGTTCGCTAGGCTTCGACTCTTTGGGCTTTTTGCGACGCTTGAGGCGGTCGCTCATCCATTTACGCATGTAGGGCTTGTAACACACGGACGGCGCCACAGGCAATTCACCAGACTGAGGCGGCGTCTGCGGGAGAACGTGCAAGTCTTATGGCTTCCGGGCGAACTTTGGGGGCAGCGGATTGTCCGGCCGTTCGGAATCCCAGAAGATTGAGACGATCCACCATCGCTTGCCATCATTCAATACCTGAAACGAATTAATGCCGCGTTGAAAGGGCTTTTCGCTGGGACTGCGACGTGACTCGTAGCTACTGAGGATCTGCATCATGTTTCCGTAACCTTCGTCCTGGTTCACGATGCCGTTTTCGTAGAACGGCTCTTTCGAGAAGATGTCGGTTGCATCGCGTACGAAGTCGTCGATTCCCCACGAGATGACAAAAGCTGAACCGTCCTGCGCTTTACCCACCTGCGTGAAGCGAACCTGGGGCAGGCAGAGCGAGCGCAAGCGATCCCAGTTGCGCGGCCCCGCTGGACCGGAGATTACGTCATAGGCGGCTTTCACGATGGCATTGGCCGATTTCACATCGTCCGGCTTTGCAGCGGGAACTTTCGCGGACAGTTCGGACGGCGAAAGGGCAAGTGTCTCAGCAGGCGGTGGGCTGTCAGTCTTTTGCGCAAAAGTTGGATGCGTCGCAACTAGCAGGCTTAGCGTTAGAACCGCGTCTCGGCAACACACGTTCATTTTTGTCCCTCGCATTCAGGCTGCCCAATATAAAGGTCGTAGATCGAGAAGTGAAGCCTTCCCGGAGTTAACATAGGTGGATGGGCCAGATCCCAGCAGCACTCAAGAATCAGAAGTATGCGAGCCTGACCACCTTTCGAAAGAACGGCACGGTGGTACCCACTCCGGTGTGGTTCGCGGAAGACGGCGGCCTGATTTATGTGATGACCCGTGGCGACTCCGTAAAGGTCAAGCGGATTCGGAATAACCCGGACGTGCGAGTCGCACCGTGCACGATACGCGGCAAGGTTACTGGTCCTGAATTTGCTGGGCGGGCTCGCATTTTACCCAAGGAAGAATGGGGACCAGCGCGGAGCGCGATTCGAGCGAAATATTGGATAACGCGCATCAGCGCGTTGTGGAGCAGAAAGAACATTTATCTCGAAATTATGCTGTGATCCTCGTCACATGGCACACAATTTTCGTTGGGCGGTCACAAGTGGAGTGTGCGGTCCATCATTTACGCTGGCTCGCCTCGCCTGATACCATCAAGAGTTTACTAAAGGCATCCGGTAACTGCCGGGAAGTGTCTTCATAATCTTACGGAGGCAACATGGCAATTAAAGTAGGGATTAACGGCTTTGGACGTATCGGGCGCAACGTGCTGCGCACCGCGCTGAATGACTCGAACCTTGAATTCGTTGCCGTTAACGACCTGACCGATCCGAAGACGCTGGCCCACCTGCTGAAGTACGACTCGATTCTCGGAAACCTGCCGCACAAAATCACCGCGGGCGCTGACAGCATTTCGATCGACGGCAAGAGCATCAAAGTGTTCGCCGAAAAAGACCCTGCGAAGCTGCCGTGGGAATCGGTGGGCGCTCAAGTTGTCATCGAATCGACCGGACGCTTCACCGATGCGAACGATGCCAAGAAGCATCTGCGCGGGCCAGTAAAGAAGGTCATCATCTCGGCCCCGGCCAAGAATGAAGACATCACGCTAGTGCTGGGAGTGAATCACGAGAAGTACGACGCCTCGAAGCATCATGTGATCTCGAACGCGTCCTGTACCACCAATTGCCTGGCTCCGATCGCGAAGGTTCTTCACGACAACTTCAAGATCGTCAGCGGGACGATGACGACCATTCACTCCTACACCAACGATCAGGTGATCCTGGACTTCCCGCACAAAGACCTGCGCAGAGCCCGGGCCGCCGCGTTGTCAATGATTCCGACCTCCACCGGCGCTGCCAAGGCGTTGAAGCTGGTGATTCCCGAGCTGGCCGGCAAACTCGATGGATTCGCGATGCGCGTGCCGACGCCAAACGTTTCGGTAGTCGACCTGGTTGCCCTGGTTGAAAAACAGACCACGAAAGAAGAAGTCAACGCGGCGTTGAAGAAGGCGAGCGAGAGCGGATCGTTGAAGGGCTACCTGGCATATGAAGAGGAGGAACTTGTGTCTGCCGATTTCAAAGGCAATCCGTTCTCCTCGATCGTTGACGCGAAGATGACGCTGGTGGTGGGCGGCAACTGCGTGAAGGTGATCTCCTGGTACGACAACGAGTGGGGATACTCCTGCCGCGTACGTGACCTGATCAACTACATGGGCTCCAAGGGCCTGTAACGAACCAGACGCGCCTTTCACCCCAGTGGAGGCGCGTCATCCTGGAAGAATGATGAACTCCCCTTTGCATGATCGCCGGCAGGGTGCCGGTGCTACGTTCTACGAAGGACCAGCCATGTCCAAGCTTTCGATTCGTGACCTGCCATTGAACGATCGTCGGGTCTTCATGCGCGTTGACTTCAACGTGCCGTTGGAAGACGGCCGCGTGATGGACGACACTCGCATTCGCGAAACGCTGCCTACGATTGAATACGCTCTGCGCCATGGAGCGCGCCTGATCCTGGCTTCGCACCTCGGCCGGCCGAAGGGAAAGCCGAACCCGCGTCTGAGCCTGAAGCCGGTGGCCGAGCGGCTGCGCATGCTACTCGATAAGGAACTGGCGCGGGGCGAGAACGTTGGTTTCTGCCCGGATTGCGTCGGCCCCGAGGCCGAAGAGGTTGCCGGCAAGCTGGAAAAGGGGCAGACGCTATTGCTCGAGAATCTGCGCTTCCACGCCGAAGAAGAAGCGAACGACGAGCAATTTTCCAAGCAGCTCGCTCGTCTGGCGGATTTCTACGTGAACGATGCGTTCGGAACGGCTCATCGCGCGCATGCCTCGACCGTCGGCATGACCAAGCACATGCAAAAAGCCGCTGCCGGGCTGTTGATGCAGAAAGAACTCGAATACCTGGGCCGCGCCCTACACCATCCGGAGGAGCCGTTCGTGGCTATTCTCGGCGGCGCCAAGGTGAGCGACAAGATTCCCGTGATTAGGCACCTGCTGGATAAAGTGGACTCGCTCATCATCGGCGGTGGGATGGCATACACATTCCTGAAAGCCCTCGGCGAGCAGGTCGGCAAGTCGCTGGTGGAGGAAGACAAGCTCGAACTTGCGAAGCAACTTTTGCAGGAAGCCAAGACCCGCAAGTTGAAGCTGCTGCTTCCGGTGGACCACGTCGCGGCCGACAAGGTGGACGCGAATGCTCACATCACCAAGATCGATCAAGGGCAGCCGATTCCGGCTAATCTGATGGCTTTGGATATTGGTCCGAAAACCATCGAAATGTTCGAAGAAGAGATAGCGCGAGCGCGCACGATTTTGTGGAACGGACCGATGGGCGTCTTCGAGATGCCCCCGTTCGCGAAGGGAACCTTCAAGGTTGCGCGCGCGGTCGCGGACAATCCCGGAGCGTTGTCGATTGTCGGCGGAGGGGACTCCGTGTCGGCAGTACGCGCCGCAGGAGTCGCCGACAAGATCACCCATATCTCCACCGGCGGCGGAGCGTCTCTTGAGTTCCTGGAAGGCAAGACGCTACCGGGCGTGGAAGCTTTGACCGACAAGAAATAGCGAAGGACAATCGCGTGCCTGACTTTGCTCTTCGGGTATCGTTTGCCCGGGGAAAGATCCTCGACTTTCACGGACCAGCCGACATCACGAAAGAAACCACCGAAGCCATCGTGAACGCCGCAAACTCCTTCCTTCTGGGCGGAGGTGGGGTGGATGGCGCGATTCAGCGCGCGGGCGGTCCTTCGATCCTGAAGGAGTGCACCCAGATCGCCGCGGAGATCGGGCAACTTCCCGCGGGCAGGGCCGTATTGACCGGCGGAGGGAGGCTGCCCTCGAAATATGTGATCCATACCGTCGGGCCGGTTTACCGCCACGGATTCAAGCCGCAGGCAGAGACGCTGGCCAGTTGTTATCGCGAGTCGATGCGGCTCGCAGATGATCACGGAATTTGCTCGCTGGCGTTCCCTTCCATTTCCACTGGCGCTTATGGATATCCCGTACACGAAGCTGCGGAAGTCGCCGTGGCCGCGGTTGCGGCGGCGCTCGATTCCGCGACCCACGTTACACAAGCCCGATTCATTCTGTTTGATAGCGCGACGCTGAACGCCTACATGCACGCCTTTGAGAAACTGCACAAATCTGGTTCCCTATCCCCGACCAACGTTGAGAGGAATACTCCGTGAGAAAAAAAGTCATAGCTGCTAATTGGAAAATGTTCAAGACGCCCGACCAAGCCCGCGACTTTTTTCGCGACTTCTTGCCTATGGTCGCCGGTCATGACCGCGATGAGATCGTGGTCTGCCCGCCGTTTTTGGATATTCCTACCTCTGTGGAAGCGGCGAAAGGCTCGAACGTCGCGATCGGTGCCCAGGACATGCACTGGGAGAAAGAAGGCGCTTACACGGGTGAAATCTGCTGCTCGATGCTGCATGCGGTCGGCGTGACGCATGTGATCATCGGGCACTCGGAGCGGCGGCAATTTTTCGGGGAGACGGATGACGTCGTCAATCTCAAGCTGAAGGCGGCGCTGGAAGCTGGCTTGACGCCAATTGCGTGTGTCGGTGAGGTACTCGAAGAGCGAGAGGCTGGGTTGACCGAGGACGTGCTGCGCCGACAGTGTCTGCGC
This sequence comes from Terriglobales bacterium, assembly GCA_035652655.1. GTDB lineage: Bacteria > Acidobacteriota > Terriglobia > Terriglobales > Acidobacteriaceae > Gp1-AA133. The sequence continues at coordinate 26,323 of DASRDJ010000067.1, forward strand.
GCCTTCCATGCGATCTCAGGCAAGAAGGCCTCGAAATTGATCGTTGCTTATGAACCGGTGTGGGCGATCGGGACGGGAAAAACGGCGACCCCACAGATGGCGGCGGATGCGCATACTTTGATCAGGACAGAAGCGGCAAAAGCATTCGGCGAAGAGTTCGCCGGCAACCTCCGGATTCTCTACGGAGGCTCGGTGAAACCCGAGAACGCGAAGGCCTTGATGAGCGAAAGCGAGATCGATGGGGCGCTGGTAGGCGGAGCGAGCCTGGATCCCAAGTCGTTTGCGGCGATCGTGAAGTACTGATCGGCGACGTAAGACTAAAAGCTCTTAACCGCAAAGAGCGCTAAGGGATGCGCGAAGGACGCAAAGAAAGTCCGCGTCACCAGCTAACCTCTCCGGGCTTCCAAGGAGCTTCAGGCCGTTTGCTATAATCTTGCTTGCTCTCTTGCGGAAGTGGTGGAACTGGCAGACACACCATCTTGAGGGGGTGGCGCCGAAAGGCGTGGGGGTTCAAATCCCCCCTTCCGCACCAACGTATTCATTCCATTTTAGATAGGAAGGGCCGGCCAAGCCGGCTTGGATGGTTATCACATGGCTTATTTGATTGGCTTGATCTACGCAGTTCACATCCTGGTGTGCTTTTTTCTGATCATCGTGGTGCTGCTGCAGAGTGGCAAGAGCGGCGACATCGCGGCGGCTTTTGGCGGCATGGGCAGCCAGACCGCGTTCGGCCCGCGCGGCGCGGCCACGGCGCTTTCCAAAGCGACGACCTGGTCGGCGGTTCTCTTTATGGTCACGTCAATCACGCTGTCGATTTTTGCCGTGCGTCGCAGCGGGACAACGCCCTCTTCGGGATCCGTGCTGTCGGGCGTGAAGCCAAGCACCACGAACACGCAGCCAGCAAATCCTACGCAGCCGCCCACGACGCCGGCATCGCAGCCCAATCCGACCAAGTAGTTTGATCCGGAATTCGAAGATCAAGGCCCTCCCGCTCGGAGGGCTTTCGCTTGCCTATTCGAATCAGACTGGATCGTCCACTAGAATGCTTCCATGATCCACGAGATCCTTCCCGTTGGGCCGCTGCAGTGCAACTGTTCGGTGATTGGCGACGAGTCGACTCGCGAAGCAATCGTCATCGACCCTGGCGACAACATCGACCAGATTCTCGGCCTGATCAGAAAGCACAACCTTCAGGTTAAGCAGATTGTGATCACCCACGCGCACATCGATCATGTCGGCGGAGCGGCGAAGCTACGCGCGGCCACTGGCGCACCCATTCTGCTGAATCAGAATGACTATGCGCTGCTGAAGATGCTCGATGTGCAAGCGGCGTGGATTGGGATGCCGTCGCCCGGGAAGGTCGAGATCGACAACAGTATCGGCAATGCGGACAGCGTTAAAGTGGGGCCGCTCGAGGGCCAGGTGATCCACACGCCCGGTCACAGCGAGGGCAGCATCTGCCTGTACTTCCCTCTTGAAAAGAAGCTCATCGCGGGAGACACACTTTTCGCAGGAAGCATTGGACGCACGGATCTTCCCGGTGGCTCGTACGAGAAGATTCTGCGGTCGCTGCACGATCGCGTACTCGCCTTACCCGACGACACGATCGTCATTCCCGGACACGGTCCGGCCACCACGATCGGCGAAGAACGCGAGAGCAATCCGTTTCTACAAGAGATGTAATGCGGGCCTGACTTTTGACTGGTTATGAGGCGATGGCCTTATCTCGGGGCGAAAGTCATTTCTGCGATCTCAATATTCGTCACTTCCCCTCCTCTTACTTGGCTCGTGAGGGCTCTCCGTCCATCTGCACTGCGGAATATATGCCGGCCAGCGGCCAGCGTCAGCGGGATGGAACCCGACACTGAGACCCGTCGACCGTCGACGAGCACGGCGCCAACTCCATGCAGCACAACCGTACCGTCGCCCCCGTTCAGCGGATTCACGACTACCGTGCTGGTTACGGTGAGGTCGGTGCTGCCCTGGACAGAACTGGACCCTTGCGCGAACGAAGCGGTGATGGTGGTTTTTCCGGCCGTCACCCCCGTCGCCAGGCCAGGACTCGTCCCGATTTGTTGAATGGTGGCGGTGGCAGTGCTTCTGGATGTCCAATTCGACTGAGGGGTGATGTTCTGATCCGGACCATTGGAAAAATGCCCGGTCGCCGTGAATTGCTGCGTCGCGCCGACAGCGATGGAAGGACTGACCGGTGCAATGTCGATTCCGGTCAGGGTGCCACCAGAGGAAGAGCTATCGCCGCAACCGGAAGAGAGCAGGGTGAGTAGAAGCAGGAAGGTGTTGGAAAGAAGTGCGAACTGCTTGCGCAACATCGCAAAATCCTCCGGAAATTCGATACATGGGGCCGAAGTTGGTGACGCAATCAGGATGAGTGGCAGACACTCTACCGAAGGAAGGTGCGGTCGGCAATTCTTGACGCGGTTGAAACTAGAACGAAGTTGCTAGTCGTTCAGCACGCTCAGCACGCGCTTGACTCCCTCACGGAATTCGTCGGTTGGTGTGATCAGGCTGAGTACGAGATATCCGTCTTTCGGAAAATCGTAAAAGTGCCCCGGATGTACCAGCACCGCTACCTTGCGCAGTAGATCGATGGCGAGATCTTCGTCAGACTGCAGCGCCGGCACTCTCACTATTGCGTACCAGCCGCCATCGACACGCAGGCGCTCGCACGTCTTTTGCCGGGCGATCTGGTGATCAAGCTCCTGGAGGTTGTGCCGTATGCGATCTAGCAAGAGAGGCTGAAGATTCTTGCGCTGGTCGAGTAGCACCGACGTTGCCAACTGCAGCGGGGCGTTCATCGACAAATAGGTGTCGGCAATCACTTCAAGCCGAGCCAGCGCCTCCCGCGTGGCGTCTTGCGGGCCGTTCGCCGCCAACCAAGCGATCTTCATCTGGGGGAGGCCCGAAATTTTGGAAATGCCGCTCAGCGTGAAGGTCAGTACGGCTTGATTCGCGACGAAGGAATCACGCGACGCCCCATCCAGGGCATAGTCGAGAAAAACTTCGTCCACAATTAAAGCGAGGTTGTACTCGGCGCAGAATTTGTTCAACGCTTCAGTTTCAGCCGGCGATGCGTAGGACCCGGTTGGATTGTTGGGGTGCACCACCACCACAGCCCGTGTTCGGTGGTCTACGGCCTGGTAGAGCGACGGGAAATCGATTTGCCAACCGTCGTCGTAGATCAGCGGATACGAAGTAAGTTTTACGTCCTGCAGGTCGGCAAGGAACTCGAATAGCGGGTAGCTCGGTTTCGGCACCAGGATTTCGTCGTCCGGATTGCAGAGCAGCCGGAAGACGTAGGAGTACCCTTCACTGGTGCTGGTCGTCAGAATCAGCGATTCGGGATCGACGTCATAAATCCCATGTGCGTCTTTATAGTATCGAGCCACTGCCTCGCGGGCGTTCAGTAGTCCCTTCGGCTGTGGATCGTAGTCCAGCGTGTCGGGATGCGCGAGCGATCGCAGAATCGCGTCCCGGTCAAGTTGGAAACCGGCCCGCGTTGGATTGGAAATGCTCAGGTCGAGCACTTCGGTTCCGGAAGCCCGCAGCTCCGCCTGTGCTTGCGAGAAGCGATTCGGCGTGAGTTTCCAGTCCGTGCGCTTGGAATACATTTGGTAGTGTTCGACGTGCGTAGAACAATCCGACTTACTTCGAAAAAGCCTCTTTGTTCACGACGTATGGCATCTTTGTTACGTCGCCACCATAGTTGCCTTCCAGCACGTCGATCAGCCCTTGCACGCACCTTCCCGCCATTCCTTTATCGGGGTCGGTGGACAGTCGCGTGATTCTGCCTGCGCTGGCAAAGTGCGGTAGCAGGCGGCAGCGATCCTCTATGGCGGGATCCCGCAGCGGCGAGTCCGCGGGCAGGGGCTCGCGCTCGTAGACGTCGAGAGCCGCACCCGCAATCCAATTCTCCCGGAGAGCTTTGGCCAAGGCCGCCTCGTCGATGACCGGTCCGCGGGATGTGTTTACCAGGTACGCCGTGGGCTTCATCTTACGGAACGTCGGCTCATTGAAAAGATGGTAGGTGGGCGTCGGGCTTTCGCCTTCGCGCAGCAACGGGACGTGCACGCTCACGAAATCGGCGCTCGCCAGTGCCTCGTCCAACGGTGCATATTTGATCCAGGTCTTTTCGCGACAGATTCCCCGCGCATGTCGCAGATCGTTGGTTTCCTGGATGCCCTTGATGTATTCGTGATTCTGATACGCCGGGTCGTAGCAGAGAATGTTCATGTCGAAGCCGGCGCATTTTTTGATCATCGCCAGACCTATTCGGCCGGTGCCGATGATTGCGACCGTCTTGCCGGTGACTTCGTCGCCGAGGAACGGGAGATAGGGATGCCAGAATCCCCACTTGTTCTCGCGAGTGAGATGCTCGGCACTCCACAACTTGCGTGCCAGCGCGCCCATCATGAAGAAAGCAAACTCGGCAGTTGCTTCGGTCAGAACGTCGGCGGTATTCGTGAACGGGATGTGATGGCGATTTGCGTCCGCGCGGTTGATGTTGTCGAAACCGACGGCGTATTGGGCAACAACTCGCAAGCTGCCTTTGCCCGCCTCAAACAGTTCGGCATCGACCTGGTCGCGCAGGGTGGTGATCAGGCCGTCGATTCCCGACTTCAGCTTTTCGACGATCAGGCTCTTGGGGGGAGCTTGGGGATTTCCGTAGACCTCAACATCGTATCCACGTTCACGTAAAAGATTGATCGATTCACCGATATCGCAGGTGGCAAACACACGCAATGGCTTGGTCATTCGTTCTCTCAGGGGTGGTCGTTCAGAAGCTGCGACTGCTTGCGGACAAAGAAGAGACAGTGTACCCCAAAGAGCCGCAAGATTGCGGTACGTGGAGGTGGTCGGGACGCGCCGCGCGCACCAACTCGCAGAAGCTCTGGCCGATTTATGAAGCTCTACGAACAGCGATGGCTGCTTGTGAGTAAATCTTCGGCAACAGTCACTCGATGGTTCTTCTTGAGATCTACCAGTTCCACCGCCTTATGAGCGATGTGCTCGGCACTGACTTCAAACTCTTTGATCAGTTCCCAGGGAGCGCCCGAGTCGCCGAACCGGTCTTTGACGCCGATTGCCCCTGTGATTACGGGTTGGCCGTAGAGCACGGGACTGCTGGTGATGACATTGCTAACGCGCCACGCAAGCGCGCCGATCTGGTGTTCTTCAGCCGTAAGGATCACGCCTGTCTGTTTTGCTGCCCAGATGATCGCCATCTCGTCGATCGGCTTTAGAGTATGCATGTTGAGGACGCGGGTTTCATAACCGAACTCACGTTTCAGAATCCACGCGGCACGCATCGCTTCCGGGACCATCGGCCCACAGGCGATGATGGTGAGGTCTTCCCCTTCGTCCTCGTACTTGCTTTCCAGCATCGTTTCGAATGCGTCGAGGAAGCTGTCACCAGGCTTGCGCAGACGGATCACGTTCGCTCTTCCGAATACGAATGGCGTCTTGTCGTCGGTAACAACCGGCGTCGCTTCGCGGGCGAAACGAAGGTATTTCGGTCCTTTGTGCTGAAGCAGAAGATGGCTGGTCGCCTTGCGGGTCTCGACAGAGTCGCAGGGTACGACCACCGACATGTTCGGAAGGCCGCACATCGCGAATAGATCCTCGAGTGCCTGATGGGTTGCGCCGTCCGGGCCAACGGAAACGCCTCCGTGCGCACCCGCGATCATCACATTGAACTCTCCGTAGCAGATCGAAGTGCGAATCTGATCCAGATTCCTTGCTGCGGCGAACGTGGCGTAAGTGCCAAATACCGGAAGCTTCCCTTCCCGCGCCAGTCCCGCCGCGACCGACGTGGCTGATTGCTCGGCGATGCCCATACTCAGCCAGCGATTCTTGCGCTCTGGCTTGCCTGCGTAGAAGTCGCTGATGGTGATGGAGCCGGAGATGTCGAGACCGAGGCACACGACACGCTCATCGTCGCCGTGCTCGGCGAGCGCCTGTCCGAAGCCTTTGCGAGTCGGCTCCATTTTCACTTTCATGTTCAAGGCCCGGTTCCACCAGTAGTCGTGGTTGAACTCAGGCATCTTGTGGTGCAGCTTGCGATCGATCGCGCCCTGGTAGTTTCTAGCTTTCTCAAGCAACACCTCGACCGGAATGCGATGCGCGACCCCGAGTTCTTCCAACCCCTTTTTCAGCTCTTCTGCGTTGGGAGTCTTGCCATGCCATCCCGCCACGTTTTCCATGAAGCTGACGCCCTTACCTTTCACGGTATCGGCGAGCAGCACGAGCGGTTTTCCCTGATGATCTCTGGCGGCCTCGAGCGCTTCGACGACCTGTTGCATATTGTGGCCGTCGATGCGGCGAACGTCCCAACCGAAGCTGCGATATTTATCTTCCAGCGGCTCCACGTTCATCACCTCAGCGACGGGTCCATCAATCTGCAGGCGGTTGCAGTCAACAATGGCCACAAGGTTGTCGAGGCCGTGGTGGCTCGCCGCCATCGCCGCTTCCCATACCTGACCTTCCTGCTGCTCGCCGTCGCCCATGATGCAGAAGGTCTTGTAGTTCTTTCCGTTCAGCCTGCCCGCTAGGGCGATGCCCACGGCAATGCTGAGCCCCTGGCCCAGCGAACCTGTCGATGCTTCGACGCCCTCCAGCTTCAGCCAGTGCGGATGACCCTGGTACGGCGATCCGAGCTTGCGCAGCAGCACCACGTCTTCGATGGGGCTAAACCCTGCGAACGCAAGTCCCAGGTAGAGGCTGGGCGCCTTGTGCCCCGTCGACCAGATGACGCGATCACGATCGGCCCAGTCCGGGTTTTGCGGATCATGATTTGCGACTCTCAAGTAGAGGGCGGCAGTGATATCCATGATCGAGAGCGTTCCTCCCGCATGACCGCTGCCAGCGGCGTTCAGAGCCACCAGGTCATAGCCACGCATCAGTCTGGCGGCGTCTTCGAGCTCGGTGATGTTGTAGGAACGGCGAACTTCGCCGGTGACAGAGTTCTTCAGGGCCATGGGAAGCTCCTTGGCCAGCGCATAGACGTGGCTGGGTCCTGTGCACCTTGCGCCAGCGAACCGAGCTTATGCGGGAATGTCTCCAGCGACAGTGAGGGGTGTCACAGGGTGGGGTGATGGGTAGCTGTTTTTAGCTTTTAGCCCTTAGCCTATTGGACGAGCCGCTTTCCTGGAATTGGCTATTGGGGGTGTAGAGCTATGATGACCTTTATGAGCAAACTCGGGCTTCTGACCCTTATCTTTTGTGTGTTTTTGGCAAGCGGGTGTCGCTCGCGCGATCGTTCTAAATTATGTGCCCCAATCGGTTGTGCCAGTCGTGTCGTTGTTCGATTGGCACATGACACGACCGGTTCGAATCCCGTTATCACTGACCCCTCACGCGTCCAAGCCCTTGCCGCGCTCGCGGATGCGCGGAGAGAGAGTTCCCAACCATCTCTTTACACCATGCCTGCGCCAGAAATTAGTGCAGCTTTTTATGACGGGGACAAATTTTTGGGCGTTATAGGTGAAGGGCCAAATTTCCTGTTCGTCAGCTGTGGTGACTGGAAAGGAATTCGAGAGGCAACGCCCGCTGAGATCGAAACCTTCTAAACGTTGATCACGTCTGCGCCGCCGAGCACTAAGTCGGGTTCTTGAGATTCAGGCTAAGAGCCAACAGCTAGTGGCCAACAGCAGCCTCACAGATTCTTAGAGGTCCAGCTGCCAATCCGGTCGAGCGCCTTGTTCAAATTCTCGAGGGAGTTTGCCACGCTGAAACGCAGGTAGCCTTCGCCGAAATCACCGAAAGCGGTGCCGGATAGGCAGGCCACGCCCGCCTCCTCAAGAATGGCGGTAGCAAGCTTCTTGGAGGGCCAATCCGTTTTCGTGATGTTGGGAAACGTGTAAAACGCGCCCTTGGGCATGCGGCAGGAGAAGCCCTTGATCTTGTTGAGACCAGCGACGAACGCATTGCGACGGCTCTTGAACTCGTCGCGCATGTGGTCAACCGAGGACTGATCACCGCGCAAGGCCTCGACGCCCGCAATTTGCGTGAAGCTGGCCGTACAGGAATTCGAGTTCGTCATCAGGCGCGTGATGTGCGCGGCCAGGTCTGGCCGCATGACTCCATAGCCCATGCGCCATCCAGTCATCGCGTACGTCTTGGAGAAACCATCAAGCAGGATCGTGCGGTCCTTGAAACCGGGAATCGACATGATCGAGAAATGGTCACCCTCGAAGATCAGGCGACTGTAGATTTCATCCGACAAGATCATCACGTTGCGATCGCCGATGGCAGAGGCGATGGCGTGAATGTCGTTCTTGCTGAGCACACCGCCGGTGGGATTCTGCGGCGAGTTGAGAATGATGAGTCGCGTCTTGTCGTTGATGAGGGACGCGAGTTCGTTGACGTCGAGTCCAAAGTCGCGGTCTTCGCGCAGCTGGATCGGGATAGGCCGGCCGCCTACGTAATCGATCATGGACTCGTAGATCGGGAAGCCGGGGTTCGGGTAGATGACTTCATCGCCCGCGTCAATGAGCGCAAGCATGGTGAAGAAGATGATCGGCTTGCCGCCCGGAACCACCACAACTTCGTCGCTGGTGACCGGGACGCCGCGGGTTTTCGCGACGTAGCTTGCAATCTCCTGACGCAACTCAGGTAGACCGGCCGAGGGACCGTAGTGCGTCCAGCCCTTG
>DASRDJ010000068.1:0-4160 GCA_035652655.1 Terriglobales bacterium
ATCTGGTTGAGTGGGCAAAACAAGAATACTCTAGTTGAGGGAGTCAGGCAAGCGGCGGGAAGCCTTTTTCTAGTCCAAGAATGTACGTGGAGTTGGAGCGCAGCTTCCGATCGAATCGGCATCGAGGCGTCATCGCTGAGAACTGCTTTGGAGGAACTCTCCCCCGGGCGTTGAGAACCATCGGTTTACGCAGCAGGTTTTTGCTTCATCGGAACGAGTTGATAGCCCAGTTGTTTCGCTTGACGTCGGATCTTATCTTCTAGCCTCTTCTGCCGCTGGGCATCGTGGGTAGCCCAGATACTTTCGTCATATTCGACCTGTTTGGTAACTATGGCGTAGAAGATGAGTGCGATTTTGTGAGCGGTGGCGGTGGTGGCTGCTTTTGGTCCCAGTTTGGCCTTCATGCGGCGCAGGTAGTTCCCTAGCGGTGTCGGACTGCGATGTAGAGAATATGCCGCCATACGGAATATTTGGCCGGCTCGGTTCTGAACTTTGCGTGTGCCTTTCCACAGTACACGTCCGCCACTGATGTCGTTATCCGGGCACAGATTCAACCAGGAGACAAAGTGGGGAGCCGTGGGCCATCGACTGGCGAGATCCCGACCGACCTCGCTAAACAGTGGCAGCACCGACGTCTCCACTCCCGGCACCTGCGTGACATCGACGCCGAACAGCTTGTACGCCTCGGTTCTCAGATCAAATCCAGTGGCGGGAAGCCCACGCTTGTTCCGCTTCTTGGACGCGTTTCGATTCCGTTTCCGATCCGCCGGCAACGGCTTCTGCGCCGGATCTACGCGCGGTTCAAACGCGCCTAACAGCTTCTCGATTTCCTGATCGCAGCCGGCGATTTGTTGTTGATAGGTTTGGTAGAGCAGGCGCGACTGTCGCAGCACGAACAAGTGCTCCGGTTGCCAGTTGCCTACCAGAGACTTCTGGATGGTTTCCGCGGTGGCCCGAATGCGTGGGTCACGCCGCTGGGCTAATACCGCCGGATCTCGCTCGCCCCCTAAGATCGCGTCTACGATGGCCAGCCCGGTCGTCCCCGTGAGATCGCTGATCACATGTTGAATCTGCAGATTCATTTGCGTGAGTGCTTTCTGCATGTGCTGCACGTGCTGGACTGCCATCTGTACCAGCTCACCCCGATGCCGGATGACGGCTCGTACGGCGCATACTTCGGCTTCGGGCCGAAAGGCGGCGCGCAACAATCCCACCGAGTGCAGGTATTGCAGCCACTGGCATTCATGCCAGTCGGTTCGCCGTCCAGGAACATTTTTCATGTGGCGCGCATTGGTCAGGCACGGTCGGATTCCATGCGCTTCCAGAATGTCGTACAGCGGAATCCAGTAAACACCAGTCGATTCCATCGCCACGGTGGTGATCCCACACGCCTTGAGCCATCGGGCCATCGCCTGCAAATCTTCGGTGAACGTATCAAATACTCGCACCGGAAACTCATCACGATCCGGAGGCACAGCGACAAAAATCTCCCGTGCCCCAATATCAATACCGGCAGCATTGGGCTCCAGACACGGCCGGTCTGCCAGGCACATCCCCTTCTGCTTTTTCCGCCGGCCGAGCTGAGCGTGGCTACTCGGCGGGCGAGTCTTTCCTTGCTTTTTGTTGTGGGACACCTGTAGCGCCCTCCTTGGCGTCAAACAGCGGCCAGATCGCGCAACAAAAAGGTACTCTTTGGATCGGAATCAACCTGAATCAGGCTGTAACCATTGGATGGCGCACGAAACCTGGGACCATGCTCTCCATCGGGCTTAGACTCCAGCACCACTGCATCAACGGCCTACTTCCGCTGCTTGTCGCTGCTCTCACGATGCCACAGGCGGAGACTCGAACAGCGTTCCTCTTTCGTATGGAGCCGCATCGCGGCACCCTCGCTCTCCAGAAACTTAGGCTCGCCGACAAGGGAATCAGCCCCGCGGGTTTTGCTTTTTCGTGGATTTAGCGGGATGAAGGCTGTTTTTCTAACCCGGGTTGAGCACACCACGGGCAGGCGCTTGTTGCGCGCTGTCAGATCGGTGCTGCGCTGTAATTCGTTTAGCTGGCTTCGGTGATCGGAATCAGTTTGAAACCTTTGGCCCGCGCTTTGAAGCTCAGGCTCGCCAGCTCCTGTTCCGTGTGCCGTCGCTCGAACTGCGTCGCGCCTCGATCCACCCAGGCTTCGCCTTTGGTGAGCAGGCGGTGGATCAATACTGCAAGATAACGACCCATAGCTTTGACCGCCGACGCGAAGGATGGCAGCTTGCGGCGCAGACTACGATACCGCGCTCCCAGGTAGCTGTCGCTCTTCAACAGGGTGGTGGCCGCCGTGCGCAATGCCACGGCAACACGGTTTTTCACTTTCCTCTTCCCTCGTCCAATGGTCTTTCCTCCGGTGATGTCCTTGGCGGGAGTCAATCCCAGCCACGAAGCAAAGTGGGTCTCGTCCTGAAATCGACTCACATCCGTTCCGATCTCCGAGACAATCGTCAGGGCCGTCATCACATCGATTCCGTCGATCGAGGTCAGATCGACTCCGCAAATGCGCTTCAGTTCCGTCTTCAGGTCCAGGTGCGGCTGGTTGCCGCGGGGCCTCTTCGCCTTTTTCGTCTTCTTCTTTGGTGTGGCCGCCTGCGTGTCTTCCGGCTGGACGGGGATATCCAGCATTCGCGCCGGCAGGCTCGCCAGATAACCCTCCAGCTTCCGGTCGCATTCCTGCATCTGCCGGTGCGCGAAGTGGTAACTGTCCACCGCCTGCTGCAGTTCAAACAACACGTCTTCCCGCCAGTTCCCCTCCAGGCTGCGCGCCACTTCTTCCCGGCTCGCCCTGACCCGGTAATGTTTCAGATCCGCTAGTTTCCAGGGGTCCCGCTCTCCCTGCAGAATCGCGGCAATGATCTGTTGTCCGCTGAGTCCGTTGATGTCGCTGATCACGTTGGCCAGCTGAATGTTCATTTTCGTCAGCGCTTTCTGCATGTGCTGCACCGCCCGTCCCGCTTCCTTGACGTGCCGATCTCGCAGGCGCCAGATCGTGCGCACGCTTTCCATCTCCTGCGCCAGCCGGAAGGAGTCGCGCAGCAGCCCGTAGGTGTGCAGTTTCATCAGCCATTGGCATTCCTGCACATCGGTTTTTCGCCCGGGTACGTTTTTGGTGTGCTGCGCATTCGCCAGCACCACCTGGATGCCATGCTGCTCCAGAACGTCGTACAGAGCGATCCAGTACACGCCCGTGGCTTGCATCGCCACCGTATCGATCCGGCACGACTGTAACCATTCCGCTATCTGGTTCAAGGCCGCCGTCCAGCACCCGAATTCCCGCACCGGATTCGGGTCCCGATCCGGCGGCACCGCCACATAGTGGCTCTCGTTGCCCACGTCAATCCCTGCGGCGTTGGCATGAACGATTGTCAGTCCGGGATCGGCCACCGCCACCTGCCGCCCCAACTCTCTTCGCTGTTTCCGGTTCAAACGACCACTTTCCAACCGCTCAAAAGTGGACATCCTGCGTTTCGCCATGGCATACTCCTCAAGTCTGAATTCAGACCCGGGCTCGGCTCGGCTTGCGAAGAAACTACAGACTCTCCAGCGAGGCCGGGCCGGGCCTTTTTCAAGGCACTGGCCCGCCACCAATCAATACATCGCGGCAGCCGAAGTCATGCTGTTAAACGGGCACAAGGCACCAACCGTACATCGACCATTGCTTGCCGCCCGGGTCTTGTCACGATTAAAACCGAGGGGCCGACGCAGATTCAAGTTTCTGGCTCAATACATTGCCCTCAGGGCACCAGGCTGCTGTTAACTGCTTGCATCGTTTTCGGAGTCGCCGCTGGGGACCCAATATTCCGTCACGGAAAGTGTTTCTCAGTGCGACCAGGCAGCAATGCTGATTGCGCTCGTCGATGGATTCACCGCAAGGGTGGCCCTAGGCCTCCTTTCAGGATCGCATTCTCCTATTCCGGTTGTGGACAGTATCCGCGATCACGGAGGTCATGCCCCGCCGGCGTCAGGGCCTACCATATCGTCGGGGGGACGAGGCTTCAAGCTATTCCACGGTGTCACTCCCACCAATAACTCGCGGAAGGTGAGCCACTTGTTCGGAAAACGGCAAAAGGAGAAGCAAACGAATTTTCCTCCAGATCCGCGCTGCGTTATAACGGAAGTAGATT
>DASRDJ010000069.1:0-2137 GCA_035652655.1 Terriglobales bacterium
CTCTTTTCCATCGCACTCTGCTGATGACCCTCTACGCCACCGGTGCCAGGAACGCCGAGTTGACGCGACTAAAGTTCAGCGATGTCGACAGCAAGCGGATGGTGATTCACATCCAAGGTGGCAAGGGGCGCAAAGACCGCGACGTGATGCTCAGTCCTAAATTGCTAGAAGAACTTCGTGAGCATTGGCACCGCTTACGCCGAAAACCAAGAGTCTGGCTCTTTCCGGGCAACCACGACCATTGCGCCGATCACCCGATCGATACGAAAACCGTTTGGCATGCGTGCCAGCAAGCCGCCAAGCGAGCTGGCATTCAGAAAGGTGTTCATCCTCACACCCTTCGACACTGTTTTGCTACGCATCTACTCGAGGATGGTGCTGACCTGCGAACCATTCAGATCCTGTTAGGCCATCACGATCTGAAAGAAACCGCTCTCTACCTGCACCTCTCCCAACGTCACTTGAACACAACAGCCAGTCCGTTGGACTTACTGAAGCTCAAAGACCGGTCACCGCGGGAGGACTAGATGAGCCGGCCGCCTCTAGAGGTGGCCGATCTCATCCGCGCTGCGGGAGAAGCATTCATCGAACGAAACCGCCATTGGATGCGCTGGAAGCATGTCAAAGTGCTGCGGGCTATTGCGCGGTGTCGTACCGCCGCACTCGGCGGACATCTCGATGAATGCACCCGCTGTGGACATCGGGCCATCTCGTTCAACAGCTGTCGTGATCGCCACTGCCCGAAGTGTCAGATCGCTGCCCGGGAACGCTGGATTGCCGCGCGTCAGCGAGAGCTTCTTCCCACACGCTACGCGCACGTGGTCTTCACACTCCCTCGCCGGTTGGCGCCACTGGTCCTGCAGAACAAGAAACTCTTCTACGATCTCTTGTTCCGTACCAGTGCGGAAACTCTTCTGGAAGTTGCCCGCAACCCGCTACGCCTGGGTGCTGAAATTGGATTCTTCAGTGTGCTGCACACCTGGAATCAAAAGCTCGAACTTCACCCGCATGTCCATTGCGTCGTTCCCGCCGGCGGCCTTTCGCTCGATCACACTCGCTGGGTTCGCTCACAAAAAAACTTCTTTCTTCCCAAACCAGTGCTGCAGGAAGTTTTCCGCGGCAAGTTCCACGCGGCGCTCAAGCAGGCCTTCCGTGAGGGTCTGCTCCATCTCCATGGAGACTTGGCACTCCTCGCGCAGCCTAAAATCTTCGCCGCCTGGCTACGGCCTTTGTTCCGACAAGACTGGGTGGTGTACTTGAAACGCCCCTTCGGTGGCCCCGAGTTTGTACTCCAATATCTCGGTCGCTACACCCATCGCGTGGCCATCTCCAATCATCGTCTGATCTCGTTTGCCGATGGCCAAGTCACCTTTCGCTGGCGCGATTCGGCTCACAACAACGAACAGAAACCCAAAACCCTATCACTCGACAAGTTCTTGTGCCGCTTCCTACTGCATATCCTTCCGCAAGGCTTCGTGCGCATCCGCAACTTCGGCTTCCTGGCCAACCGACAGCGTGCCACTCTCCTCCCGCTTTGCTTTCACCTTCTCGGCTCGCCACAACAACCACAAGCCGAACAAAACGCCTCCTCCACCCAAGACTCGTCTGAGCTTTGGCGCTGCCCCAAATGTGCTGGCCCGATGAAGGTCATCGAGCGGCTTACGGCTGCTGAAATCCAACTTCGCTCTCCGCCGGCGGTCACCGTTGCAGCATGAAAGCACTCTCCGCAATTCATATTCTTCGCGTGCCTCGGCGCGGTTCGCACCTCTCCGCCTTGCCGTCGGATTACTCCCTTCTTTCCTCTCCTTCAATCACCTTCTTCACCACACTTCTTCGCCGCAACCAGCTTCTGCACCTAACGTATCGCGTGCTGCACCCTCGCGCTCGGCCGTGGCGAACCTCCACGCCGCTTCTTCTCATCATTGAATTTCCATAACACCCGCGTCCGCCGCAAACCGGGTGGCCACGTTCAAACGGCTTAATCGAACGCGCGCAGAGCACCGCGCCTCAGTTCGGTCCTTCGTGGAATCGCGCGTCCGATTAAGCACTAGCGTTTATCAGGACTTGACGGCCCGCCACACGCACACTCACGACTAAGCCTCATGCACTTGTTTTGCTGCCCGCAGTCCCGATTGAA
>DASRDJ010000070.1:0-4936 GCA_035652655.1 Terriglobales bacterium
ACAGAATAACGTGAGTCTTTTCCGAGAGCCGGATGCGGGAAATCTGCCTGTCCGGTTCGATGAGCGGGAACAGGAACCAGAACCAAGTCAAACCGGACTGCGGAGACGAGGCGAAAGCCAACTCAATTATCCACCGGGAGATTACAGTCACTGCGCCTGTTCTCGACTCTACTCGCGTTTCCACTCAAGGTCCAGTCAAAGAATATCGTCGCCAGATACCGCTGCAGGTCGCGGATTTGGTTGTCGGCGAAGCCGCTCAGTTGCCGATGATGAACTCCTGCATGTTGGGGGCGGTGGCGGCGGCGCCGGGGAATGAGGTGAGGCCGAGGCGCTCGGCGAGGAAGCGCAGGGTGCTCTGGTGCTGGTAAAACGTTTTCGAGACGTAGGCTTTCTTCACGTCGGGACCAGCCACGACCCAGGCCACGCGACCGCCGCCATGCGTGTTGTCGCCTGCGGACTCGTCAAAGACGATCACGAGCAGTCCGCCGTGGGTGGCATTGAAGCCTGAACTTCCCACCAGCGGGCCAAGATTGTTTTTCAGCCAAGTATCGACGTGGGCGAGGCGCTGACTGTCGGTGCAGCTGGGGAGGTTGGCGGGACAGTCGTGGCCGTTGTCGTTATTGTTGGGGACGATGAAGGAGTAGTTGGGCTGAGTGCCGTTACGGCGGTCGGTGGCAAATTGTGTGAACGGGACCAGATTGAGGATTGCGCTGGAGCTGTCGCGCACGTCGGAAAAGTAAGAGAGAGGATTGTGATGCTGGGTATACTTGCCGGTGTCGCCGCCCGTGTAGCCCACACTCGGCAATCCTTCGCTGTACTCCTTCCAGGTCTTGCCTGCCGATAGCAGGTGGCGCACGATGTTGTCGGCGGTGACTTTGGTCTTGTAGGCGTCGTTGTTGGTTATGATCTTTCCTGTGGTCAGCTCAAAATAGTTTCCGATCGAGGGATGGGTGTTGGCGTAGTACGCGCTGGCGTAGGCGTACTTCTTTGCCAAGGCATTCAGCCAGGGCATGTTTGCGTTCCCGATGATGCTCGAGTAGGAATGGTTCTCGAGGACGACGAGGTACACATGTTTCACTTGGACATTGGTGGCCGCTTTGACGGATAGCGTGGGGCGTTGGGCACACAGTGCGAGTACGAGTATCAGTGTGCTTATGCGGAGCAGCAGGGTCGCAAACTTCATGGGACAGAATCTCCTTCGATTTCGGAACGAGGCGGGCGCGGGCGGTCGATACCCGCAAGCGCGCGTTTCACAATCGGAGCCGACACGGCTGGCGTCGGAACGGGCAGGCTCCCGACATAAAAATTGGACCACGACTCGGTCAGGAAAGCAAAGTGCAGTTAGGACATGGGGAAGGGCGACGGAAGTGGGCATTGCAGGGTGCGCGATTGAATTAGGCATCCGCCACGGTGGTACACTCCAGCCCTAATTCTGGAGGCACGACATGAAGGCCGCTCTGTTTTACCGAATTGCCGCTGTGCTTCTGCTGTTGTTTGCTATTGGACACACGCTTGGTTTTCGCCAGTCTGATCCGAGCTGGGGAGTTGATCCGCTGCTTGGGTCGATGCGGTCGATTCACTTTGACGTGCAGGGATTCAGCCGGACGTATTGGGACCTTTTTGTAGCGGCTGGATTCTCGGTCGGCGTGTTTTATTTTTTCACCGCGATACTCGCGTGGCAACTGGGTGGCCTGCGGGCAGACACTCTGGCGTCCTTGCGCGGCACGACCTGGGCGTTCGCAGCTTGCTTCGCCGCCATCGCGGTTGTGAGCTTGAGATACCTGTTTATCCTTCCTATCGCGTTTTCGGTGGTGATTACCGTGTGTTTGATTGCGGCTGCATGGCTTTCCGCGCGGCCAATTTGAGGGCGTGGGTTCGAGAGTGGCCCAATGTTGTGTTCGATGCAATCGTGTTCGCTGCGCCCCGAGTTTCAGAGGCTACCGCCCATGGTTGTGGAAAATCCCCACCCTCTGGTTCTCGTGCGACCCGGCATTGTGGGGTACCATACAGTGTTGGAGTGAAACCCGGGAACAGCGTAAGGGGCGCCGGATTTGGGGCGTTCGTCCTTTTGCAGTTGATGTGAATACTGTATTGGGGCGGGGCTGACCGTGGATTTCATCATCAGAAGAGTTGCCTTGCGGCACGCAGGCGACCAGAGATGATCCGGTCATGAAATGCCTTGCTGTTGTCGTCATCCTGCTGTTCGCCACGCTGCCTGCGTGCGCGGATTCCAACATCGTCAATACCTTTGCATTGCAGGAGAATCCCATTCGGCTGGAGGCGTTGGGGAAGGGCTTGGACCCTGCTCTCGCGCCCACGATCATTTTCGGTGAAGGGCGAGGCTTGGTTTTCGACACTTCGCTCGGACCGATCGGGTCGGTGGTGTTCTCATCCACAATCAATCTGATGGGTTCGCAGTACACATTCGATCCAATAACGATTCAGTGTTCGGCAACGTGTGGCGTGGGCTACGGCTTTCTCGTGCCGGCGAGCTACAAGATGGTTCGGGGCACGTTGTCATTGACGTTGAACGGAGTGACGGAAACGTACGATTTCCGTTATCAGTCGGCGGTCCCGGAGTCGGGTGGGGCTGTGTTGCTGGGAACTGGGTTGGTTGGGATTGTTTGGAGAAAGTACGCCCGCAAGCAATAAGAAGCGCCACATCTGCGAACGAAATTGAAGACCCTGGTACCGGACCAATCGTATACTCACATCGGTGGGGAACATTCCCTTAGGAATCTATCGTGTTGGAACTCCGTCCGAACTGCGAATGCTGCGATCGTGACTTACCTCCGAATGCGGCCGACGCCCGCATATGCACCTATGAATGCACCTTCTGTGCCGCCTGCACCGAGAATGTGCTGCATGGCATTTGCCCAAACTGTGGCGGTAATCTTATGCCACGACCGATCCGCCCCCCAGAGATGCTGGTCAAACATCCCGCCTCGACCAAGCGCGTGGTGAAGTCGGAAGGATGCCGCCAGGCGGTATGAAGAGCGTCACCTTGTGCATCATCGCAATCTGCTTGCACTGTTCGCACCGCACTTAAGGAGCCGACGAAAAATCAATATTTCACTCGTCGACCCGTTTGGGCGAACAAACGGCGCACGCTGCTGAGAACGCCTGGTTTTGCCAATTGAGGGTGCTTCACTGATGTTTGGGCTATAAAGGACTTTTGGAGGGCATCGATGAAGCACCTACTCTTCTCTGCGTTGATCTTCGGTGTTGTGATCTGCGTCTTCTCTTCGCCACTCATGGTCGAGGAAGTTTTGGAGGAATCGGGAAACGCTTTTCTCCGGCAGTGTTCGGTGGTTGAAAAGGACCACGACCTGACGAGCGCTGACAAGGCGAACCAAATGGTGTGCGCCGCCTATGTCAGCGGGTTTGTGGAAGGTGCCACTGCCGCAATCACGTTCAGCCGATCGAAGGGCGAGTCTCCTTCCTCTCTTTATTGCACTGACAGTGACACGGAGACCGGACGACTGGTTAAGGTAGTCCTCAAATACATTCGGTCCCACCCCGAGACGGCGGACCTGCGTACGTTTGTGCTTGTGACTCGCGCCTTCCAAGGAGCCTACCCTTGTCGAGCGTGAGGCGGCGGGGTAGTTGGCGTAATCGCCTGATTGCGACAGTTACTGACATCCGAGGAACCGTACCGCCCGCGAGGGTGTCCAAATGAGTATGAGTGTCATTGGCATGGATAAGAGGATGGGTCGTGCCTTCGTGACCATCGCCGTGTCGCTCATCGGCGCTCTAACCACAACGGCTGGCGCCCAGAGACGCTTGCAGATGGAAGTTCAGGTGACGCCGCCCGATCCCAGCCGCATGATCATCGGCGCTCCGACCACGAAGACTTATGTGGGTCTGTTAAGAAACGCCGGCAAATCTTCCGTTCTGGTTCAGTTCATCCCCATCTCAGAGCGCACTCAGGGGAGCGGAGGGTTTGGGGCGTGCTATTGGATCGGTGGGACGCGACCTCGCACCGGTGGGTTTACATACCTGCAGCCGTCATGGGTCTTGAATCTGTCCCGGTCCGCAGCTCTACGCTCAATGGAGGAGACGCAATTGATGTATGCGGTCGCCCTTCGGCTGAAGAGCTCGGGCGGTCAGGGCCATGCTACCGATTTACTCTGCAGGTGCAACTGAAGGGCTCTACATCGCCTTCAATACTTTCCCGAACATTCAAAGTGGGAACTCAAACGGAAGGCATCGCTGCAGAATGCCAACCGTGATGCGGTTACAGTCTAATGCAGAGAGAATGCGATAGAGTGCCGACCGCACGGGCGTCGGATCGCTGGGCATTGGCATTGCTCGCTCCTGATACTGCGATATTTTAATAACTATCAAACTACAGTTCGCACAGTAGCCCATCGCGGGGGCGCGATGCAGGACCCCAGAACTGTGATTAATGACAGGAGACACGGGTGCCGTTCTTTGGGAACCTCGAACGAACATGACGGCAAGCCACAAGGTCCCTCCCGGAAATGAATCCCACCAGGGATCAACTACTCGGACCCCGGGAGGGACTTTTCCTTGTGAGCACATCTTCGAGACTTGAGCACCCGTCAATTCTGACAGTGGTGTCTCCAGTTCTCTCGGTATTGTGTGTGGTGTAGTTTTCAATCACTCTTTTCGGATGAGTCCCCCAGCCAGACTTGTTAGAGATTTATCTGTTGAATGCAGCAACTAGACCCTCGGTGTCGGGTTTGGCCTTGTAAAGGGTGCTTCTTTGAAAACATCATTCAGCCGGGTCCTTGTGGTCGATGATTACGAACCGTTTCGGCGATTCGTGTGCGCGCTACTGGCAGCTAGACCGGAATTGCAGATCGTTGGCGAGGCAGCAGACGGATTCGAGGCGGTTCAAAAGGCCGAAGAATTACAACCAGGCTTGATTCTGCTCGACATCGGGCTCCCGAAACTCAACGGAATCGAGGCC